>NZ_CP024768.1:2641524-2982644 GCF_011395035.1 Pantoea cypripedii
CGGCGTTTTGATGTTCAGCTTGCGGATCTGCTCCATGCAGTCCTGCGCCATCTTCATATGGCTGACAAAACCGCTTTTGCCGATGTAATCCGGCATGTTGACGATGCTCATGTTCTCCAGCACCGACAGCACCAGAAACAGTCCCGATTTTTTACGGTCTTCCGTCAGGAACGCCATGCCTTTCTCAATCGCCGTGGAAGGTGAATCGATTTTCACCGGCACGCCGTCAATCAGCACTTCGCCACTGTCAAAGCTCTCCATGCCAAACAGGCTTTCCATCACTTCACTGCGACCGGCACCCACCAGCCCGGCAACGCCGAGGATTTCCCCTTTACGCAGCGTGAAGCTGACATCTTTAAAGCGGCCTTTGCTGTTGAGGTTGCGCACCGTCAACACATCTTCGCCAATCGCATTGTTGAATTTCGGGAACAGCTGGGTCAGTTCGCGTCCCACCATCTGGGTAATCAGCGACTGACGGGTAAACTCTGTGGTGCTGTTGCTGCCCACCCAGGCACCGTCGCGGAAAATGCTGATCTCGTCGGTGATGGAAAAGATTTCATCCATTTTGTGGCTGATATAGATGATGGCTTTGCCCTGCTCACGCAGGTCGCGAATGATGGTAAACAGGTGTGAAACTTCCGTTTCCGTCAGTGCGGAAGTCGGTTCGTCCATAATCACGATGTCGGAGTTCCACGACACCGCTTTGGCAATTTCCACCATCTGCTGGGCCGCGATGCTCAGTTCACCGACCATCCGGTCGGCTTTCAGGCGGATATTCAGTTTGTTCAGCAGCTGTTGCGTCTGCTGGTTGAGCTGGCCGTGGTCAACAAAGCCGTATTTCATCGGTTCGCGACCGAGCCAGATGTTCTCAGCCACGGTCATATGAGGCACCAGATTCAGCTCCTGGTGAATCATGGAGATCCCGGAACGCAGGGCATCCATGGTGTCCTGAAACTGCACTGGCTCCCCTTTAATGCGGATGGTGCCCTTATCGGGACGATACATCCCGATAAGGCATTTCATTAAAGTGGATTTGCCCGCGCCATTTTCGCCCATCAGGGCATGTACCGACCCCGGTTTAACGCGCAGTGAGACATTGTCGAGTGCCTTCACTCCAGGGAAGAACTTGCTGATGCCTTCGGCTTCAAGCGCAAAAGCGGTCATACATCACCTCCGTACGGCTTTGTCGGGATCGGTTTATTTCTGGTTCAGACTGGCGAATTTGGTGTAGTTGTCTTTGGTGATCAGCTGGAACGGGATATCAACCACTTTTTGCACTTTCTCACCCTTGACCAGTTTGACGGCCGTTTGTACCGCGCCTTCACCCTGACCTTTCGCATCCTGGAACACACTGGCTACCATCTTGCCGTTCTTAATCATTTGCAGCGCATCAGGCGTGCCATCCACCCCGGCGACCAGGATGTGATTCGGGTTTTTGCCAAGCGCCTGTAAGGCACCGATCGCCATTTCGTCGTTGTTGGAGGCGATAGCCTGGATGTCATCGCCCGCCGTCAGCCAGTTGCTCACGACGTCAACCGCATCATTACGCGTGAATTTTGCCGTTTGCTTCTGTACCACTTTGATGTTCGGGTATTTCGCCACTACCGCTTCAACACCTTTGGTGCGTTCACGTGTGGATTCATTCGCCAGGTCACCCAGCAGAATGGCGACGTTACCTTTTTCACCCATCGCTTTTGCCAGCGCTTCCATTTGCAGACGACCGGCCAGTTCAGAGTCGGAGCCGACGAAGGCCATCTTATCGGTCAGCTCACCTGCTGGTTTACGGTTAACAAACACCAACGGAATACCTGCTTTGCTGGCGGCATCGATGATCGGTTTCACCGCATTGGTATCCACCGGGTTAACGATGATGGCGTCCACACCCTGACCAATAAAGTTCTGCACCTGTTGCAGCTGTTGTGCTACGTCACCTTTTGCATCTTCAACCTGACCCTGGATGCTGTCTTTTTGCATCTCTTTCTGCATTGATGTACGCAGAATCGTCAGGAAGTTGTCGTCAAACAATGCCATAGAGACGCCAACCTGAAGATCTTTTGCCATGGCTGCGGCGGGTAACATGCAAACTAACAGGGAAGTCACTAACGCTTTTTTGATGTTCATGGGTAACCCTTCTTTATCGTTAATGTGCGCCGGTTGGCTGATACCGCGAATGAAAAAATTCTTTTACATTCATTCAACGTCGCTGGCGTTTTTTATCTGGTTGTAGAGATAAGACTTCTGGTTTAACGTTATCGGCTTACAACGACTCCTTATTGCAACTTGTTCCTTTTCAACAAGTTATTTTCAAAACGGCGTTTCGGGTTATAAAAGTTGTTCCACCCGTGATGATAAGCAGTTCATTTATTCCATCTTAACGTCATTTGAAATTTTCATCATAAAAGCACTGAAACGGTTGTTTTAAAATCGGCAAATAACAAAACTTTGACACGCATCTAACATCTGCGAGGAATTGCGTTTAAAGTGAGATCTTGCTGGCAGTTTGAATTGTGATCATTCAAGGCAGAAAAACAGCAATCCGCTGCTTTTCCGCGCACTTAAACCAAAAGTGTGCAGGAGGGCTTTGACAACGGGGATCGGCATCGCTAATATGCGCCTCGTTCCAACGATTCCTCTGTAGTTCAGTCGGTAGAACGGCGGACTGTTAATCCGTATGTCACTGGTTCGAGTCCAGTCAGAGGAGCCAAATTCGAAGAAAAGCAGCCTGCAAAGGCTGCTTTTTTTTTGCCTGTTACGGCGCGGGTTAGGTCATTCGGAATAAGAGAAATACAGAGTGCCATAGCGCGGCAGTATGTCGCCGGGGGTGATGAGACCTTGTACATCTTTGTCGCCGGTATCCATCTGTTCTCTGTTTAATTCCGGTGCTTTGTTGCTGTTTTCAAACATCTGTAGCGGTCTCCAGCCTGAAGGACCCACGTTTTTATAAATCAGCATTAGCGGCCCATTGTCTTTAATCAGGTCATTGATGTCCTGATAAGTCCCGGCAGCTATCCTGCCATGTTGATAAATTTTGCTCAGCGTTAACCAGCTATTATCAGCAAGGTAAGGTATCGGGGCTAGACGTGTTTCCTCCCCCCAGGACAGAGTACATCCGCTGGCCGCTTCAGCAGGCTCCTCACACTGCATAATAAAGTCAAAAGGCCCGGTGGAATCCTCTTTCAGGGGGGTAACCAGCTGCGTGCGGTTTATCTCTTCATTCTGTGCAATCACCACCGCCGTCAGGCTGAAGTTAAAAGGATTGGTGGGAATAGGTAGGTCGGCGGTAAAACAGCTGGCAGCTTTCACATGACACTCCGTCTGTAACGTCATCGGCCAGCTATGGGTGCCGTCCGTCAGACTGAGTTTGTCGGTTGATTCCATTCCTTCAACGACAACCTGAGCGGTAAATATCTTCTCCTCCTTTATCTTTTGCGCCTCAGCGTTCAGCGCGTGGACCCTCACCCGTGTTTCAACTTTTATCGCTTTTTTCGTACCCGTTACGCTGTCCGGTGCAACAATCCGGTCCGGTGAATCCGCCTGCACGCTTGCCGACTGCCCGATAAACGCTTCAACAGAAGCAAACGCCGGAGGCAGGCTTTTTTCCAGCGTCACCGGTACGGCCAGGCTGTAGCTTTCACCTGGCTGCAAATCCAGCGCCAGCAGAATCAGCTGATGCCCCTCTTTACCTGTCCAGGTATTATCGATGTCAGATTTGCAATCCGCGTGCTGTGAACAGCGGATCTGGATATCTCCCTGCCGTACCACGCCTTCAGGCAGGATTAACCTCAGCTGTGTGGCTTTAACAACTTTCTCAATCTGCGACTGGGTTCTGAAATTCACCGTCAGGCTTTGTACCGCCTGTGCCTTACTGAACGTCAGGGGTTCCTCAGGGTGCATATCAATGGAATAAACGTTCTCAGCCTTGAGCAGAGCGTCGTCAATGTTAAATATTCGCTGCTGTGGTTTACTATCAGCGCTTGTTCCAGGCACACGGGTAATTAATGAAGCATTATTATTTAGAACGTTAACGGCCTGCACAGGGACCGAAGCAATTGAAATCAACACTGCGCCCAGGGAAATATATTTATCTGCTATCATCTTAACCATCCTTGCATATGATTGATTATTCCAGATTTACTCTGCGTGAAGCTTATTTCCCTGAAAATCTCAGCTTCTGAGGAATATGTTAGTCTTTATAATAACTTACATCTACAGTATGATGATACAGGGTTGATAGAGGGGTTTTCCTGTGTGGAAGTTCGGAAGCTATCATTATCATTGCTGCCAGAACCACCTCTTATTTCGGATAATTTTCTGAAAAAAAACAGAAGAAGAAATACAGGGAATCAAAAACATCAATATTATAAGCAGTTAGCCTCTGCTGTAACCGATTGGTGTTAGCCTTGAGAACGTTAATTTTTAAATGCTGGATAATGATATTTATCCATGTTGAAAAAAAAGCCGGAAGGATCATTCAGATCGCTTCCGGCTTCATTTTTTATAACTGGATAGGTTTATAGTCCAGTATTTTGTCAGCTATTTCCTCAGCACTAAGATCTTCCTGGAAGATATAATTTGCAGCCTGAGGATCTGCAACGCTTCTACAAAGAAAGTCAATATTATTATCCGCTTCTTCTTCTGTGCCTTCACCACGCTGGATTTTTTCAATTAACTCTATAAGATCTTTTCTTTGCATATTCAGCCTCAAAAATGATAAGCCCGATCCAATACATCAAGGTGATATTTCGGAGTGACAATTAAAATATTATCAACATCATAGACACCACCACCATGCTGAATTGGTGTTCGATGATGAAGGACATATGATCTATTGTTCCCGGTCCAGGTACTGGCCCTGCATCCGCAGGTTCTGCGCAAAACCGGGCGTCTGAAGATTCGACTCACGCAGCAGTTTGCCCCACGCGCCGTTCACCCCTTCCCAGCTGATGCGGCCTTCGCGGTCCGTCATCCTGAATCTCCTGCAACAGGCGGAACCCTTCCCAGACGAAGCGCGTGGTCACCGCCTTCCCGCCCGGCCTGCCCTGCACCAGCGGCTGCCGCGTTTTACTGATGCGGCGGCCCAGCGGGTCATACTGCCAGAGCGCCTAGCTTGAAGCGCACAGTATCAGAAGGCGGCAACCTCCTGACACAGCTCACTACAACAACTAAACGAGGTAATTATCATGGCTGGATACGATGGCAAGCCAGAAGGAAAGATTTCCAAAACGGAACGGCGCTGCATTGTGGGCTACCGCCCAAAGGGCGGTGACCGCAGCACACCGCAGGTGAGCATCGCGGGGAAGTGGCTGGCCGAGGCAGGGTTTGAGACCGGCCAGGCGGTTACCGTCCGGGTGGAGGCGAGTTGTCTTATCCTGACCACCGACGGCTTTTTAGCATTAGTGTGGTATCTCTTTGACTCCTAATTTCTTTGCCATTAATTGTAATTCTTCTTCTGTACGCTTTTTTCGCTTAATTAATATAAAGGAAATAAGCTCCCCCACATTTTCATTTATATACAACTTAAAAAAATAAACACTATTCCTTCCTGCCAGAATACCAATGGTTTCACCTGTAAATTCCGTCAAGATACGAACAGATGAATCACCACCATTAATAAACAACCCTGAATAATTAGCATTATCAATATGAATTATTAGCTCACGAAGCTCTTCGGATTTATTTCTTTGATAATATTTAAAAAAGGTAATCTCCGAAGAAAACACTTCACTCTTTATCTCATTAGGAGTGAATTTTTTTAATAAAGATATATCGTTAGAATGTTTCATGGTAAGAACACCTCCACACCATTGCTACGAATGCCTTTTAGTAATATTTCTCTTTCAAAATAATCATCAATGGATATATCCCATGACCAAGTATCGCCTGCATTAGGTGCACCTGTCTTGACTCTTAAGATAACACCATCTTCACCTGCGAATCTTCTCGCAATATTTGGATCATCTGTCCAGGAAGTGTAAGGGCTATTTGCAGAGAAACCACCAAGATTATGCTCATCTGCTGAGAGCTTAGAATTTATATTGCCTGGAACTACTTTCCCTCTCAAAGCATTATCCCATTCAGGATGCCCCTTATGTATCCCTCTGTAATTATATTGTCCGGGTTCTGCATCAGGTAATCCTTTTGTTGGCTTGCAGGGACTTAACCCTAGCGGATCAATCCAGTTTAATGGGTTCGGCACATAAGCGTAAAGGTTTATCCCCCCCCCCGCCAGCCCTATCGGGTCATAGGGACGATTCCGACATCGTCATGCTTTTTAGCGGCGTTAACCTGCTGATGTGTTTTCTTTTTTACAGGCAGCTTTTCCCGCGTTCTGCCGCCCGTTAACACGCACACCCCGACGCGCACTTATGCCCCGCGCACGCTTCCGCCCCGCCGTGACCGCAGCACTACGCAGTTGAGCATCGCGGGGAAGTGGCTGGCTGAGGCGGGGGGATGAGACCGGCCAGGCGGTTACCGTCCGGGTGGAGGAGTGTTGTCTTACCCTGACGGCTGGCGGTTAAAATAAAAAGCCGGAAGCGATCACAAGAATCGCCTCCGGCTTTAAAAAAAATATTAATTTGTGTCTAAATAGATATCGACATATTTTTCCATCTTATCCAGAACATTAGTTATTGGGTGAAGATAATCATTGTACATCTCAGCATAGCGACGAGGAAAACCTTTTAATGGATTATTAACAAGACTATCATCCATAACTTTATTTTTTAATCTTTTAAGATCATCAAGTAATGCTTTTAAGGCTCCTTTATTTTCACTCTTCATAATATTTTCAATATAATCAAATACTTTATCAATTTCGATCAAAATTTCATTTTTATCCATATTTTAAATCTCAACTATAAAAATCTCACATCACTTATCCAACTAGTAGGATAGCCCTGTGGTAATAATATCTGGTCAGCTCCACCATCAAGAACTGTGCCGGACATCATAGTTTGCTTTTCAACCTTCCCAATTTGAAGAACCGTTCCTTTAGGAACTTTTATGGTAGCCTCAAACTGCCTTGTATTTTTCCATTCAGGCAAAAGTGCTGAATCTATTTTTGCCTGTATTTTATTCAGCGCTGGAGATGTACTAACAAATGAGCCGTCTATTTTAGCATTACCACCAAACACACGATATAAGGTTACATCTTCGGTGGTCAATACAGTTTTATACTCTCCATTTTTAAAAGAATCTTTTATCCAACCAGGTAAATTAGCTTTATCTATTTCTTTATATTTGCCCTTTAGACTACATTTGCTAAGCCCCCACGGATCGATCCAACTGAACGCATTCGGCGCATAAGCGTAAAGGTTCAGCCCCCCCGCCAGCCCTATCGGGTCCTGCTGCGTAAACCGTCCGCTGTCCGGATCGTAGTACCGGAACAGATTGTAGTGCAGTCCCGTTTCCCGGTCCAGGTACTGGCCCTGCATCCGCAGGTTCTGCGCAAAACCGGGCGTCTGAAGGTTCGACTCACGCAGCAGTTTGCCCCATGCGCCGTTCACCCCTTCCCAGCTGATGCGGCCTTCGCGGTCCGTCAGCCGCTCCGGCATGCCGTTTGCCGCGCAGTGGAACCAGAACAGTTCCGGGCTGTCCACGCCATCGATACGCGCCAGCGGCTCAAAACTCTGTGTCCCGCTGTATACATACGTCAGCGGCACGTCATCCTGAATCTCCTGCAACAGGCGGAACCCTTCCCAGACAAAGCGCGTGGTCACCGCCTTCCCGCCCGGCCTGCCCTGCACCAGCGGCTGTCGCGTTTTACTGATGCGGCGGCCCAGCGGGTCATACTGAAAACTCACCCGCACCGACGGCCGATTGCGGTCGTGCGGTTCGCTCAGCACCTCCGTCAGACGATGTTCACCGTCATAACGGTAGCGCCAGCGGACCTGCCCGTTGTCCTTCTCCGTGGTGCGACCATGCACATCATACTGCCAGCGGATGCCGTTCAGCTGCGTCACCCGGTTGTGTGACACTGCACCGGCATGGCGCTCCAGCGGATTCCCCGCCGCGTCCCAGCGCCACTGGCCATTCCCCGGCTGGACGCCCTCCTGCGACAGCAGGCGGCCCGCGCTGTCGTACTGCCACAACGTCTGGCTGAACGGGTTGTCGTCCCGCTCTTCGCGGATAAGGTTATTGCGGTAGTCAAAATCGCGGTGACGCGACCAGCAGCGTGGTGCCGGACGCTGCGCATCGCCGTTGAACACATCCTTTTTCACCAGACGACCCAGACGATCGTACTCAGTACGTGTCGTCAGCCCGCCCTGGCTGCGGCTCAGCTCCCGGTGCAGCGTGTCGCGGGTGAATTCGCTTACCGTCAGGCTGTCCAGCGCGATGCTCAGCAGATGGCCGCTGCCGTAGTACAGCTGCTTCAGCTGGCGTCCGTCCGGCAGCGTCAGCGCGGTGCAGTTCCCCAGCGCATCATACTGCCACGCCAGACGGCCCTGTCCGCCCTGTTCGTCCGTTACCCGGCCCAGCGCATCGTAGCGGAAGGTGATTTCCTGCTCCGCCTGACGGCTCCACGCCGTGTCCGACAGCGGCAGATGCCGGGTGATGCGGGACAGCTGCCCCTCCGGCGTGTAGCGGTAGCGCGTCTGCCCTTCCGGGGTGGTGCGATCCAGCAGCTGACCCGCCGGGCTCCAGCTGAACCGGTGCGTAATGGCGGCCGGGTGCCCGGCGGCAAACGTGCGCGAGCGCATCTGCCCCGCCGCATCGTACTCATAACGCGTCGCCACGCCGTCCAGGCCGACCTCAGCCAGCAGCAGCGAGTCCGCCCCCCACTCAAAACGGTAGCTTTCGCCGTTCTCATTGGTCAGCGCCGTCATGCGGCTGCGGCTGTCCCAGCTGCGCTGCACTTCCTCGCCCTGCGCGTTGCGCGTGGCGATCAGGCGGCCCTGGTTATCATAGCGAAACAGGCTGCGCTGGCCGTCAGCGGCGTGCCAGGCAACGGGTAATCCTTCCCCGTTCCAGCTCAGGTTCTCTTCCCAGCCTTCCGCACGTTCCAGCCGCTGCGGACGACCGGCGGCATCGTATTCATAACGTGTCTCTTCACCGTCCGGGGTGATGACAACGCTCAGCCAGCCCCGCGCATGGTAGCGGTAACGCGTGGTACGTCCGGAACAGTCGGTCTCGCGGATCACCTGCCCGGCATCGTTATAGCCACGGTGGTAAATATTTCCCGCTGCGTCCTGCTCCTCCGTCACCAGCCCGTATTCATCACGCCGGTAAAACGTGCTCTGCCCCAGCGCATCCACCACCCGTTCCAGCCCGTGGTGGCTGTCGTAAAAATACTGCGTTACGCTGCCGCCCGGTGCGGTGACCGCGACCGGCAGCGCACGATGCGGCAGCCATTGCACCGCCTGTGCGCCACCGTCTGCGTCCTGTTCCTCTACGCGGTTGCCGGATTCATCATAGGTAAAGCTCACCGCATGGCCGAGCGGGTCGATACGCCGCGCCAGCAGCTCGTGTTCATTCCATTCATAGCGCCATTTTTCGCCGCGCTCATCGATAAAGCAGGTAATCAGGCCCTGTGCATTCCAGTGGTGTTCACGCTGCTGCCCGTCATAGGTTGAGACACGCGTGATCCCGGCGGCCAGATCGTAATGCATGTGGCAGCCGTCGCCGCTGCTGGTGCGGTTCTCCACCACACGCCAGTGGTCAAACATTTCCCAGCGATATTCGCTCTCCGCCCCACCCGCCAGCTGATGCCACACCATCAGGCCGTCTGCGTTGTAGCGGAAGCGACGGGTGACCACGCCCGCCGCATCGGTGACGTCCGCCAGCTGCCCCGATGTATCATATGTCCAGTGCATCAGCGGCCAGTGCCGCTCACCATCAAAGTGATGAGCCGAGGTGACCCGCTGCGGATGGCGCGGATCGTCATAATGAAGCGCAACATCAATCGCCAGCGGTTCATCATGGATACGTACCAGACGGCCCAGCTCGTCCCAGCCCGTTTCGAGCATATTGCCGTACTCGTCACTGAGCGAAACCAGCCGCAGCAGTTGTGGATCTGCCGCCGTCGGCCGGTACAACCGCCAGACGGCACCGTCATCGTCGGCGATGGCAATATATCCCTGAGCATTCCGGCGGATCATCAGCCCTTCGCTGATGCTGTAAAACACCTCCTGCTCACCGGGCAGGGTAAATGTCAGCTCGCGGCCATTGTCGTCAAACCAGGTGGCCTGCTCACCGTCCAGCGTCAGGTAGCTGTCGAACACCGTGGCCCAGCCGGTGCCGAACAGCCCTGCCCGCTGCGTCAGGCTGTTGTAACTGCGCTGCCAGCGCAGCGGAAAGCGTCCCGGCAGGACAAAGTCGCGCTCGGCGTCGTCGTTCAGGACTTTAACGCCCGTGGCGGCGTGCACCGGATGAAGTGAGGAGAACACGGCGTTGATCGCCATGTCCGCCAGCATACCGCCCCCGGCCATCGCCAGGGCACAGGGCATATTTTTCAGGATCTGCGACGGACGACCGCGGATTAGCGAAAGCGCGATCATCGCCAGCGCCAGGCCGGGTTGTTTGCCGCTTTTAATATCGCGCACCGTCAGCGTTTCCCCGCCGATGATCACATCGGGTGAGACATCATCACTGATGGTGGCTTCGCAGGTGGTGCGATCTTTGGCCCGCACGGCTGGCTGGCCGTTGATAAAGACGCTTTTGGAACCTTCCGCCAGAAACTGCGGGCCGCTGTGCTTTTCACATAACACTTTGTCCTGCATCAGCGGTGAGGTACCCGCCGCGGCCGATGCCACGCCAGGCTGCCACATGGCGCTGCCGAACTGCTCGGCCGCCGCCAGCAGCATACCGCCGTAATCGGCGAAGCTGGCGGGCGTCTGGGGTTCAGGCGCGGGCGTATCGGCGGACGTCAGGGTACCGGCGGCCCGCGCAGCAGCGAGGCCGTTGATAATCACATCCTCAGAGCCGCTGATAATCACCCCGGACGGGGACGGCGGGAACAGAAAGTTGCCGATTTCGTCTGCACCCGCACTGATTTTGCTGCTCAGACCGGTGGCATTGGCGGCCACCCCCGCCACAATCCCGCTCAGCAGACAGCTGCTGCCGAGCGCCGTCAGTGCGCCGATACCGAGGACCGGCCCGGCAAAGGTAGCCGCACCCGCGACAATCGCCCCCATTGCGGCATAGGTCACGCCCTCCGCGACGATGCTGGTGATATCCGCCAGGATGCTGGAGTGAATGATCTCATCGCCCTGCCGGGCTGCGCGGTTATCCATGCCTTATGCTTTCCGTGGGTTATGTAACGTCAGGCTCTGCCGGAATGCGTTCCAGCGTCCGGTGTCCTCTTCACTAAAAGGACGAAGGGCGGAGAGGGTAAAAACCATCAGGGTGCGGGTTCCAGGTACTTCGGCGGCCAGCTGCTTTTGCCATAGCGCCTGACCATTGCGTTCATAAGCGGTTTCAACTTCGATGGCGTGCAGGGCATGGTCTGCACCCGCGGTGACATGCGCAAAGGTGCTCTGATGGATGTCCCCCATCTGCTTGCGCAGCGCATCCCATTGATGCTGGAACTCCTGTTCAAAGTCGCTTCCTTCCGGGATCGGACCACGGCTGACAATCAGCGCAAGGCCACTGGCCTCATCACGCAGGATATTCATGGTGGTATCCTGCCAGGCAGCCGGAAACAGGGAAAACGCGCCCTCGTTGAATTGGTAGTGCATGTTGGTCATCCGTTCTGGAGGTTTAAATCGGGGTGTAGAGGCGAAGGGATCGCCATATTTTTTCGCTGCGGGGTGCTTCTGGAAATTTGATTGATTCTTAGCCTGTGCGATCCAACGTTTCAAAAGAATGCGGTGTAGGAGAAAAACAACAATCGGGGTCTTCCAGCAATTCCCAGGAAAGTTTTCCGTCTTTTTTTAACGTGATTCTGGCTTTGCGTTTGTCCGGTTCATCGATTGTAGAGGGAAACCTCACAATGGCCGTAGAACCCTTTACTTGCCCGTGCAAGGGAAGCGCTTCACCAATCCCGGGGCAGTCAATCTGATTGGCACCATCCATATAACAGTAGGTCCCCGTAATCTTGCTGCCTGTCTGTTTGAGGATCAGGGATAAAGATGTATCTTCCCCACGCTCCCCTCGCCAGACCCCGCTGAAAGGTGCAGGTATTTCTAATTCATCCGCTCTTTGAGCAGTCATTTTCAGATTACAACTCTCACCGACCAATAATGCCAGCGTGCCACCCGCTTCAGTGGCCATCAATGCATTACAGTTTGCATCGCGGTACTTCAACCATAACCGCTGCGCTTCCACAAAGGCTTTTTTGGTATCACTATCCTGTGATGCTAAAAAGGTTTTGTAGTTTTTATTTAGTCGCGCATCTTGTTTGATTATTTCATCGTTATAACAATCGCGCATCGCAACGGTAATCCCGTTCGAATTGGACATGCACTTTTTGAAAGCTGGAGAAAAGTTCCCTTCACGAGCCTCTGCCGAATGGAGGGATAGAGATATAAAAATACCCAAAAATAATAGATAGTTATCCAGTTTCATTTACTCGTCCTTATGTGAATTGCCTTACTCCCAACGTCCATCCTGCTCCACCAGGACCCTGGCTCCTTGCGAAACTTTCAACTTTAATGGATCAAAATTTATTAAATATTCAATGTTGCCATTTTTAAAAAGCATCCCTTTCGCCACCGTGGAATTGTCATCTTCAACCGTATGACCTTTAAGGGAGATCTGACTTTGGTCTTTATTTCTTAAACCGTAATATTCCACATCCTGACAAGATTTATTAAAATCGCCGCAAGTGCTCACTAAAGTGACTGTAAAGTCTTTTGTTGACATAACCTTTATTTTTTGTAATTTGATCTCCTTATCATTTTGTCTGGTGAGTTCATATACATCAGGAGCATAAAAATTCCCTTGTTGCGGCTCATTTTTTAAGTGCCAGGAGAGTTTATTGCCGTGTAAAAGTAGCTGTGCGACACCACCCTTTCCGCCAAAAGACGAGTCAAAAGTTACTCTGGCTTTATTATCTTTGATAACACCATGCAGATTTTCTTCATCGTCAGTCGGGCAATCAATACGATTCCCGTTTTGCGTAATAAAGCAATACTGGCCGCTGATCCTGTTGCCAGACTGATGGATTTTTAGTGTTAACGTCGAGTATGGGGTACCGTCATCATTGCTGTCTGCTCCACTCCAATGCCCAGAAAACATGTCTGAGGCACAGCAGAAAAAGGGAAGCAACGATATTAACAACGTGGCTAATCGAAACACCATGATTATTACACCTAAAGATTATTGCCACTTTCCTTTCTCATAAACATCTGATTTACCCACAGTGGAAACAAGTAGATCATTGTCTTCCAATGAGAAGAAATAACGTGTATTTGTGTTTTTGTTTTCAAATGTCAAACTTTCTGCAGGACAATCAGACTTATGGCAATCCTGATTATTAATAACACCTAACACTGAATGAGATGAATTATCAGGTTTATATGTGATCTTAAGGAGAGCCTTAGTGCAAATTATGCTACGATCTGAACATAGAAGAGTGATCTTTGCGGAGTAATTTTTAGTATTAAAGTAACTAACATCAGGTATTTTTTGCTTAATTATATTCCCAGAGGGCTTGTGGTTGAAATTTACCCCCTCAAATCGAAATGACCACTGCTGTATATTTTCCTGAATCTTATTCTTGGCATGATCGTTAGTGATATAGTGAATGTAATTATTATCAGGATTTAGCCAAGCTGCATATAGTTTACCATCTGGCTCAATGACAAAAGCAGATGCATTCTCTAGTCTCAGATGGGGTAACCATCCTTCAATAAACAGCCCCCCATCTTTGAGCACCTTGGGATCGCCAAAAGCCTGAAAGTTAGCGATAAAACTATTATACTCATTTCCCGTCAACACTTTGACTGCGTTATTGATATTTGAATCATCAAAAATATTCACTACTGAGTCCGAAGTTTGATAATTCCTCAGATTATTGAAGTCAGCAGACCATGCGTAACAAGACATCATTAATAAAGCTAAAACTACCGCTTTGAAAATTCCCTTAATCATTACTTTCGCCTTACTCATGTGAATATTTCAAAAATTCTTTTGACTCTCTGATATAACGAGCATTTAAACCTTTCCTGTATGCTTCTGACCACGTCATTTTCACGCCTTTGACGGTTGTTGGGGAATTGCCATAAACAACATCATCGTAAGCATTACGGGCATCAATTAAGTTAGTCTGAAAATCCTCTGGTGACATTTTGTTCAAATAATCAATGGCTTCAGGTTTTAACCTCGCAGACTCAACAATCTCACCACTTTGCATTGAATTCAAGATCGCCTGAGCACCACCAGAACCTCGCAAATGTACCATCGACATAATCGCAGCTTGTTTTCCAAGATCAGGAAAATGGAGTGCACCCGCTTCTAATGCCTTTCTCCTCATATACTTTGAAACTATAACAAACTCTTCATTACTACCAACACCATATTTAGCACGTGCAGCCATGATATCCTCATAAGCATGGCCATTACCTTTCCTGAAACCATAGGCCTCAGGCCTACCTCCCTGGACGTGGTAGACACCCTCTGACTTCATTATTGACCTGATAATTCTCTCATCGAGCTGTTTTTTATTTGTTTTCTGAGCCAGTTGCTTTACCCCTGCCTCACCCTCCTTTTTTGCCGGGAATAGATTCGTCACCGCCTCCGTAATGTTCTGCTTATGGCTGCTTCCCGGTGCGCCCGTACCCGGTTGTGCGCCTGCGGTGTTCAGGTTCAGTTTGCCGCCAGAAGTGGTGATATTCCCGTCGCCCTGAACAAAAATATTAAAGCCTTTACCAACAATATTGATCTGCCCATTGGCGTTCAGTTCTATCGCGCTTTCACCGCACTCCAGCCGCAATTTTGTGCCCGACCCCAGCACATAAGTTTCCACTGCGGCATCAATTTTTCCTTTGCCGGTCAGCAGTTCTTCACCGCCTTTAACGCCGTGCACACGGTTGGTTTCAACCCGATATAGCTCATTAACGCCGACATAGTGGCTGTGATTATTGGCAACAGTATGGGTGGCGTCATTCTTGACGTTGGTATCCATATTCTTCTGCGCCTGGATCCACAACTGCTCCTCGCCCGCCTTGTCCTCAAAACGCAGCGCATTGGCGGTGTCTGCTGTGCCGTCTTTGGTCCGGCTGAGGAACCCCATCTGGGTGGCCGCCGCAGGCAGCGCCCAGGGAGGCATGCTCGCCTCGTTATACACGCGGCCAATGATCAGCGGGCGATCCGGATCGCCGTTGATAAAATCCACCACCACTTCGTCGCCCACGCGCGGGATCTGCACGCCACCGAATCCCTGGCCTGCCCAGGCACTGGAGACGCGTACCCAGCACGAGCTGGTATCATCGCCTTTTGCCAGACGATCCCAATGGAACTTCACCTTCACCCGGCCATAGCGATCGGTCCAGATCGATTCACCTTTTGGTCCCACCACTTTCGCCGTCTGTGGGCCGTGCGTTTTCGGCCACGGCGTTCGTGGCGGTGTACGCCAGGTGATTGACGCCGGGAGCACGGTAAAACGGATGTTGTGCGTGGTCGTCACGTCACCACTCGCGTAGCTGTTTTCCTCGAAATCGTATTCCGCTGTGACTGTCAGATATTTACCGTTGTCGCTGAAATGCGGCGCATTGAGCAGCCCGAAGGTGTAGCCCGGGGCGATACCCGTCGCCGTCCCCACGCCGCTGACGCTGTGGTGCTCCACTTCCCACACTTCCTGGCGGATGCGGGTGTAAAACTCGCCGTGGCTGTGATCAACAAAGTGCCCCGGCCAGTCATAAACATCCACGGAACCGGGGCTCGGTGCCACCGGATTCTGGCGCGCCTGCAACATCCACGCATTCGGTTTGCGGAAGTCATAATCGTCGGTGCTGTACATTCCCGGCGTCACGCTCTCCTCAAGCGACCACTGGCTGATGCCCTCTTCCGTCACGCTGCCGCCTGACGGCGCAACGTGATAAGGGATCGTTTCATAGCCGGAGAAAGGTTGATGCTGATCTGCCGCATCGCACAGCACCAGGGTGTGTTTGTCGGCTTCGTGGCGGAACCAGTAGTAAATGCCTTCCAGCTCCATCAGACGGCTGATGAAGTCATAGCTGCTTTCCTGGTACTGCACACAATAATCCCAGACCCGGTAGCTGCTGCTGAGTCGCGATTCCACATTGACGCTGTACTCCTTCAGCAGCGTCTGCACAATCTGCGGCACCGTCTGGCTCTGGAAGATACGCAGGTTACGGTCGCGCCTCATCGGCCACAGGTCCGGCTCCACTTTGAGCGCATAGACCGCGTAGCGAGTGCCGTTCAGCTCCTCATTGCGTACCGCCACGCGGGTGATCTTACCGTTGATATAACGCGGACTCAGCAGATGCTCAGTCGGTAGCGTAAAGGTGATCGGTTTGCCCAGCAGAGACTGACGATCGATGCGCGCATCGGTGGAAAGCAGCTCCGCGTCCAGGACAAATGATTCCGAGAGGGCTTCAGACCCCTTGAGTTTCCAGAACAGCAAGCCCTCCATGGGCAGCTGAACGGTTATGCGTGAAAACATAAGCAAATCCCTTGTAGTTAGCTATGAGGATCGAGCAGCCAGACGCCTTCATCACCGATGGTCAGCGTCTGTTCACGTGCGCCATGCTGGCCGTGAATCGAGAAGGTGTAATGGCCCGGTGCAAGTTGCAGTGCGGCGAAGCCATTGACAGCCGGTACCAACGCCTGTTGCTTACCATTGACCTGCACCTGTTCACCCGGTTGTAGCCTGATGTACACCTGCGCCACCGGTGCTGGCGGCGGTGCAGGCGGAGTTTCACGTTGCGCTGTTTGTGGTTCTGTTGGGGCAGAAGGTTGCTGCTGAACAGCAGGTGCCGCGCTGGCAGCGCTGGCAGCGGTGGCGGCAGGAGACTCCGCCTGAGGCTGTGACTGAGCCTGCATATCATCATCCCCACCACCGGCCACCAGCAGGCCAACACATAATCCCAGCACCACGCCTGCCGCCACTAATCCCGGCAGGGCGAAACGATGACGCAGCAAGGCTTTAACCGGTGAAAGGGGAACCGCTTCTTCCTCCACCTCTTCAACCGGTACCAGCATGGTGCCAGGCCCGCTGACTTTCACTGCGAGCGGCGTCTCAGTGGCGCTTTCTGGCAATGCCATCAGTGCGGCAAAGGCGTCGATACTTTGCGGACGATCTTCCGCTTTCAGCGCCAGAGCCGCATCGATAGCATTGAGCAGCGCCGGGGAATAGCCAGCCGGGCGACACTGCGCCAGCGGCTGGTAGTTATCTTCAATGCTACGCACCACGCTTACCGGCGGCGGTGCACCCGTGATCAACGTATGCAGCACCGCGCCGAGAGCATAGATATCCGTCCATGCCCCCTGTTCGCTTTCATCGTTGTCACTGTACTGTTCAATCGGCGCATAGCCCGGACGCAGCATGGTTTCGCTTTCGTCGGACAGGTTACTAATGGTCTTACGTGCCGAACCAAAATCCAGCAGTACCGGTTCGCCGTTGCTCTGGATCTGGATGTTATCCAGCGAAATATCACGATGCAGATAACCCGCATCATGAATGGTTTTAATCGCCCCCAGCAGAGGTGGCAGCAGACGACGGATCCATGCCTCATCAATCTGTTGCGGATTGCGCGCACGCGCGATGGAGAGCGTGGTACCGCTGTAAAACACCGTGCCCATATAGGCGGTGTCGTTTTGCACCCAGAAGCGCAGCACATGCAGCAGGTTAGGATGATTGAAACGCGCCAGCAGCCGTGCTTCCTGGATAAAACTGTTCAAACCCGCCGCGAACGTTTTGCTAAAGCGTTCGCTGCGCAGCACCAGATTCAGCCCCTCGCTGCGCACCGCCAGCGAGGCAGGCATGAATTCTTTAATCGCGATGTCACGCTCCAGCTGATGATCCCTGGCGCGATAGACAATGCCAAAGCCGCCGCCACCGATGACTTCTTTAATTTCAAACTCATTGAATCGGTAACCCAGCGGCAAGGCATTGGGTACATTGAGGTGATTATCGTGTTCCGACATAGACGAAAACTCTCTGATAACGAACGGCTTTAGACATCAAACTGGCAAACAAACTCGCCCTGCTCACAGCGCACCTGTACCCGGCGATAGCGTTCATCACGGGCATGGGCACTGAGCAACATCTGGCTCATTTGTGGCAACAGGGTATTGGTGAGAATGGCATCGACCATGCGGCCACCGGACTCCACTTCAGTGCAGCGCTGCACGATCTGGCTGACAACCGAGTCCTCAATGTCCGCTTCAATGCCGTGGTTCTCAGCCAGACGGCGCACAATGCGCGTCAGCTGCAAGCGAACGATCTCCGCCAGCATCGCATCGCTCAGCGGGTAGTAAGGCACCACCAGTAAGCGTCCCAGCAGCGCCGGAGGGAACACCTCCAGCAACGGTTTACGCAGCGCGCTACTCAGCGTGTCAGGCTCGGGCAGCAGTTCCGGATCGGCGCACAACGCGCTGATCAGTTGCGTGCCGACATTGGAAGTCAGAATGATGATGGTGTTACGAAAATCGATATGGCGTCCTTCGCCATCTTCCATCCAGCCTTTGTCGAACACCTGGAAAAATAATTCATGTACATCGGGATGGGCTTTTTCGATTTCATCCAGTAGCACGACGCTGTATGGACGGCGGCGCACCGCTTCGGTCAGGACACCGCCTTCGCCGTAACCGACATAGCCGGGAGGTGCACCCTTCAGGGTGGAGACGGTGTGCGCTTCCTGGAATTCACTCATATTGATGGTGATGACGTTCTGCTCACCGCCATACAGCGACTCCGCCAGCGCCAGGGCGGTTTCGGTTTTCCCTACCCCGGACGGACCGCACAACATAAACACGCCAACCGGCTTATTCGGGTTATCCAGCCGTGCACGCGAGGTGCGTACCCGTCGGGCGATCAGATCCAGACCATGACGCTGGCCGATCACCCGCTGGTTCAGGGTATCGGCCAGATTGAGTACCGCGTCGATTTCGTTCTTCACCATGCGACCCAGCGGGATGCCGGTCCAGTCCGCGACCACGGCCGCGACCACGCTGGCATCCACCGCCGCAAACAATAGCGGTTCTTCCCCCTGGAGTGCGCGCAGTTGCTGCTGAGTGGCATCCAGTTCAGCACGCAACGAGGCTTCCCCCTCGCTGACACAACGTGCCCGCAAGGCAATCAATTGATCAACCAGCTCCCGCTCCTGCTGCCAGCGGGCCGTGAGTGCATCACGGGTGGCAGACAGCTCAGCATGCAGTAGCGCAATTTCCTGTAAGCGCTCAGGTGAACCCAGACCGACTTTTGCCTCGCGCTCGGCAATTTCCGCTTCGACATCGAGCGCCGCCAGCCGATGCAGGCAATCCTCCAGCGCGGCAGGCTGTGCCCCCTGGCTGACCGCCACGCGTGCGCAGGCGGTATCCAGCAGCGCGACGGCTTTGTCCGGCAACTGACGGGCCGGGATATAACGATGAGACAGCTTAACGGCCGCGCTCACCGCTTCATCCAGTAACAACACCTGATGATGTTTTTCCAGCGCACTTACGGTGCTGCGCAGCATCTGGATGGCTTTCGCCTCATCCGGCTCCTGAACCTGCACCGTCTGGAAACGGCGGGTCAGCGCGGGATCCTTCTCAATATATTTTTTATATTCGGCCCAGGTGGTCGCACCGATGGTACGCAGTTGCCCGCGGGCCAACGCCGGTTTTAACAGGTTTGCCGCGTCACCGGTGCCCTGCTGACCACCTGCACCGACCAGGGTGTGGATCTCATCCACAAACAACACAATCGGCGTTGGGCTGGATTGCACTTCGTTGATCAGCGCCTGGAGTCGCGCCTCAAACTCGCCTTTCATCCCGGCACCAGCCTGAAGCATGCCGATATCCAGCAGCCAGAGCTGCACATCACGCAGCGGCGCAGGCACGTCCCCCGCCGCCATACGCAGCGCCAACCCCTCAACCACGGCTGTTTTCCCTACGCCTGCTTCTCCGGTCAGCAACGGGTTGTTCTGACGACGCCGCATCAGGATATCCACCATCTGGCGGATCTCTTCATCACGGCCCGTCACCGGATCGATAGCACCACTGCGCGCCCGGGCGGTGAGGTCCTGCGCGTACTGCGCCAGGGTGCTGTTACCGGTCGCAGCGGGTGCTGAAACCTCCGGCTGAGTCAGCGCCTGCTGTACTTCCTTGCTGTTGCTGAGCAAAGTGTCGAACTGATCCAGCAGCACGTCGGCATTAATACGCGCAAACTGCGATGAAATGCCTTTCAGCACGCTGGCGAGGTTGAACGTTTTCAACATACCGATCAGCAAATGGCCGCCACGGATGCGTGTGGCGCCATATTTTAGCGAGGCATAAACCCAGGCGCGCTCCACCGCGCTGTCGATGTGTTCGGCGAGATCGGAGACGGCACTTGCGCCGCGTGGCAGACGATCCAGCGCCGCCACGATATCCCGCGTCAGCGCGTTTTCATCCAGTGAAAAGTGGCTGATTATCTGCTGTAAATCCCCCTCCTGCTGCTGCATCAGCTGGTGCAGCCAGTGCACCAGCTCGACATACGGATTGCCACGCAGCTTGCAAAAGGCGGTGGCGCTTTCCAGCGAGGAAAATAACAGCGTATCCAGTTTACCGAATAACACGGCTCGGCTGATTTCAGACATATCGGGTCCTGTAATATGAAGAAGCTGGCTATGTGGCAGGGAAAAGTGGTTGGGCTAGCGCGAGGCTGCCTCAACCTCAAAAACGAAATCTTCGCGATCGACAGGCTGGTCGGGCTGTCCCAGCCAGCTGGTGTAACCCAGCCGGGCTTCGCCGCCTAAGGTCACACCTTTAACATCAGCAGCAGCCAGGATCAGGCTGAGATCCCACTGCATTTCGATACCGAGGTAGTGACGCACCCAATCGCGCACCTCGCATGCCCCTTTTCCATCTGGCAGGAAATGTGCATATTGCCCGGCAGTAAGCGGGCCAAAGCGCAAACGGAAACGATGCTGAACATCCCGGACGGCGACGCCAAGAAAGGCGGATTCGCCAAGACGGGGCATTTGCCGCCCGGCACCGAGGCGGGCCTGATCGCGGTGGTCCAGCGTCAGCCATTGTGGAACGTTCTGATCCAGCATCACCGGCACACCAAAATAGAGGCGCAGAATACGTTCTAAACCTTCTGCATCGTGTCCGTGGCGGCTGAGATGCCCCACCAGCATCAGCCGGGCATGCAGACTCAGCGAACTGGCCTGCTGCTGCGCCGGAAAACCGATACCTGCCAGACACGCCAGGTAATCCTGAAAGCGTTTATCATCGCCGCGATCGAGTGATGCGGTTGGCTGGGCATCGGCCCAGGCACGATAAAACAACAGCGTGGCGCGATGGTGAAACAGGTCGGCAAAGGCTGAAAGGCTGTGGTCCTGATGGTGAACGATGCGATCACGCACATACTCGGTCAGATGCGTCGGGAGCGGACCATTCGGACCAAACAGGCCAAAACTGTAGATGGAGACGTCATGACGGCCATCCTCTTCGCGCTCGCTGACTTTAGCAAGCGTCGCCGGGGCAAACGCCAGCGAGGGTGTCTGGCCAAGACGAACGGCTTCAAATTTCGGCAGTGGCGCACGCCCGAGAGAATAACGCTGGCCACTCTGCGCATTCAGCCTGCGCAGCAGCTGGAAAAGATCATAGCGCCAGGGCGCAGCCATCACCGCCTGCCAGAAATCATCAGGCAGGCGGCTGGCGCGCTGAAGCGGGATGACTTGTGCGACCTCACTCATAGCAGCGCCTTCTGGCCCATACGTGGCGGCCAGTAGCCAACTTCGCCCCGTTGCTGGCTACTCAGGGTAAGTTCGGTAAAGCTGTTAAGCGCCACTAACCGCGAGAAGACGCGCTCCAGCACGCTACCAAATAACCACGGACTGGCACCGGAGAACACCTGCTCATCCACCTCCAGCGCGATGCTCACACCACGGGCGAACACCACCGGACCCGGCTCAGGAACACGACGATGCACCGCTTTCAGCCGGCAATGGCGGATGCCCTCAATCTGGCGGGCCACCGGTGCCT
The DNA here is from genome assembly GCF_011395035.1 of Pantoea cypripedii. NCBI lineage: Bacteria > Pseudomonadati > Pseudomonadota > Gammaproteobacteria > Enterobacterales > Erwiniaceae > Pantoea > Pantoea cypripedii. The sequence goes on from NZ_CP024768.1 coordinate 2,663,599, forward strand.
CAGCCAGATTCGCGTACAGGCTCAGTAACTGGCGCAATGCAGCAGCACCTTCACCGTCAGCGCTATCCATCAGGCTGAGATAATTCATTTGCAGATGGCTTATCAATCGCCAGGAGGACAGCCCTTCCGCCAGCGCCGGACGCGGTGGCGTCGGCCCTTTGCACAGCGTCAGCTGGCTCACCGGGATGGAATCTGGCATGACGAAGTTGCCCTGCTCCTGTTGCAGCAACATCAGCGGTAAATCACGGCTGGTGCACATCACTTCCGCAGAGAAGTAGCGCATGTCATCACGCCATGGCGTGTGGTGTTCATCTACCAGCGAGAGAAACACTTCGGAACCAATATAACCCGTGCGGGTGCCGTAACGCTGTGCATGTTCCGAGAGGGTGCGCTGCTCACGACGCAGGGAAAAATACGCGCCATAGTCGCCTTGATCCGGGCTGAAGGTGCTCCAGAACGGGCGGAAAACCTGTTCTTCGCGTTGCCCATCCACCGTGGCAAACAGCCGCTGCACCGAGTGCACCTCGTAATCCAGCGGGCGGATATTGTCTACCACCAGATGATATTCATGCTGGCTGTCGCTGACCTTCAGGCGTTCAGCCGTTTTGGGAAACAGGTTAATCACCGGCGTGCAGTGCAGCGCCAGATGGCTGCGATCCACCACACTTTCCAGCTCAGGGTCTGCTTTATCGAGCAAAATGATGATGTCGAATGCCTGCGCTTTGTGACATCCCGACAGAAACAACGCCAGCTGATGCAGGCTGATAAACTGAAAACGTGCCGGGAAGGCAAAATATTCCTGCAACAGTCGATAGCCGTCGAAGTTGCGCAAATCATCCGGCAACAGCGCCTGTTCCGGTGCAAAGCCCTGCTGTTGCAACGCACTCTCTGCCAGCACCTGACGCTGCGGCTGCGTCTCCACCGACTGCAGCAGGATGCCAACACGATGCTGCATCAGCAGTTCCAGTAACTTCAGCGCCTGAATATCCGGTCCGCTGAGATACAGCATCAAATCATCGAGCTTCAGCTGGCTGAGAGAGGAAACACCCTCGCACTCAATACGCACACGTAACGCGCTGCTGGCACCGCGTCCACTGAGTTTCAGCTCACCCAATGGGATATCACCCGGTACCCCACCCAGCGACACGTCACTGATACGCAGGGGGTGGAGCATAACGTCATGCGCAGTGGTATAGCTGCAGGTGACGCCAGATTTTTTCAGGCTCTGGCTCTCCATCATGGTGCCGCGTGGCACCAGAAAACCGTTGCTGATATCCCCTTTGCGGCTATCCGGCGTTAGCTGAGCTATCGCCATCGAAGGCGTGGGTGCCAGATAACCCGGTGCAATCATTTCCAGCAGCCGCTGTGAGAAGCGAGGAAACTCCGCATCCATTTTCAGCTGCACGCGCGATGTGAGAAATGCGAAGCCTTCCATCAACCGCTCAACATAAGGATCGGCGACATCAATGCCGCGCATCCCAAGTCGCCCCGCCACCTTAGGATAATGAGCAGCAAACTCCGCCCCCATCTCACGCAGATAAGCAAGTTCACGGTTGTAGTAGTCGAGCAGTTTACTGTCCATGATTACCCCGCATCCTGTAGTTCGAAATGGCCGCTTTCAAGATCCACTTCGGTACGGAACAGAAACTCCAGCGGATAAGGTACGCACCACAGGCGACCTTTGATTTCCAGTGACAGCACGTTGTGCAGATCGAGTGCAGTCAGGTCGCTGACGCAACGCACCTGCAAACCCTGCGGCAGAATGCGGGGTTCAAAATGCAGAATGGCATCGGTCATTTTGCGCTGCACATCCTGCCATTCGATATCGGACATATTTTGCCCCGCCAGCGGCGCAACACCGAAATTCCATACCGAACGCTGCACATGGGCAAAAAAGCCGAGATCCTGCTGCGCTTCATTGTTGATGGTGTTGAATAGCCACTGCAAATCACGCAGTACATGGCGGCGCAAGGTACTGTGGCTGATCAGAATGCTGTTGCCCGGCTCCGTGCGCTTGTCGGGAGCATCATCAGTCAGACGATCCAGCAGCGATGATTGCAACTTATCGCGCGAAGTGAGGGTGTCGCGATTTTTACGCGCACGATAGCCGCCATGCAGCTGAGCATAGCCGTCCTGCTGCGCGGGATAATCACGGCTCATAAGATGACTCGACGTTATCGAAGGTGATGCGCTGTAGCGCCAGCAGTGGATATTCAGCACTGTCGCTCAGCCAGACTTTCTGACCATGACCAATAAACTGGCTGTCGTCACTGCCCAGCGGTTGCCATTCGGTGACACTGCCACGCAACCAGCGTTCTTCTGGCGTTGCCGTCAGTGGGTAGCGCACCGGAATCTGACATACCTGCTCGCTGCCATCCACCAGTTGTACCCACGTGTGTCGCCATACCAAATCCGTCACGCTGACTGGTGCCTGAAACTGCATTTCACGGATGGCGGCAAAGGGGATCCAGTAATAACGCCCGTTAACCAGCGCCTCGCAAACCGGGCCAAAACGACTGTCGCCATCCATCAGCCAGGGAAAGTTCGCCTGCTGTTCCTGTTGCGCCAGTGTACCAGGGTTCGCGGCAGCGTTTTCCAGTGCCTGCTGACGCAGTTCGCTACCGCGCGCAATATCACCCGCAATATCAGCCTGCAACGCCGCCAGCAGGGTTTCACACCACGCCCACGCACTTCCCGGCAGCTGTGGCTGTGCTTCGCCCTGCAACACCGCTGCACGCTGTTGTTCACCGGCAATTGCCTGTTGCAGCAGAGTGACCGTCGGTTGCGCCTGTGGGGTTAATGCCAGCCAGGATTGCAGCTGGGTTTGCGCGCGGGTCCAGTTTCCTGCCAGGCACAGCCGCTGGACAAAGGCAGCGCGCAAATCAGCATCAGCCGGATTCGCCTGGATCTGCGCCGTGATGCTGGCAAGATTCTCCGCCAGTGACGCGGTGGTAAGACGCTGTTGTAACGAGTCCATGCAAGCTCCTTTGCGTTAGTTAACGGTGCGATAAACGGCTGCGGCCGGATCTTTCAGTTCGGGATGCAGTTGCTCCACCAGCAGGATTTTCAGTGGTGAGGAGGTGTTCAGCCAGGGCGACCAGACTTTGCGCACTTCCTGCAAGCGGGCGCGCAGCGTGCTTTCATCCGCGGCATCGCTGGCGGGCATCTGTACCACCACCTGATCCGGTGCCTGCCAGCCGTTAAACTGCGGGCTGAATGGTAATACCAGCCAGCTCTCCGGTGACTTCTCGTTACTCAGCACCATGCGCTCACGGTTGACCGTGGTAATGGTCAGTTCACGGGGGGAAGGTTTGCCATTCAAGCCCGCAATCGGGAATCCTTGCAGGAAGGTGACTTCCACCGATTTTGCCGCGCCATTTCCCATCTGCGTCAGGGTGCTGTGGCCACTCAACCAGCCATCCTGAGCACAGACCAGCCCTTGTTTCGATGGGACAAAAATCGCGCTGGTCTGTGCCGGTTGGCTCCACCAGGTGCGGAAATGACAACCATCCAGCAGGCTGAATTGCTGCCAGGGCGTGGTATCCGCCGGTGGCGAATTGAGCACAGGTGCCGCCTGTGCGGGAACGGCAACCTCTGGCGCTGGCGTAGTGACGGGCTGCCAGTTCTTCGCCTGCTCTGCACTGCCCTCGGCCAACGCGTTGCCTTCTTCATCGTCCAGCTGCCAATGCAACTGTTGCAGCGACTTACATTGGGAAGCCATCAGCCCCGCCACACGCGGTAAAAATCCATCCAGAACCGCTGCATTTTTTTCACCTTTGGTGACGATGCGCAGATCCACACTCTTCTGGCACCAGCTTGCCAGCTGGTTATCTTTTACGTCATCAATCCAGACATCCAGTTTCTGTGCCGGGGACTGAACAATGCGGTAATTCTCTGCAAAAGCATGTGTGCTCAGCAGCAGCGCAGCCAGACCCAGTAATCCATATTTCATGTTGGCGTTCTCAATCGCGAAGAGGGAAGAACTGCGCCGCATCAGAGAGCGAGTGCAGTAAGGTGGTGTCCTGAGGTGAACCAACCCACACGGCCAGCGCACTGAAGTTATCCTGCTGACCGTTGTTTTCCGGTTGGTCGTTTCTAATGATTTGTTGCATCAGCGTCAGCCACTCCTGTGGCGTATTGACCATATGCAACGATTGCTGCATTTGCTCCAGCGTAACGCCATGCCAGAATCCATCGGTGCACAACAGAAAGGCATCGCCATCTTCAATTTCCACCACATCGCTATAGCTGGCATCGCGTTGTTGATCCCCCATACCGAGGGCAAAATAAAGCAGGTTGGTATTGATGCCTTCGGTCTGATGGCCAGCATCTTTCATTTGCTGCACCAGGCTGTGATCGGTCGTGACGTGATAGAGATAACCGCGCCGAAATAAATAGAGGCGGCTGTCCCCGGCATGTGCCCAATAGGCCAGCTCGTAGTCACGATCGATAAACAGACTGACCAGCGTCGTGCCCATGCGGCTGTGTTCGGTGCTGGCTTTCTGTTGCTGGCGAATCGCGTGATTGGCGTGATTGACATAATTGCGGATCGATTGGGCATTCAGGTGGCTGTCACCGTTGAAGGCATCCATCAGACTGCTGCGGGCGATAGTGGCCGCCACCTCACCGCCGGGGAAGCCCGCGACGCCGTCACAAACGACAAAGCAGGCTGAACGTTCACCGATGATTTCACCGGTCTGATCCTGATTGCTGGCGCGGTCGCCCTGATTCGACGTGGAAGCAATAGTGATATTCATGCGTCATCCGTGTGGGTTTGTGAGTCTTTGTACTGATTAACTTCCATGTCATAGGCGTGCAGGAAGGCTTCACCAAACAGGGTATGGAAGTCGTCTTCGATTTCTCCGGCCGTTTCGCCGTAGCGCTCAACAAAATGTTCCCACAGTGCCGCCTTACGACTGCCGGGCAGCCCCAGACGCGATACTGAACCGGCCTGACGCGCCTCCTCTTCCAGCTGATCCGGGTTAAAGGATTGCAGCATCGAGGCGATAATGGCGCGGATACCGGCGATCATTCCCAGCTGATGCGCCTGCAAATCAATCAGCGCATCACGTACCGCCTGACGCGGTGGCATAAAGCCCGGCATGCGGCTGCCAAACATTTGCATCAGGACAGTTTTGCCTGAGGGCAGCAGCTTGAAGGGGTTGTTGGCGTCGTCGAGGATCACCGTCATATCCGCTTTTACGCCACGCTTCAGAATCGAACGTGAAGAAAGCAGCGCCACCGTCCCCTGCGAGAACATGCTGAGCATCTGACCAAACTGGCGCATCTGATCACGATCAAACTGCGGCGTGGGCTGTAAATCCTGTAAACCCATGCCCTCCAGCAAGGCATCCAGCAATTCGCCTTTTAGTGCATCACCACTGCTCTGGGCCGAAGCACCGTTCTGGCTGCTGGAGGCTACCGGGTCAATACGCAGACGACCTTTCGGTATCGGCGATGGTGTGCGTTGCACCGCCTGTGGTGTCGGTAAAGTGATGCCACCGTAATCAACCTGGCTTGTCGTACCAGCTTCCACGGCCTCATCCATTAATGGCACAGGTTCAGCGGCAGGTTGTGTTTCGGTGTCGTCAAATAACGGTGAACTGCTCAGATCGGCCAGTTTGACGTCAGAGGTTTCTTCTTCAGGTTCAGGTTGGGTGATGCTGGTGGAATGCGCGGGCTGGGGCTCCGGCTGTGCCAGCGGAACGGCCCCGCCCATCATCAGACCCAGCGGGTCGTCATGAATACGGGGGTCGGGAGCGCTCTGGCTGCCAAACAGGCTGAGCGGGTCCAGTTCTGCGGGCTTCGCTTCAGGCGGTGCCGCAACGACACTTTTTTGCCCTGCCAGCGTGCTCGGCGTTGCATCGTCGAAAATACTGTCCTGGGCGAACAACGCGTCACCGGCATCGAACAAACTGTTATTTTTGGGCCGCTGACCAATATCCAGCGGGGCATCATTAATCAGCGCTGCCAGCGGATCTTCCGGGTTGCGCTCAGGTGCCGCAGGAGCCGTCAGCGGGTTCGCTTCTGGCACTGCGGGTGCCACTTTGTTTGGCTTTGAGAGATCATCGGAGATGGAGAATTCTTTCGCCAGGCTGTCCCAGATTTCACTTGGGATCGCTGCGGTGCTGCTGGCCACCGCGGCTGGAGGTTCATCGGCCATAACAGCGGGTTTAGTGACAGGCTGAGTGGTGCTCTTCGGCGTCTGAGCTGGCAGCTTGGCGTTAATATCATTAACCAGCAGCTGATAGTCATCAATGCCGAGAATATCGCCGTCCTGTAATTCCACCTGACGTCCACGTTCCAGCGGAATATCGTTCAGCATCACACGCGTGACGTTGCCGCGATTAGTCAGGCGACATTCACCGTCAGCGGTAATATGGACAATGGCCTGCAAACGGGAGATGGTACGGTCGTCATCGGGTAACACCAGGTTGTTATCAACACCACGACCAATGGTGCCACCAGGTGGTAAGAAGTCAAAAAGGGCTTGCGGCGGCTGATGGCCGGGTTTAGTCGTTATTATCGTAAAGCGCATAACGGATTCCTGCGGTTAGCTGTTCGGCATCTATATTGCGCACCTCTCAGCGGAAAGGGGCGGGATATAGGGAGCTGATTTTTTGAGTCGTGGAGGTTTAATTTATAAAACTGGAATGGTTCAGTGCAGATTCAGTCAGTTATTGGGTATGGTTTTAAGTTGTTCGACACGTACCATATCTATTCGGGAGAGACATGTATCATTAAGGGTATCGTGAACAATGGTTCCTTTCTCGGCGAGAAAGGATTCAAGATTACATTGGCCATCACGATAGATAAGCCATCCACGCTGGGACTTCATGAGAATATCGAGGTAATCTTTCAGGTCTACAGGTGAAGATTTGTATTCATCTTCTATTCTTTTTTTCGCTGCAAGGTATTCTGAATTTAATATTTTTTCTGAAGTGATTCTTTCTTCTTTACGGCAAGCATAGCTCTCGGCAACGCTTACTGCATTGCTACATACATCCTGAGCAATTGCATAACCTTGATACAGTGTCAGTAATGTTGCTATTACTACGCTTTTATTCATGAACCCTCTCTCCTTTTAAGGAACATTTGGCCGACACTGGGGAAATTATCTCTGCAACTCACTTACATAGATGAATAAAGAACACCATAAAAACATCGTATTTATCCACAACATGACCAACTACTCCACCGCTGAGCTACTTCAGAAAAGAATTGGATATAAAACTTATTGCAACAGCGAGAAACAGCACCGTAAAACTGGCAACATTTAACTTATGTAAACTCAATATCCATGAAATTCTGCTCAGCGGCTGACTTTTAACAAACAAGTTAGCGTCTTCACTCACGGATTTATTTCTATTCAGATAAATTTTCTTTCCGTGATAAACATCAACAAAATAAGCTATTTTATGCGCATTAAAAATTGGCCCAAGAAAAGATGCAAAATTCGTGATGATATCCAACTGCATACCGCGCTGTCTGAAATCGCTCAATAGAGACTCGTACTTACTTTGATTCCTTTTGAAAACAAAATAAGCGACTAACTGTGAAACGAAAGCAATAAAATACAAAAACAGAGATAAATATAGGGAAAAATCAGCTGGTGTCATAATAAACCCTCCACCAACGCATTCAACATACTTTTTTGGGGTAAAGGGTTATTAATTTAACACATATGAAAAAACCACCAAAAATACAGCAAAGATAGTCGTTAATAAATAAATGACTTTATAAAAATTGAGCAATTCCAACATCCATTTTATTTTTTCATGAGGTTGCCTCTGAACAAAATCGTAAGCATCTTGCTTAACATATTCTTTTTTCGAAAAGCGAATCTTCACACCGCGATATAATCTCATAAAAAATGCGAGTTTTTGATAGTTTGCATAAAAACCCATAAAGCCTGAAACTTTTGTTGTTAAATCCAACGGCAACCCTGCTTTCTGATATTCACTGACAAACTGATTATATTTTTCTTTATTTTTTCTGAAGATGGCTGCTGCGTAAACATGCAGAGCACCAATCAAAAAGAATAAAACCACAGAGCCATACATGAAAAAATCATACATATCAATCCGGTTCATCTTTAATAAATTAAAAATATAAAAATCTCCAGATTAAAGCGACCACAACAAACCCCCCAGCAATAGAGAAAGCCAGCATATTTATACGGTGCAGATTAATAATCCAGCCAATTCTTCCCTCTGGAAGCCCCTGAATAAAGCGGTATGTTTCAATACTAACCAGCTCATTTTTCTTATAATACCACTTCTTCCCATAGTACAACCGGGTAAAATACATAATTTTGAACTCATTAAAAAAACCGCCAAAATGAGAAGCAATATTAGTCATTACATCAAGCTGCAAACCTTTATTATGAAATTCCTTTATCAAATCATCATAACTACTTGAATTTTTTTTAAACAGGAAGACTCCATACAGATGGATGCCAAATGCCAGAAGTAATAAAAAAATCTGCAAATAAAATAATACATCATACGAAATCATAAAATTTTATCCATGGCGGCACCCACAATCCCACCAGCTAACTCACCCATTCCATATCCAGCGACCGCAGCGCCAGCTATACCACAAGTCAATATACCCACAGGCCCTGTGGCGATTCCAAGGATCATACATGCCATAGGGAGTAATGTACCACCAATTTGAGCACCATACATCGCCGCATAAGTACTCGCACCAAATTGGGCATACTTCTTGATGGCCACTTTGGCACACTCATCCTTGCGCCCGACAGTACAAGCATCATAAACATCATTTGTCGTATTCAGCGCACTAAAACCAATGGACACCCAGCCGCCCATTTTCATAAATTTCGCGGCCTTCGCGGCACCATCAACGTAGGTGGAGTAGCCACGAATCACGCCAACGCCCGCACTTTCCCAGTCGTGGACAATCGCTGAACTGGACAGGTTTAAAGCGTGTTTTAACTTCTGATAAGGCTGCAATTTCAGTACCAGACGGGAGAATTTATTTAATAGCGCATCAAGTTCGCCAAACAAACGGCGACGCTTAACAAAGAACTGTTCACCAATAAGTGTACCCGCAGTCAGGTATTGGTTGCGGTAAGCAACTTCAATGGCGGTCAGTTTTTTACCAATCTCCGCAAAATATTTCTCTCCGGCATCACCGATAACACCCGATGATTTGTCCATAAAGTTGGTGATTGCCGCAATTGAAGAGTAATGCTGATTAAAAAAGTTGGCTTCATCAGCAGAGAGATGATCCAGGCTGTTATTGGTCGCAGTTTTTGCAGCTTTCAACGCATTCATGGCTGCCGGGCTGTTATTACCGTAGGGATCGGCTACTATCAGTATCTGCCCAGGTTTTGCCCAGGCGACATCCGCATTCAATTGCAAAAAGTAATTGGCTGCCGCAATATTGCGGTTTCCGAACAGAAACATCGCCTGTTCTGTCAGTCTGCCGGGACGTTGCACCACACAAAAACCCGGTTCAACCATGCTATTTCCGCTCATCACAATATCCTTTTGCTATTAAATGCAGTTATTTTTTTAATATCGAATAAAGCGGCCCCGTAAGGCCGCCTTATAAAACGATTACGACTCTTTGTTCTCTTTAATATTCCAGCCAGCGCTGCTCTCAGCACCTTTGCCACCAGAAGAACTTTGCTCCCAGTATTGCTGTTTCACTTTCGCTGCCTGGAAACCGTAGGTCACAGCCAGAGTATCGCCATTGGCAGCACCGGTGTAATCCAGACGAGAAACCAGCACGTCCTCCAGCGTGATACGCGCATATTCAACCTGAGAACCACCCGCTTTGCACACGGACAGTTCCACTTTAGTCACGTGTTTACCGTTGGCACAGTACTTCAGAATAGCGGAGGTGGATTTATCGATCAGAGCATTTACGCTCAGATCGTTAAAATTCACTTTCCCGGCACCGCCGCCGCCACCTACCGCCATATTACCAGGCTGAGTTGCTCCCCAGTTGAAGGAGGTAATATCAGTCCAGCCGGTGTGATTAGAGTCTTTTGACTCGCCCGTCACACCATCAACTTTTAAAAACATATCAATAGCCATAATTATCTTCTCTTGCTTGATTTACGTTTTGCTTTGAAAAAGCATCGTTATGGCAAACAGGAAAGCATGGGGCTGAATAAAACAGTCCATATTTTACCTCTGCCTCGTGTTCTGAATAGCGCTACATGTGTTATTCAGAGGGGTTCTTATTACTTACACAGGTAATAAGAATGCGGCTCAGAGAAACAGGAAAGCTGATTCTCTGAATAATTCCATATTAATAATGCAAGTCCGTTTTACCCTTAACCGCGTAACTCTTATTTATCGTTCGATTTCAGTGAAGGCAGTTTTGATACCAGTCGCAGTGATACCGTCAGACCTTCCAGCTGGTAATGCGGACGCAGGAAGAATTTCGCAGCGTAATAGCCCGGATTGTCTTCCTGCTCTTCAACATTGACTTCGGCTGCCGCCAGCGGCTTACGCGATTTGGTTTCCTGTGATGAGTTAGCCGGATCACCGTCAACATAGTTCATCACCCAATCATTCAGCCAGCGCTCCATCTCATCGCGCTCACGGAAAGAACCAATTTTGTCGCGCACGATGCACTTCAGGTAGTGTGCAAAGCGGCAGCAGGCAAACAGATACGGCAGGCGAGCCGCCAGACGCGCATTGGCTGTGGCGTCAGGGTCATGATATTCAGCCGGTTTCTGCAACGACTGCGCGCCAATAAAGGCGGCAAAGTCAGAGTTTTTACGGTGTACCAGCGGCATAAACCCATTTTTCGCCAGCTCGGCTTCCCGGCGATCGCTGATGGCAATTTCGGTCGGACATTTCATATCCACGCCGCCATCATCGCTCGGGAAGGTATGGCAGGGCAGATTCTCTACCGCTCCGCCTGATTCCACGCCGCGAATGGAGGTACACCAGCCGTACTCTTTGAACGAGCGGTTAATGTTGGCCGCCATCGCATACGCCGCGTTGCTCCAGGCGTAATTGTTATGATCGGAACCGTCGGTCTTTTCTTCGAAATCAAAGCTGTCGACCGGATTGGTGCGGATACCATACGGCAAACGCGCAAGAAAACGCGGCATCACCAGGCCGAGGTAACGCGAATCTTCCGATTCACGCAGGCTGCGCCAGGCCGCGTATTCGGTGTTCTGGAAAATCTTGGTCAGATCGCGTGGGTTAGCCAGTTCCTGCCAGGACTCCATCTGCATGACTTCTGGTGCCGCACCGGTGATAAATGGGCAGTGCGCGGCCGCGCCAATACGCGCCATTTCACCCAGCAGCTCCACGTCCTGCGGGCCGTGATCGAAGTAGTAATCGCCCACCAGGCAACCAAAGGGTTCACCACCAAACTGACCATATTCCTGCTCATAGACTTTCTTGAACAGCGGGCTGCGATCCCAGCCAACGCCTTTGTAGCGCTTCAGGGTGCGTCCCAGCTCCTGCTTGGAGATGCTCATAAAACGGATTTTCAGCATCTCATCCGTTTCGGTGTTGTTCACCAGATAATTCAGACCACGCCATGCACTTTCCAGTTTCTGAAATTCATCGTGATGAATAATCTGGTTAATCTGCTGCGATAATTTCTCGTCAATTTCCGCGATCAGCGACTGAATGGTGCGATATGAATCGTTTGAGATGGTCACGGTATTTTCCAGCGCCTGATGCGCCAGAGTTTTTACCGCGCTTTCTACCGCTTCCCGTGCCTGATCGTTTTTCGGGCGAAACTCTTTACTGAGCAACGCGCTAAACTCATCCTGGCTGAAGCTGGTGCCACCCTGTAATTGTTGCTGTTCGGTGCTCTGACTCATGATTACTCCTCCTTCCCTTCTGCTGCGTCCGCCTGTTTTGGCAGATGCGTCAGCGCCTGCAACAGCGTGGGATCATGCAGAATCTTGCCAATTAACTCTTCCGCACCGTTTTTGCCATCCATATAAGTCAGCAGGTTGGCGAGTTGCGTACGTGCTTCCAGCAGTTTGTTGAGCGGTTCAACATGACGGGCAATCGCATCGGGTGAGAAATCATCCATGCTTTCGAAAGTCAGTTCGATATTGAGTTTGCCTTCACCGCTCAGGGTGTTATCCACCTGGAACGCCGCACGAGGCTTCATCGCCTTCATGCGCTCGTCAAAATTATCAATATCGATCTCAAGGAATTTACGATCATCAACGGCTGCCTGCGGTTCCAGCGGCTTGCCTGCGAGGTCTGCCAGCACGCCCATGACGAACGGCAGCTGAATTTTGCGTTCCGCGCCATAGATCTCCACGTCATATTCGATCTGTACGCGAGGCGCGCGATTGCGGGCGATAAATTTCTGCCCACTGGATTTCATTGTGGCCATGGTTTTCTCCATAAATGATGCGCGGGTAAAGCGCAGGTCTCACTGCGTGATGAAGAGATAAACGCGCGTTAGTTACGGCGTCCGAAAATATTTTCCAACTGGTGAACCCCGTCCGGGGCCAGATCACGGATGATGTCCATAAAGTCGAGCTCGATCAGTCGTTGCACACGGTCAATCATCAGCGGTGCCGGATGGCTGGGCTCGTGCTGGCTGAAGTATTGCTTTACCTTTTCCAGCATCAGTTGCGCATCCGCTCGCGTGCCGAGTTGCGCGCTGCGCCAGTCAGGGGCGTTGCGTGTGGCACCAGAGGAAACAGCAGGGGAAGATTCATCTCCGGCCTGCTCACCGGGGCTGTCAGGCTGTATCGCCCCCAGTTCAGCGGGCTGAGCCAGCCCTGCCAGCAGCGCAAAACTTTTCTGTAGCTGCGCCATATCTGGCGCGGCGGTTTCATCCAGACGCTCCACCAGGATGTCGTGGATGGCTTGCAGACGCGCATTAATGTTCAACACCGCTTCCGCCGCAGGTTGACCTGGCTGTGCCAGTTCATCGCGCAAGCGCGCCATGCCGCCTGGGTAATCAGCAATTTCCGCTTTGCTGCCGTCGCACAGTGCGGCAGCATCGCGCAGGATGATGCCATCCGACGCATGGCGTAACAGCCAGGCCTGACGTACCGCCGCTGTCAGTGAAGAGTGGTCACCCAGCACCGCCAGCGCGTTAATACGGTAGAAAGGGTCCTGCTCGCCATCCTCTTCCAGACGAGGCCAGAGCGGTTCCCAATACAACAGCAGGGCTTGTTCAATCAGTTTCAGCCCCTGGGCATAACCCGGCAGCCCCTGGAGATTTGCCCACGCCTGCGTCAGTGCCAGTATCACGCGCAAATCTTTGCTGCGACTCAGCAACTCAGTCGCCAGTTTTTCTACCCGGTTCCAGTCGGCCGCTTCTGCCGGGATGATGGTGTCACCAAATTGCTGTTCAGCCTTACCGGCGCTGGCCTGTTCCATCGCCTGATAATCTGCGTGGTATTCCAGGTTTTCACCGCAGGGATGGTCATTGCTGACCGGTGCCAGCAGCTCCTCAATAGTCATCGTCATGCCGGTACACCTCAGGATTCAAACATCGGGGGATAAAGCCCGTTTCGTCCGGGTTTCGCGCCGCCTGCGGGATCAAACAGCAGCGAAAACAACTGCGCGGTAAAGTTGCCACTATGCACATGGGTGTACAGCGGGAATCCGTCGCTCTGATTTGTCCACCAGAAACTGGTGTAAAACTGCGGGTCGAAGCTGTCGGCAGGCAGTTGCCAGCTCAGGGTCGAGACACTTCCCCCTTCCCCGATAATCGCCAGAATGTCGGATGGTTCTCCACTCGCCTGCTGCTGTGGCTGCGGGATACTGAATAATGCCTGATCCAGTTGCTCCGGCGTGCTGCCGTCCCGCACCACCCGCAATAAGGTGTTGCCGACCTGCTGATACCAGTCACCGGACTGGGCGAGCAGCGTCGATGACCATTCCGCAGGGCTAAAATGGCGCAACGCGCACAGCGGATAATGACGGCCCACGCTATCGCGCGAGGCAGTCAGACTGCCCATCTGGATGAACTGGCTACCCAGCATCGGCGGCACCACAAAATTCCAGACGGGTGCACTCAGAAAATCACGCGAAGGTGCACCCTCTCCTTCGGTGCTGGTTTGCCAGTGGTGTAAACCCACCTGGAACCAGTTTGACCATTGTCGTAGCAAGGTGTCGGGAAAGCGTCGCTTCACAAAATCACCCGCATTGGGTAGTTTGCCGTACCAGCCGGGTGCTGCGTATTGCGTCATTGTCAGGCTCCAATTCAGGGGCAGCTAAAAGCGGGAAGCTGGAACGGGTTACGAATACTGCCGGGAGTGAACGACAGCGTGACCTGATGGCCCTCAACATTAAAGCTGGCTTCGCGTGTCAGACCCCCCGCATCCGTCAGTCGGGCGCGGTCAAAAAATCGGTTCAGTGCCCAGGGGCCGCTGGTAACCAGTGTCGACGTCGTCCCATTGGTTAAGCCGAGCTGCATACGCACCTGGCTGGTACCGCCAGACCCCGGCCAACTGACCATTTGCACCGCCTGAGGGCCGTGGCTGTAACGCAGAATCTGCCCGTCGACATCAAGCGTCAGGTTAAGGATATCGTTATCCATTTTCACCGTGCGCAGTGTGACGCGGAATGACGGCGTGGTAGCGCCATTGGCAAAGAAGGCATCGCGGATTGATTGCGCCTGCTGGAACGGACGCAACAGCGCTTCGCCACCTGGCAGGGTTTTACCATCAATACCCGGCGTAAAACGCCAGGCTGTGTGGGTGGTATCCACTTTGTTCGCCAGATTGTCGCGGAAGAAGCTATCCATCAGGCCACTGCCGGGCGCAAACATTCTCGCTAAATCATCCGGCGTGACTTCATTGCGGCCACTCCGTACCAGCGGATAACGGCCAGCGATTGCCTGTTGACAGAAGCTGCCTACCTCCATGCGGATGCGCTTGCGCACGTTTTCCATGTCGCGCTGCTGTGCATCGCTGCTGGCCCCGACGGCCATACTTGAGACCATATTTTGCAATGAGCCGGGTAAACGCCCGGCACTCGCCTGCACACGGCTGATTGCATCCCCTGACGGCGGCGGCATACCGCTGTTAGCCGCATCCTGCACTGCCGTGAGATAACGATAAAGATCGTCAATCTGGCGCAGAAAATCGTCCACCGCCAGCACCTTACTGCCCTGCTGCAACGGCTGCGCCAGTTCGATGATGGATGCAAAATGCGCCCCGACTGCCTGCTCTGGAGCAGGCGCGCCCTGGCTTTGTGCCGCATTGGCTTTCGGCGTGCTGAACAGCGCCTGCAGGGTGCGTGTTGCGCTGTTGTCTGAAGACGACGGCTGCTTTTGTGCCGTTTTGTCATCAGCCTGCACGCGCGTGAGGGTCAATATCTTGCTGAGATTCACCACCAGCTGACGCAGCGGTGAATGATTGCCGGAAAGCAGACGCGCCGTGTTGATGCGTTGCGCGAGGTCAGCGCTACTGTTGAGCTGGATATCGCTGAGGAATTGCTCCCACTGGCGGATGTAATCCTGCATATACAGCTGGCGCACCGCCAAATCGGTCTGCTGGCTGTTTTCCTGTTGGCTGGTGCCGCCCAGCACCCACATATCATCCTGGAACAGCGCCTGGGTTACCGGAGCTATTTGTTTATCCACGTGCTGCCAGTACCCCTCCGGCGTGTACAATCCGGACACACCATCATTGACCGACTTGCCACTTTTACGGGAAAAGACCAGTTCGCTTTGCGGGCCACCCAACGCCGCCAGTGTTACCGGAGGTAATGTGCCATCACGTTGCAGCAGACGCTTCAGGCGTCCGTAAACGCGCTGTGATAGCGGCATCTGATTAATCAGCGCCTGCTCGCGCTTTACCAGCGCGTCATCCTTCGCATAGGGCGAGGACTGAATTTGCGTTTCCAGCAGTTGTTGCAGATGCCAGGCCAGTTGTTTCACTTCCTGCTGCGTCACGTTCTGCGGCAGTTCACGCGTGATATTCAGCATCAGCCACGCCTGCAGGAACTTGCCGTCGTAATGCTTCGGCTGGTACAGCATCTGATACGCCTTTAGCGCTTCGTAGCTGTAGTCCGCATCGCTGCCATTATCATTACGTAACCAGCGGGTGATATTCTGCGCCACCTGCGGCATTAGCAGCTGCTTCAGCGCTTTGTTATACAGCGCCTGGGTCGCGTCACTGACTTCAGTACCGCGAT
Source organism: Pantoea cypripedii (assembly GCF_011395035.1). Classification (NCBI taxonomy): domain Bacteria; kingdom Pseudomonadati; phylum Pseudomonadota; class Gammaproteobacteria; order Enterobacterales; family Erwiniaceae; genus Pantoea; species Pantoea cypripedii. The sequence goes on from NZ_CP024768.1 coordinate 2,679,723, forward strand.
ATAACCACATGCGACGCGTCAGCGGCGGGTCCTGCAGCGAAAAGTCATTGCTTTCCGGCAGGTGCAAAAGCGTATTGAGATAAGGCACCAGGGCAAAGAGATCGCCTGTCCCCTCTCGTTGCAGCTGTGCACCCAGTTTTTCCACCTCGGGTGTTTTTGCCGCCATTTCCTGCAGGTAAGTTTTATTTTTGCTGTAGCTGGTCAGCCACAGTGCACCGGCGATCAGCACGATAACCAGTAACGCCAGATACCCGGACCACAGACCGGCACGGTTGCGCAGTTCCCACCAGCGGTTGCTGGCCGCCAATCCTGACTCCTGGAACACAACATCTTCGAGCATATCCTTGAGGAAGAAGCTTTGTCCCTTAGGCGGCGGAATCGGTGCATCTTTTCCAACCTGATCCCAGTTGCCGGACTCGCCGTCCCGTTGTCCGGGCAGGTGCAACGCACGGGTCAGTTCCCCCATCACGCGGTCAAATGGCAAACCTTCCTGGGTGCCGCTGGCAAAATAGATGCCGCGCGGCGCAAACTGGGTCTCAAAATCCGAACGGGCAAATAACGTATCCAGCGCCTCCGCCAGATGAGGACGTAAAGCGGCGAACTCCTGCGGGAACAGGTAACTTTCGGCACGTCCCTGCGCATCACTCACCAACGGCAGGGTGTCCGCCAGGCCCGCATCGAGACGTTGCTGCAACAATGAATATTCCTGCTGGAACTGGCTGCTCAGTTCAAAATCAGCCGTTGAAGCCTGCGCCCACGGAAAGGTGAAGCCCCAGATTTGTTCCCGCTGCGCTTTATCCAGCCCGCCAAAGTAGCTGCGAAAGCCCTTCAGCAAATCTGCTTTGGTTACCAGCACATACACCGGAAAACGGATGCCGAGACGATCATGCAGCTCCATCAGGCGCTGACGTAAGGCAACCGACTGATTACGCAGCGCTTCTGGTGTCTGACTTAACAGATCCGCCACGCTAAGGGTGACGATCACGCCGTTGATCGGCTGCCGTCCACGGTACTTACACAGCAGCCCGAGAAAATGGTGCCATTCACTGGCGTCACGCTCCTGCTGGCTCTCCTGGGTGGTGTAACGGCCGGCGGTATCCAGCAGCACCGCTTCGTTGGTAAACCACCAGTCACAATTACGTGTCCCACCAATCCCACGCAGTGCCGCCTTGCCAAACTTATCCGCCAGCGGAAATTGCAGACCAGAATTCACCAGCGCCGTGGTTTTACCGGCACCGGGTGCGCCAATGATCATGTACCACGGCAACTGATACAGATACTGACGGCTGAAACGCTGCGCCCAGAAGGGGGTACCTTTGCTGTTATGGCGCTGGAAATGCGCCTTTTTTAGCATGTCTGTCGCTTCACCAAAGCGACTTGCCAGCACTTGCTCCTCGTTGGTCAGGCGCTTGCGATCCTGCTCTGGTGTATCCGCTGGTGAGGTGTCGAGGCTCGACATCAGCTTGCGGTTCAGCCACATATTGTAGAGACGGGGAATCGCCTGACTCAGGCCCCAAACCAGATAGAGCAATGCAATGCTGATAACACGATTCTGTTCCGGCTCCAGTGGCCGGGAGTCAACAATTGAGAACACCGGGCCAATAACCCAGATAATGAAAGAAAGCGCAGTGATCCCGACAAATCCCCAGGCGAGGCGGCTGGTCAGCACGGCAAAAAGCAGATTCAGCATGGATTAGTTCCCTCTCGCCAGGCCGTTGAGTTCAGCTTGCGTCGCATCCGGGGCCACCAGCAGCGTAATTTCTACGCGGCGGTTACGGGCGCGATTTGCGGCATTGGTGTTTGGCACCAGCGGATTGCTTTCGCCTCGTCCTTCCGCCTTCACCCTCGCTGGCTGCGCCAGCTGCTGTTGCAGCAGGGTCTGGACTGACTGAGCACGCGCCAGAGAGAGTTCATAGTTGGAGGCGAAACGGGCGCTGCGGATCGGGACATTATCGGTGTACCCCACGACCAGTATTTTCCCGCTAACATTGTTCATGGCCGCCGCAATACGCTGGATCACCGCCTCATAGCGGCCACGCACCGTCGTTGCGCCGGAGGTAAACAGGCCATCGCCTTTGAGCGTCACCACACTTTGATCAGCCTCATCACGCACTGCCACCAGACCCGCATCAATTTCCGGTTTCAGGAAGGTTTTCAGGTTAAGTGCCGCAGGGGGTGGCGGTGCCGGATTACGGATTTGGATCTCGGGTAGTGATGTCTGATAAATGCTGGCCAGCACCGGCGTGGTGTAGTCCCCCAGACGCCAGTTCAGGATGATATAAAACAGGCAGGCACCCAACGCCGCCACCGCAGCGCTTGCCCACAGGGGGATCATCGGCCGCCATAACTTACGCAGCACTGGCTGATCGGTGGGATGCACCGATAGCGCGGGTGCATAGCTGCCACGCACACCTCTGATCATCTGCAACAGACGCTGTTTGATGGTTTCAAGCTGCGAACGCCCGTTGTCCAGCACCCGATAGCGCCCTTCAAAACCGAGCAACAGGCAGAAATAGATCAACTCCAGCAACAGGATATGCTGGCGTGGATTCTGTGAGAGTTTTGCCAACAGCTGGAAAAACTTCTCACCGCCCCAGGTTTCGTTATGAAAGGTCACCAGCAGACCGTTACTGGTCCAGACCCCCCGGCTACCCCACGGCGTGAGCGCAGCGGCTTCATCCAGTGCGGTGCACAGGCAGTAACGCGCACCAATGATCACCTCATAGCTCAGCCCCGATTGCTGACAACTCAGCTCGAAACGACGAATCTGATCAATCAATTGCTGACGCAGACGCGCGGGGTCGTCGTGTGACACGGAATGGCGGATTTGAGGGATGGCGTTAATCAGCGGATTCGCCGCTGCCACCAGGATATTCTGGTGGCTGAGATCTGGCGTTGCGGTTTCGCTATTCGAGTTTGGTAGTGGCTGCATCATGCGTGCTCAGTTTTGATTATTCTGACTGACTGCGAATGGCCCAGAACTCCATATTCAGGCCCGGAAATTCACCGGCAAGATGTAGCGCAAAGGCTCCAGAGCGCTCCATCTCCTTCCACAGCTCACTGTTTTTATCCAGCTCAAAGTAGCTGTAGCCCGCATGCCATGGGATTTGCGGCGGTGCACCGGGCATGGCGATCAGCGCCAGTCCGGGGAGTTGCAACTGCACCAGGTCGCGGATTTTGGTGACCGGAGCCACTTTCATCTGCGCCGGGAAATGGGTTTTTAAGGCTTCGGCGGGGACACTGGCTTTCACCGCAAGCACAAAACCAAACTCGCGCACCATGCTACTTTCCGGCACAGTGGCGACATTGAGTCCATGGGAACGTTGCGTTAGCGGCAATTGAATCGCGCTCTCCTCCATCACCTGTGATAACCCCTGACGTAACAACAACGACAGACGGGTAAAACACCCGCGCAAATCGTCATGGTCATAGCGGGGAAACACATCCGGCGTGCGCGCTGGCATCCAGGTGCAAAGTTCAGCCGCCAGCTGAAGCCAGTGGCAGTAAAGTGATTCGGGGTGGAGCAGCGGTAAATGTTGCAGATGAGCATGCAAACCGAGCTGACGATTCAGTAACGCCAGCAGCATAAAATCGACCATATCGGCGCTATTAAAACGGCCAGTATTGGGCGCTCGCTGACTAAGCTGCTGGCTGCGCTGCTGCATCAGTCCATGCAGATCGTTCATCATGCTTTGTAAGGCATGGCTACCGGTAAGGGTCAGCATCGGTGGAATGTAGTCACTGTCGAGGCGGATGTGGTTGTCGCTACGCTTTTCCACCACCCGAGCAACGCCCATCGCAGTCCATTCGGCGGTAAGATCCTGCTCCAGCATCAGACGCAGACGCAATTTTCCAAACTGCACCGTAGCCGCACCGACAGCCAGTGCATTGTCGTCTTCCACCTCAGTTTCCCAGGCAAGATAGCGCGCCAGCGAGTCCTGTGAATCCTCGAAGGCCACCGCTTCACGCCCGTTGCGTCGCGTCGGAATCGCCAGCACCACTTTAACCCGGTCAATATTATCGGGCAGGTCGAGGGGGGCAGGTCCCTGCTGCGGCTGACTGAAGGAAAAGAAGGTGCCATCCGGCAGACAACCACTGGCAGCGCTTAACGCCAGTTTGCCCTGACGTAGCAAGGCTTCATCGAATTCAACGTCAAAAAAACCCCAGGTGTAGACGCGCTGGGATTGGCCCCATTCACGCAGCGTACTGTGCAGAAAGTTTTCCGACTGCTGGAAATGATGCGGGCGCAGGAACATACCCTCTGTCCACACCACCTTTTCGGCTCTGTTCATAATCATCCTTTACTGCTTAACCGGGCGCAGACCGTTGATATCAGCAACGATGCTGGCGTTTAGCTCACCATCATTGCTTTTCCAGAATTGCCAGAATGAACTGTTGTCACCATCCGGGAAGGGCAATGCCAGACGCCATACCTTGCCGTCCAGCGTCTGATATTCAGCCATGATGCCAATGAAGCGCGCTTCCGGCAGGCTTTTGCCGGTGAGCGTTTTGCTGAGCTGCCCCGACCGAAGGAAAAATTCCTGAGTATTGAGAAGTGAGTTGCCCAGGGCGGTGGCGGGCTGATTTTGCAGGGAATAGAAATCTGCGGACATAAATGCCGCATCAGAGGTTAATAGCATCACCCGAACCTTGAGCGGCGCACCGGCATTGATTTGCGGGTGCGCCTCGAAGTTCAGGTTGTAGCGCCCCACCGGGGCCTGGCTGCTGCTACAGGCGGTCAGCAGCAGGGCCAGCAGCGGCCAAAGCCACTGCCTCAGTCGGAATGTTGTTAGCGTCAATGCCATCTCCTGTCCCTCCATGCTCATCGTGATTAGTTGATGATCCAGGTCCCGCTATTGCCGTTCTGACAGGCTTTGCTGTCACCATCTACCGACACACAGGTTTTTTTCTTCGCGCTGGTTCGGGCACGGCGTTTGGGTTGGTCAGCCTTCAGGGTTTGGTCATACATATCGCTTTTCACCAGCGCGCGGAACGGCACATAACCGGTTAGCTGGGCGGGCTTCGACGTGGCTTGTGGTTCTGATCCTGCGGTGGTCTTCGTATCCGCATCCGGCGCTGCGGCCTGCTGTGGTTGCTCACCCACAGCCAGCCAGTTGTTCTCTACCATGCCAAGCACGGTATAGGTTCCGCCAGTTTGTAACGTAGTCACGACTTTGCCGCCGAAGTCAGGGCGGGTCATGACCGATGCCGGATAGAGCGCACGATACTCTTCATTGATGGGGCTTAACTGCGCGGGGGGTGTAACGGCATGACGATGGATCAATGCCACACCATCGACGGTGCTGGTGACCAAAGTGTCATCAGTGATTTGCGGTGGCGCTTTACAACCTGCAACAGCAAAGACAAACAGCAGGCTTAACGCAATGCGGAGATTCACCATTTTCTTCATGTTTAGTTCCATTAATCTCTAAAAAATGGCCATTGGCCGGTTGTTGGCAAAACAAATCACTGGTTGCAGTTATTGACGCTGCAATTCAGGACCATTTCAAAAAATAACCACAAGGATGGTGTGGCAGAAATAAGCAAAATAACGCTTATAACTGATCAGTTATAATTAAGTATTCAGGATGCAATAAAAGGAATCGAGAGACCAGGCAGGAGTTTCTGAGCAGCAAGCGAATCATTCATCAAAATGATCAATATTTGCAACTCAAAGGAGGTTATGCAGCGATCACAAGATTTTCTTATGACATTCCCGGTCTGAAAATCACCCTATTCAATGAGACTGATTAAACAGTATTGAATCAGGGGGTAATAGCAGTGACGAATATTAACTGTTACGGGATTTAAAATAATCGATCTAAATCAATATGTTAAAAACATGAACATCAGCATGGCTACCGCACGAGCCAGGTAATACCCGCCCGTGAGCACATAACCACAATCGAATTGTTAACAATCGCCAAAGGTTTACATAACCCTGACGAAATATCAACGCGATGTTATCCTGGAAACATACTTAAATAAAAGTTAACAAATAAAACTAATGCAAATTCATCTGAATTTAACGGGTTTAAATAAGAATGCTCCCAAAAAATGATTAGAAACATAAGAAAATAATCACTTATGATGAGATTTCGTACATAGAAAATTCATAAAATTTCATACAAAGAATGGATCTGAATCAGGAAGGAATTCGCGAAAGTGGCCATGATGGGTAATCTGAAGGTTAAAAAACTTACATAACCGTACAATTAAGACGTTTATCCCACCAGGATACGGATTTCACCTGATTATTGGAAATAAACGCCCATGTGAAATGTGAAGGGAATGAAATGAATGCGTAATTTTCTGATGCTTTTCGGCCAGCGCCGGCAGGAAATGAAGGCTTAACGCCGCTTATCTACGCGCGCAACCAGACGATCGCCGAGCCACTGAATGCCACACACCAGGATAATCAGTACCGCAATGACCGCCAGCATGACATTGGTTTCGAAGCGTTGATAACCGTAGCGAATCGCCAGATCCCCTAACCCACCGGCACCTATCGCTCCCGCCATGGCGGATGCCCCGACCAGCGCGACCAGGGTGACGACAAATCCGGCCAGGATACCCGGCAATGCTTCGGGGACCAGAACCTCCCACACGATGCGTACTCTGCTGGCTCCCATGGCACGGACGGCATCAATCAAGCCGCGATCCACCTCACGCAGTGAAACCTCTGCCACACGGGCGAAATAAGGTGTCGCCGTGATTGAAAGCGGGACAATCGCGGCCCAGGTTCCAAGAGAGGTACCCACCAGAAAACGGGTAAACGGAATCAACGCGACCAGCAGGATAATAAACGGCAGCGAACGAAAACCATTAATGATCACCCCAAGAACCCGGTTAATCAGGCGGTGTTCGGCAATCCCTCCGGGACTGGTTACCACCAGAATCAACCCCAGGGGTAAGCCTGCCACCAAAGAGAACAGCCCGGAAACCAGCGTCATCAGTAAGGTTTCACCAATGGCGTTAAGCAATAAATCAATCATTACTGGCGACATAACCGATCAACTCCACTTGCGCCCGCTGCTGTCGCAGCCAGCTGATTAACGGTTGCTGCTGCGTATGTGGCAGCGCAATAAAGAAACGCACGACTGCATAGTGCTGAATATGATCCACCCCGCCCTGTAGCAGCCGAAACGCGCCTGGCCACTGACTGGCGAGCCGCGTCAGCAGGTCAGCCTGCGCGTCATCACCGGCAAAATTGATACGATAAACGGCTTCCCCCTCAGGCTGCGGCTGTATACGCGCCGCCAGGCTTTCCGGGAGCTGTGGCAGCAGACCTCGCAATAATGTTTGGGTTAATGAGGTCTGTGGATGGGCAAATACCTGCCACACCGGGCCGCTTTCAATAATTTCCCCGCCGTCAATCACCGCCACCCGATGAGCGACCGATTTGATCACCTCCATCTCATGGGTGATCAGTAAGATGGTGATGCCAAGCTGTTGATTAAGCGATTTCAGCAGCGCGAGAATCGAACGGGTGGTTTCGGGATCGAGTGCCGATGTGGCTTCATCACACAGCAGCAGCGCAGGTTCCGCCGCCAGAGCGCGAGCAATACCCACGCGCTGCTTCTGTCCCCCTGACAGCGCTGCCGGATAGTGATCTGCCTTGTCAGCCAATCCCACCAGATTCAATAACTGGTTAACGCGTAGCTGGCGCTGTGCTTTAGCCACTCCGGCGATTTTTAGCGGCAGCGCCACGTTCTGCGCCACCGTTTTTGCTGCCAGCAAATTAAAGTGCTGGAATACCATCCCTACCCGGCTACGCACCGCCTGTAAGGCTTTCTCTGATAAACCACTGATGGCGCGCCCTTCAATCTCTATCACCCCTTCATCAGGTTGCTCCAGGCCGTTAAGACAGCGAATCAGTGTGGATTTCCCGGCGCCACTGCGGCCGATAATGCCAAGGATTTCGCCCTGATTTACCGTCAGAGAAACCTTACGTAGCGCATGTGTGGCACCAAAGCGGCGTGAAATATCACGTACGCTTACCACCACAGGCGAGGAGTGCAGGCGATCCTGGGTATCGCTTACCGCACGGCGCGATATTGAAATGTCATGGGGAAGGAGTAGTGTCATGGGTCATCCTGCATCGGGCGAGTACTGCCCGGTTAACGGGCCGGGAATCAGCGCAGTATACGCAGCGCGTTATTATCACTTAATCTCGATTTCAGAATTGTTATTCACAAAATGCATATAAAGCCCACAGCCTCTGCGCTATCACGCGTTGCGCTGTGCTAACATTCTCCTTTTGCACCTTGTTACTGAGCACTATGTCGGATACCACCAAACGTAAGAATGACCCTGAAGGGCTAAAAAAACGCATCCTCGCTGGCGCACTGAAAACCTTTGCCGAATTTGGTATGCAGGGTGCGCGGCTGGAGCAAATTGCCGAGCACGCCCAGACCACCAAACGGATGGTGGTGTACCACTTTGGTAATAAAGAGAAGTTATATATCGAAGTGCTGGAGCAGGTTTATCAGGCTATTCGTCAGCATGAAACCGGACTGAATCTGGCGGCAATGGCTCCGGAAGAAGCGATGGTCAAACTGGTTGAAGCCAGTTTTGATTACCACGTCTCCCATCCCGATTTTATGCGGTTGGTCTGCACCGAAAACCTGTTACGTGGCCGCTACATCACCCAGTCGGAACGGATAAAAGCACTGAATAAAAGCGCCCTTGATCTGCTCGATGATATTTTGCTGCGCGGGCAACAACAGGGCATCTTTATCACCGGTGTGAATACCATTGATGTTCACCGCCTGATCAGCAGTATCTGCGTACATCATGTCTCGAACCGCTACACCTTTAACGCGCTGTTTAGCCCGGATAATAGTGAAGAGGAGAGTATCCACCGCAATCGGCAGCTGGCTGTCACCGCCACGCTGCGCTATATCCGCAAAGCCCCTTAGTCTGCGGCTACGCTGTGATGGTCTACGCTTTAGTGAAATGGGACCGTCACAGACCTCAGACTAAGGAGCGCCGTAGTGAAAGATTCCCACCTTTATCCATTACGTCACACCGCCAGCATCGATCATGCCACTGCCTTATGGAACTGGGCGCAAAATGCCGTCGTCGGGCAGCGCAGCCAGTTGCAGCGACCACAAAATGAAGCCGAACTGCAGCATATTTTGCGTCATTCGCAGGGCAAAGTGCGCGTACTGGGTAGCCGTCTGTCACCCGGACGGATGTTGCAAGTCGATGCGCAGGATGTGTTGCTGGACCTCAGCGCGTTACAAGGGGTGATTGCCCGCGATGATGTCAGCGTGACTTTTGGCGCAGGCACCCGGCTGGAGCAGGTCTATGCCACGCTCACTGAAATGGATCTTATGCTGGCATCATCGCCGGGCGTGATTGCGGTGCAAACGTTGGCCGGGGCCATGTCGACCGGTACCCACGGCCAGGGATTGGATCAGAGTTCGCTGGCAGACGAAGCGCTGCGTATTCGGATGGTGCTGGCCGATGGCAGCGTAAGGGAATTTACCCGTGACGACGCCGATTTTCCTGCCGCCCAGGTCGCGCTCGGAGCACTGGGTATTATTACCGCCGTCACGCTGCGTACCCGTCCTTTTCGCCTCTTTACCTGCCACAAGAATGCCGTGTCCGCAGATAATCTGGAACAGGATTTGCTCAACTGGAACCAGCAATATGAGTTGAGCAAAGCCTGGTGGTTTGTCGATGACAACCTGATGCATGTCTGGAATGCCGAAGAAGCCAGCGAACAAGACCAGCAACGTTATTACGCCAGTCAGCGTGAAGTGATTGAGCATGGAGAAGAAACCAACAGCAGCCTGAATGACACCATCGATCAAACGCTGGCGCAGATGCATCGGGATACGCAGATTCAGGGCAAAGGCGGCAAGCAATTCCGCACCGTCACCCGTTTCCGCGACTTCACTGATATCAGCGGCGATATTTACCAGTTGTTTTGTCGCGGCATTGCGGTGCCACAAATCAATGTTGAGATTGGTGTTCCACTCGACAAAACTCCGCAAATAATCAGCAAAATCAAAGCCTGGTATGCGGCAAATCATCCGCATATGCATTATCCCATCATTCTGCGCTGCACCGGCCCTTCATCGGCCTGGCTGAGCCCGGCCTGGCAGCAAGCCACCTGCTTTTTTGGCTTTGTGGTGTATTACGCTGATGATGGTTCGCTGTCGCAGGATGGGCTGCATTTTCTCACTGAAGTGGAAAAATTGCTGGCGGCTGAGGGCGGGCGTCCGCACTGGGGCAAATATTACGATGCCCAACGTTATCACTGGCGCAACATTTACCCGCAGTGGGATGCCTTTCGCACCGTGCGCCAGCAGCTCGATCCCTGTCACCGTTTTAGCAACGACTACGTTACCGCCCTTTTCGATTAAGCCTGACGAGAGGAAAGTATGTTTGCCTGGGTCACTTTATTAACACAGCCCGATTACCTGGTCGGAGTGAGAGCCTTACATCGTTCACTGCAAAAAAGCGCCACCCAATGGCCGCTGATTGTGATGGTAACCGACACCATTGATGTCGCAACGCGTGAAGCGTTACAGGCCGATGGTTGCGTGCTTCATCCCGTGACGCCCCTGACTCCCCGCGCCGATTTGGATCAACATTACGCTTCGGCGCAGTTTGGTGAGGTGTGGAGTAAATTGCGTGCCTGGGAACTCACCGGCTGTGAGCGCGTGGTTTTTCTTGATGCCGATATGCTGGTGTTACGCAATATGGACGAACTTTTCACCCTGGATCTGGGTGATTATGCCCTCGCCGCCTGCCATGCCTGTCGCTGTAACCCGAATCAGATTGCCAGTTACCCGGCCAGCTGGCAGCCGGAAAATTGTCACTATAGCTGGCAGGAACGCCACCAGCCGGCACCGCCAGAGCTGGATCGCTATCTGAATGGCGGATTTCTGGTACTGAAGCCTGATATGGCGGTGTTTGAGCAGTTGCAGGATAAAGTCGCCGCCATTGACGATCTGCGCCGGTATCCTTTTTCCGAACAGGATTTACTGAATGAGGTTTTTGCCGAACGTTGGCTGCCACTGCCCTATATCTACAATGCGCTGAAAACCCTGCCTTTTCAGCACCCGCAGATTTGGCAAGCTGACGAGGTGAAGAATCTGCATTACATTCTGGCGAAACCCTGGAAGCGCGATTTGTACCAGCCCGAAATGGAGCGCGACCGTTATTATGCACTGGATAAGCTGTGGTGGCAGATGGCCACCGAATAACTAAAGAACAGCTCAGCCCGTAGCGGCGCGATTTATCGCGCAGGTTTTTCCGGCAGCGTGCACGGAACCGCGCGATAAATCGCAACCGCGACAATTCGCGAATTACACCGTCATCCAGCGTCGTTCCACTGCCGACACCGCTACCGCTTCCAGCACCTTCTGCACCTGTAATCCCTCGGCAAAATCGGGCCACATACGATCGCCCGCCGCGATACCATTAATCAGGTCGCGAATTTCCACGGTTTTCTGATCGTTGAAACCAATGCCGTGCCCGGCCGAAACGCAGAAGTTGGCATAGTCCGGGTGAGCGGGTCCGGTAAGAATGGTTTTAAAACCCTGACGACCGGCCGGATCGTCGTGGAGGTAAAGCTCCAGCTCCGCCATACGCTCCTGGGTATAACGCAGCGTGCCTTTGGTGCCGGTTACCACGTAGGTCAGCCCCATTTTGCTGCCGCAGGCGATGCGCGAAGTTTCAAACACCCCATGCGCCCCGTTTTTGAAGCGCAGCAACGCACTGGCCTGGTCCTCATTTTCTACTGGCAACAGACGAGTCGGGTCTTTCGGATCGGGACGCTGTTTGATGACCGTCATCATGTCGCCACTGACTTCGGCAATATCACCCACCAGATAGTGCGCCATATTAACGATATGCGCCGCAAGGTCACCCAGCGCCCCCAGTCCGGCCAGCGCTTTCTGGCAGTGCCAGTCCAGTGGCGTTTCCGGTTTCGCCAGGTAATCTTCATTGTGGGTGCCATAAAAATGCACCACCTCACCAATTTCCCCCCGGGCGATAATTTCACGCGCCAGTTGGCTGGTCGGGTTTTTCATATAGTTGAAGCCCACCAGAGTTTTGACACCCGCCTGGCGTGCGGCCTGCACCATCTCTTCAGCATCAGCAACCGAGAGCGACAGCGGTTTTTCTGAGTAGACATGTTTACCGTGGCGAATCGCTTCCAGCGCCATTTCCTTATGCAGGAAATTGGGGGCGCAGATATCAACCACATCTATGCCGGGATCGCGCACCAGCTCGCGCCAGTCGCCGGTGGATCGGGTAAAACCAAAGGTCGCCGCCTGTTTTGCCGCCAGCTCCGGATTGACCTCCGCCAGCATCTCCCGCACGATTTCCCCTTTCAGCGCAAACACTGTGGGTGCCTGGGCATAAGCAATCGCGTGACAACGTCCAATGTAGCCACTGCCAATCATACCGATTCTGACTTTGTTCATACTGCACATCCTGGGTTCACAGAAGAAGTGATCTGGAATATAAATTTCACCTTATTCACCTACAATGGTGAAATGAAATATCTGTGATCATGCCTGCGATCAAACTGACAAAAACGACAAATCAGAATGTAATTTTTCATATAGTTAGTGATTTTAATCACAAATTATCATGTCGTTTTTGTTCTTATATGGTTGTCATGTTTCATTATGCATCTGCCAACCATCCTGCGTTTTCCACCAGCCCATGACACCACTGATGCTTTATTCAGCAGTCAGAACAATTTGTGCAAAAGGGCTTTGACAAGCTGCTGCCTGCTCGTTACTATGCGCCCCGTTCAAACGATTCCTCTGTAGTTCAGTCGGTAGAACGGCGGACTGTTAATCCGTATGTCACTGGTTCGAGTCCAGTCAGAGGAGCCAAATTCGAAGAAGAGCAGCCTGAAAAGGCTGCTTTTTTTTGCCTGACACCATGTGCCAACGTCAAAACAGCGCGATAAATCGCGCCGCTATGGGCCAGCGAGATAACCTGCAACCTCCTCCACCAACCACGCAATAAATGCCGCCTCTTCCTCGCACTTTGCACTCTCCCGGCGCGTCACCAGCCAGTACGGCCAGGGGTAGTCCACGCTGACCTGGGTTAACTGCACCAATTCCCCGCGATCCAGTGCATCCTGGACCAGCGAACGTCGTTCGAGCGCTATCCCCTGTCCGAGCCGTACCGCCTGCAAAATCAGGTTAGAGTCGTTAGTCACCAGACCATCTGGCACAATCGGCTGAGTTAATCCCGCCGCATGGCACCAGTTATCCCAGGATTCCAGCGTGAATAACAGTTCACTGGCCGCAATTTGCTGCGGTGTTTGTGGCAAGTCACCACCATTGAAATGTGGCGCAGCCACCACCATCAGACTGTCGGCAAACAGCAGCTGGCTGTTAACCCCTGCCCAGTCCCCTTTGCCCATACGGATGGCGATATCGGTGGTGGCCTGCTGCATATCGTTCACACTCAGGCTGGCCTGGAGGCGCAAATGGATATGCGGATGGCGTTGGCGAAAACGTGGCAGGCGTGGCATCAGCCAGTGGCTGGCGAAGGAAGGCACCGCCGCCAGCGTCAACTCCGCACGGCGCGGTTTTACCTGAACCTGGCGGGTTGCATCGGCGATACGCGCCAGCGCCTCCCGAATCTGCATCGCATACAGTCGCCCTTCCTCGTTGATCTGCACACCGCGTATCTGGCGGGTAAATAGCTGCACCCCCAATAGATCTTCTAACGCTTTAATCTGCTGACTGACCGCCGAATGGGTCACATGCAGCTCCTTTGCCGCCAGGGTCACGCTGCCAAGCCTTGCCACTGCCTCAAAACTACGCAGGCTGGCAACCGGGGGAAAATCAGACATACAAGCTACGCCACAGGGGAAAACCTTAGCCTGCCATAACCAGCGTTAGTTTTACTAACAAAAATCCTTAGAAAGCGTCGCTGGCTGAGCAGCGGGAGCTGGGTTACTGTCTGGACAAAGAAAACGAGGATTAACAAGGAGTCATGATGAAACTGATTGGTATGCTGGATTCCCCTTACGTGCGTCGCGTCGCAATTTCCCTCGCACATTACGGTATCGCGTTTGAGCATCAGTCATTGTCGGTGTTTCGTAATTTTGATCAGTTTGCCCAACTGAATGCGGTGGTGAAAGCGCCAACCTTGTTGCTGGAAGATGGCGGCACGTTGATGGATTCATCGCTGATTCTGAACTACCTCGAAACCCTCGCGGATACACCACGCAAGCTGCTGCCCACAGGTGCGACGGCACTGGCCAAAGATACGCAGATTCTCGGCCTGGCGCTGGCTGCCAGCGATAAAGCGGTGCAATACCAGTACGAACTGAGCCTGCGTCCTGAGGAAAAACGGCATCAGCCATGGTTAGACCGCGTAACGCAGCAGTTGCTGGCGGCGTGTAAAGCCTGGGATAGATTGCTGGCGGAACGTGCGATCAACCCACACCAACCGGATCAGGTGGCGATCAGCAGCGCGGTGATCTGGGGATTTATTCAGTCGATTATTCCGCAGGTGGTGCCGGCAGAATCGCATCCACATTTGCAGCGGGTGGCGCAGACGATGGAAGCGACGCCGCTGTTTGCCCGGTTTCCAACGGAATAAAAAATTCAGGTGCGCATGAATGCGCACCCTACATGATATTAACGCCAGCCCAGCTCTGGTGCCACATGAGTCAGAATCGCTTCCATCACATGCGCACAGTAATCAACGCCCAGCTGGTTCGGAATGGTCAGCAGCAAAGTATCCGCTTCAGCAATCGCCTCATCCTGCGCCAGCTGTTTGATCAGCTGTTCCGGCTCCGCGGCATAGCTGCGGCCAAAGATGGCGCGGGTTTTCTCATCGAGGAAACCAACCGAATCCTGTTCCTGGCCACTGCGACCGAAATAGGCACGGTCGATATCGTTCGTCAGGGCAAAAATGCTCCGGCTGACCGAAACGCGTGGCGTATGCTGATGTCCCGCCGCCTGCCAGGCTTCACGGTAAGCACGAATCTGTTTCGCCTGCTGG
Organism: Pantoea cypripedii; assembly: GCF_011395035.1. Lineage (NCBI taxonomy): Bacteria > Pseudomonadati > Pseudomonadota > Gammaproteobacteria > Enterobacterales > Erwiniaceae > Pantoea > Pantoea cypripedii. The sequence goes on from NZ_CP024768.1 coordinate 2,694,723, forward strand.
ATGTGGAACGGCTCACCGGTTTCATCATCTTTCAGCGTAGAACTTTGCAGATTCATCCCCTGCTGTGCCGCCCAGATTGCTGTCGCGTTCGAGCCAGAACCCCACCAGATACGCTCACGCAGCCCTTCTGAGAACGGCTCCAGACGCAGCAGGCCCGGCGGATTCGGGAACATCGGCTGCGGGTTGGGTTTGGCAAAACCTTCACCGCGCAGCACCTCAAGGAATTCCTCGGTGTGGCGACGGCCCATATCCGCATCGCTCTCGCCTTCCTTCGGGTTATAACCAAAGTAGCGATAACCTTCGACCACCTGCTCCGGCGAACCACGGCTGATGCCCAGTTGCAGACGTCCATTGGAGATCAGGTCCGCTGCACCGGCGTCTTCCGCCATGTACAGCGGATTTTCATAACGCATATCAATCACGCCAGTACCAATCTCAATCTTTTTGGTACGTGCACCCACCGCAGCCAGCAGCGGGAAGGGAGAACTCAACTGACGGGCAAAGTGATGCACGCGGTAATAAGCGCCATCGGCACCTAATTCTTCAGCCGCGACAGCCAGATCGATTGATTGCAACAGCACATCCTGCGCGGAACGGGTGGCGGACTGCGATGATGGTGTCCAGTGACCAAAGGATAAGAAGCCAATCTTTTTCATGGAAATATTCTCCTGGTGGGCGGGTTACGCCCCGGCATAAGTCAGTTCAGATTCGATGCTGAAAGGTTACGTCAGACGCGTCCGTACTGATAGCCAATAGTTTTCAACCGTATCATCAAGTTTTTCGACATAAGTAAGAAAATTAAGGTCTTTGTCTTTTTTCCGGCGCTGCATCATCGTCTGGCGGAGCAATATTACTCAGGCCATCATCATGACTCAGCGTTCCTCCGCCTATATCAACGCACAACAACGTGAACACATTCATCAATTAAGACGCAGCTGGCTGTGGCGCACGGAGTTGCCGACCTGGCTGCTGATAATGGCGGTGTATGGCGGCTGGTTTGGCACCTTGTGGTATGGGCAACGGCTGGGGTTACCCGCCACCACCCTGCTGATGATTATCTTCACCACCTGGTATATGTCGTTGCAGCATGAACTGATTCACGGTCACCCCACGCGCTGGCCGCGCCTTAACCAGCTGTTTGGCACCCTGCCGCTGGCGGTGTGGTATCCGTATGGGTTGTATCGTGATTCGCATCTGGCGCACCATCGCAACCACACCCTGACCGATCCACAGGACGACCCGGAAAGCTATTACCTGACGCCGGAACATTGGGCGCGGCTCCCGCCATGGCAGCGCCGGATAATCCACCTGCGTAATACCTTCCCCGGTCGTCTGTTGCTGGGACCCGTGCTGGATATCCTCGCCACCCTGCACGCCATGCTGAACGCTTTCCGCCAGCGTGACGGGCGCGCCATCGCCATGTGGATGATTCATCTCGGCCTGCTGGCTGTGCTGTTTATCTGGCTGGCACATCAGGGCTATTCACCATTGTGGTGGGTGCTGGGCGTCAGCTATCCGGCGCTGGCGTTGACTAAAGTCCGCTCCTTTTACGAACATCGGGCCGAAGAGGAACCGCTGGCTCGTTCGGTCAATAACGAAGCTGCACTGCCGTGGCGTTTGTTGTTTCTCAACCTCAACTATCATTCAGTACATCACGATCTGCCTGGCCTGCCGTGGTATGGCCTGCGAAGGGTTTACCTGCTGCACCGGGATGGCTACTTCCAGCGTAATCAGGGCTTTCGTGTCGCCGGTTATGCCGAGTGGCTGCGACGCTTCTGGGCCAGGCCGGTCAATGTTAACGCCCATCCGGGCCGCAAACAGGATGCACAGGATGACTAAACGGTTGTCATTACCGATGTACGACATCAATCACACCGTGACCGAAGCGTTAATCGGCGCGCTGGCACAGCTGATGGCAACACGTGGTATCACAGCAAAGGTGGAGTGGCACAGCGACCTGCTGCCGCACTGGCGCGCTAACGATTTATTGCTGAGCCAGACCTGCGGTTACCCGCTGGTGAAACTGCTGCCGGAGGTACAACTGGTCGGGGCATTTCAGTCCAGTGCGCCAGGGTGTGAGGGTCTGCGCTATCGCAGCTGGCTGGTGGTGCGTGATGAGGACAAGGCACTGACGCTGGCTGATTTTCGCGGTCGCCGCGCGGTGTGCAACAGCGATGATTCGCACTCCGGCTACAACTCGCTGCGTTATGTGGTGGCTCCGCTGGCACAGCAGGGGCGCTTTTTTGCTGAGACTCACTTCAGCGGTAGTCATCGCCAGTCACTGGCTGAACTGCGTCAGGGCCGGGCGGCTATCGCCGCCATCGACTGCATCACCTGGGCGCTGGTGCAGCGCAATTTTCCCGAGGAACTGGCCGGACTGTCGATTATCGGTGAAACGCCACTGTGCGCCGCGCTGCCGTTGATCACTGCGGCACAGACCGACGCGCATACGCTGGCACAATTACGCGCTGCGCTCACGCAGTTGACAGAAGATGAGGCGTACCAGGAGCTGTGCGCTGCCAGCCTGATTGGCGGTTTCGCCACGCCGGATCGCGCTTTTTATGATGAGGTATTGCTGTGGGAACAGCAGGCCGCCATGCGAGGCGTGACGGCGCTGTAAGTTTAATGACGTGAGGCAATGATCGCGTCAGCCACATTTTTCGGAGCTTCGGCGTAGTGGTTAAACTCCATGCTGTAGGTGGCACGTCCCTGCGACATCGAACGCAGCGTGGTGGAGTAACCAAACATCTCTGCCAGCGGCACTTCGGCGCGGATGATACGGGCGCCAAAACGTTCGTCCATGCCCTGCAACGTGCCACGGCGTGATGAAAGATCCCCCATCACGTTACCGGCGTACTCTTCCGGCGTTTCCACTTCGACCTGCATCACCGGTTCGAGGATCACCGGGTCAGCCAGTTTCGCTGCCGCTTTAAAGCCAAAAATCGCCGCCATACGGAACGCCATTTCCGACGAGTCGACATCATGGTAGGAACCAAATGTCAGAGTGGCTTTGATATCCACCACCGGATAGCCCGCCAGCACGCCGCTGTTGAGTGCTTCGCGAATACCCTTCTCTACCGAAGGGATAAACTCGCGCGGCACCACGCCGCCTTTGGTGGCATCCTCAAATGCAAAACCGGCTCCCGCCTGCTGGGGTTCCAGCGTCAGGACTACGTGCCCATACTGACCTTTACCACCGGACTGACGCACAAACTTCCCTTCCACGTCACGCACCGTTTTACGGATGGTTTCACGGTAGGTGACCTGCGGTCGGCCAATGTTGGCTTCAACACCAAACTCACGCTTCATGCGATCAACGATAATTTCCAGATGCAGCTCACCCATACCGGAAATAATCGTCTGGCCCGATTCTTCATCGGTATGCAGACGGAATGACGGGTCTTCCGCCGCCAGCCGCTGCAACGCCAGCCCCATTTTTTCCTGATCACTCTTGGTTTTCGGCTCGATGGAGAGCGAAATGACCGGTTCCGGGAATTCCATGCGCTCCAGCGTGATCACCGCGTTGGGATCGCACAGGGTTTCGCCGGTGGTCACCTCTTTCAGCCCCACACAGGCAGCAATATCCCCGGCTCGAATCTCTTCGATTTCGATACGATCATTGGCCTGCATCTGCACAATGCGTCCGATACGTTCTTTACGCCCTTTCACCGCGTTCCATACGCTGTCGCCTTTGCGCAGCACGCCTGAATAGACGCGCACAAAGGTCAGCTGGCCGACATAGGGATCGCTCATCAGTTTGAAGGCCAGCGCCGAGAATGGCTCATCATCATCGGCATGGCGTTCAGCGTGTTCACCACGCTCATCCACCCCGGCTACCGGCGGCACATCCACCGGCGACGGCATCAGCTCGATCACCGCATCCAGCATGCGCTGCACGCCTTTGTTTTTGAAAGCGCTGCCGCACAGCATCGGCTGGATCTCGTTCTGCAAAGTACGCTGGCGTAAACCGGCAATCACCTGCTCCTCGCTCAGATCACCCTGTTCAAGGTACGCATCCATCAACGCTTCACTGGCTTCTGCCGCTGCGGCGACCATGTTTTCGCGCCACTCCGCCGCCAGTGCCTGCAAGTCATCCGGGATAGGGGCGTAATTGAAGGTCATCCCCTGGGTCGCCTCATCCCAGTAAATGGCGCGCATTTTGATCAGGTCAACCACGCCGGTAAAGTGTTCCTCGGCACCAATCGGGATCACAATCGGCACCGGATTGGCGTGCAGACGATCTTTCATCATCTGCACCACATGGAAGAAATCCGCACCCTGACGGTCCATTTTGTTGACGAAGGCAATGCGCGGCACATGATATTTATTGGCCTGACGCCAGACGGTTTCCGATTGCGGCTGCACGCCACCGACAGCGTCATACACCATCACCGCGCCATCCAGTACGCGCATAGAACGTTCCACCTCGATAGTAAAATCGACGTGTCCGGGGGTATCGATGATATTGATACGATGCGGCGCAAAGCTGCCATCCATACCTGGCCAGTAGCAGCTCACCGCAGCCGAGGTGATGGTGATACCACGCTCCTGCTCCTGCGCCATCCAGTCGGTGGTTGCCGCGCCATCGTGCACTTCACCCAGCTTATGGCTCATCCCGGTGTAAAACAGGATGCGCTCGGTGGTGGTGGTTTTACCGGCATCGATGTGCGCGGAAATGCCGATATTGCGATAACGTTCGATGGGTAGCGGTCGGGGCATGATGCGTCCTTAGTCTGTTCGACGGAAAAAAGCGGGCACCATTGCCCGCTGCTGCTAAACAGCTTAGACCCATTGTACGAATGAATACGAACAGTTTGAGCTGTTTTTCAACAATCGTCATTACATCAATACGCATTTGACTACTGGCATCCCATGCCGCTGCGTTTTAAGGTAGGGATCTCATTCTCAACGGGAAACACAACCATGCGCATTCTGGTAGTCGGCGCCGGCGCAACCGGCGGGTATTTCGGTGCGCGTCTGGCGCAAGCAGGACGTGATGTGACTTTTCTGGTGCGCGAGCGCCGTTTTCAGCAGTTAAAAAGCGGCGGGCTGGTACTTAAAACCCCCACCAGCAGCGAAATCCTGCAACCGCAGCTGGTGCAGGCCGGTGCGCTGCACGGCACTTATGATCTGATTATCCTGACGGTGAAAAGCTTTGGTCTGTCACAGGCGATTGAAGATATCGCCCCTGCGGTTGGCCCGGAGACGTTGATTATGCCGATCCTGAACGGCATGCGGCATATCGATACGTTGCGCAGCCGCTTTGGCGACCAGGTGATTGGCGGCCTGTGCAAAATCAATGCAACCCTGGGTGAAAACGGTGAAGTGATACAGATGACCCCGCTGCATATCCTGTTCTATGGCGCACTGAATGGTCATAACGATGCACGTCTGCAACGGGTGAATGAAGCCCTGAGTGGTGCGCAGTTCGACAGCGTTTTTGCCGATAACATCAGCAGCGAACTGTGGGAAAAGTGGCTGCTGCTCAGTACGCTCGGTGCCGTCTGCTGTATTGGCCGTGGTAATACCCAGCAGGTCCTGACGTCACAGGGCGGGGAAGCGTTATTGCGGGGCATTTTCGGTGAAGTGCTGTCCGTCATCAGCGCGGAAGGTTACCAGGAACGCCCGGCAGTGACCGCGAAGATTTTTGAGACGCTGAATAACCCGGCGACGCCGATGACCTCGTCGATGTATCGTGACCTGACCCAGGGGTATGATATCGAAGCCGACCAGATTATCGGCGACCTGCTGGTGCGCGGCACGCGTAATGGCGTGGTAACGCCGCTGCTGAATGCGGTGTATGTCAATTTGCAGGTATATCTGAAGAATCGTTAGTGCTGAACCGTCGCGGCGCGATAAATCGCGCCGCGACAGACATTAACCCGCGACGCGTGACTGCACGCCCGGCAAACGCATCAACCGTTGCCACCCGGCTTCTACCGCTTCCGGCACATCAACATGACCAAAGAATCCTTTGCCGCGTGGCCCATAACCATTTTCATCATCACGCAGCCGCTGCACTTCCCCCATCAGCAACGACAGGAACCGCTCCATTGACCATAATCCCTGCGGCGGCGCCCCGGTGATACGCAACATCCCGGAATCGATAATCACCTGAGGGATAAATACCGGCCAGCTGATAAATTCCGGGGCGTCGGCGCGATCGCGCCATTGCCAGCGGAAAGTTTCCCAGGTACGACGTTGCATCAGGGGATCCTGCACCAGAATCACCCGCTGCGGCTGCCATTGCTCGGCATCCAGCAATTGCTGACTGAACGCGGCATTTTCTCCGCAGTTACGTGATTGTTCTTCCAGCAACAGTTGATCGTCCGGCAACGCCGCAAATACGCGCGCAATGTCACCCAGCATTGCTGCCTCACTTTTGCCCTGCGTATTAATTTGCCGATACAGCGGATGCGCGGCCATCATCTGTGCCAGTAACGGCGTAGAATGACCAATCCCGCCGCTGATTAATAATGGCAGCTGGTATTTCTTTGCCAGCGCGACCACACCTTCAATATTCGGTAGCACCGCATGGCCAGCCAGAATCGCCAGGTCAGCTTCCAGCGTGCCCTGCTGCGGCATATGATCCAGCGCCAGCCACTGCGCCAGGGTGTTGATATCGCGAATGTGTTCCTTATTGAGTTGCATGCTGTTCTCCTCAGGTTATCTCTCGCAGTGTACGCCTTAAGACCACGCCGACAGGGAAAAATTTGCTACACTCGCCGCTATCATCTTCAGGAGAGTTCAATGACTTCGCGCTCCGTAACCCTCGATGACGTCGCTCAACTGGCGGGGGTTTCCTATCAGACCGTTTCCCGTGTGCTTAACCGTTCCGTACAGGTATCACCGCGTACCCGGGAAAAAGTTGAGGCCGCGATGCAGCAACTCAACTATGTGCCGAACCGCGTAGCGCAGCAACTGGCCGGTAAAGCCACCCGCACGCTGGGGCTGGCTACCAGCGATCTGGCGCTGATGGCACCGGCGCAAATCGCCTCAGCCATCCAGCAGCGTGCCGCAGCGCTTGGCTATCATCTGGTGATGGCCATGGCGTCAGGCAGCGCACAGGACACGGTCAATGAACTGCTGGCGCAGCGGGTTGATGCGCTGCTGATCAATCTGCCACTGGACACCCGCGTGGCAGAACAGATTCAGCAGCAATGTGGCGATAAACCGGTTCTGTTTCTTGATGTTGAACGCAATGCAGCGGTCGCTCAATGTCAGTATCGCAGCGAATCTGGCGCCCGCCAGGCGGTGGATCATCTGGTGGCGCTCGGCCATCGCCAGATTGGGGTGCTGAACGGTCCGGCAAGCTCAGCTTCTGCTCGTGCACGCTTTCAGGCGTGGCAACAGGCGCTGGCAGCACACAGGCTTACAGCCTGTTGCGTGCTGGAGGGGGACTGGAGTGCGGCGTCAGGTTATCAGGCGTTGCTCAGCCAGTTACCACACCACCTGCCGCAGGCGCTGCTGGTGGCGAACGATCAGATGGCGCTCGGCGCGATGCGCGCACTGCATCAGCATGGCGTGCAAATTCCCGCAGAAATCTCGCTGATTGGTTATGACGACACAGCGGAAAGTGCCTGGTACCAGCCTCCCCTCACGACGGTGCGCCAGGATTTGCAGCAGCTCGGTGCGGTCAGTGTTGATCGATTATTGGTGCGGCTGGACGGTACGAGCCACGACGAACCACCCCTGGACACTACGCTGGTGGTACGGGAAACCACGGCAGCGCCGCAACAGGAAAAGCCAGATGTCGCCGAGGTGGCGCAACAGTTGCAGCAATTGGCTCGACGCTTAATGCGCCCGTAGCAGCGCGATTTATCGCGCCTCTACCGAAAATATTCAGGGGCCTTTCGGCCCCTGAATGGTTATTGCGGCTTGGGTTCGCCCATCGCCTTGAGTTTTTTCGACAGCTCACGGCGTTCTTTGGAAAGATCCGCGTTTTTAATGATGTACTCGTCCACGCGGTCTTCATAGTCCACGCGCATGCTGGCGATAATTTCCTGAATCGCCTCAACGCTCATGCCCGGTTTGATGTATTCGCTCAGGTTATCCAGCAGCAACACACGTTTCTGGTTATCACGGATTTTCTTCTCATTGTCCGTAATTTCGCGCTGTAGTTTGTTTTTACGACGAAACATACGCACAAACTCCAGAACGTCCTGAAATGATTGCTTGGCATTTTCCATGTTGGCACCTTTCTTTAGGCCTGCCTGAGCAGGCGGAATAGTCAATGACGGGTCTAACCTTCAGCTTAGCGGCTTGCCAGCCTGGTAAGCAATTTTCACAGCTAAAATCGGACAGGGACTTATCTTAGCGCAAAGAAAGGGCGATTCACATTAAGTCATTGCCGCGAAAACTATTTACGTAACGCCAGACGAACCAAATCAGTCATACGCTCCAGCTGGCGTGCCTGTTCAAGGCTCAGCCAGACATAACCGTAAATCGAGGTGGTTTCCAGCTGCTTGCTACCATTAGCAATCAACTGCTCCAGCTCCTGCATGATATTGCCCAGTTCATGGCTGTTCGCCGTGACCTGCTCCGTCTCCCCTTTGACCATCAGCACCGCCAGTGCCTTCAGGGTGTTTTCCGTCATCTGCTGGGTGCGGCGTAACGCGGGTGCATTCAGCAGCAAATAATGACTCTCGCGTGACGCCCACCACGCATCAATTTGCATCTGCATGGTGTTAACCATATTACGGTTTATGGTCTGAATGGCTTCAAACACCGATTTGGGAATGCGGGTCTCTTTGCTGGCGGGTTCCAGTAGCGCGCGCATTTTGATCACGCTGGTGAGCAGTTTCTGAAACGGTTTATTCAACCGTGGCTTATCCACCAGGTTGGCAGAAAAACCGGTGTGATGAATTTTCGCCATATTGATAAAGGCATCGGAGAGCTGGATACGCCAGTGAATGTAGGCACGCTGCGCCCAGATGGCGGTGAACAACAGCGCCATCAGCGACCCCAGAATCACATCCCCGCCGCGCCACATCGCCACGGTGAAATCCCCTGCCGGTGCGCCGACCACCACACTCAGGGTGATGCCAATCAGCAGCGCCATATAAGGATGTTTGCCGAGAGTGAGATAACCGCACACCACCATTACCGTGAAACACCACACCAGCATGACCGGCAGCGAGATCAGTTCCAGCTTCAATGCGATCAGTCCCGAGACAGCCCCGGCAAAGGTACCAATGATACGCTGGACAACACGAGGAAAGACATTTCCCCAGGTTGAGATCGGCCCCATCACCACCACTAAGGTAATCAGCGGCCAGGTTCCTTCCGGGATGTCAGTCAGACGGACAAACAAAAAACTCAGGACAAAAGCGATAGCGATACGCACGCCATGTACGGCGCGATAATGGCGGTAGAGCCAGAACTCAATGGATGAAATAGGCTTATCAGCGCGTAACATGATGATCCGGGAACGGGAAAATTTTGCGCGCTATGTTACCCTGGCAAAACAGGATTCCTTAACCCCTGACGCGCATTTTTACTGACTTTTTGACCACTGCTTACAAAAACCAACATGCGCGCTACATCCTTTTTTCCCAATCGAAACATAGATGTAACGCCATGAACGTTTTTAACGTGGCCGCACCGGAATATACATGTTCAGCAGCCAGTTGCCACTTTGCGTTCCATCGGAAAGATAATGCTCATAGCAGGGCCGTTCATCGATTTGCCAGTCACTGCGTTGCTGCAATAATGTGAACAACTCATTCCAGGCACCAAAGAAGTCGTTATTAATGACTTCATGGCAGGTGTGGAAGTAGTAGCCTCCCGCCAGCGTGCCGTGCTGAATATTGTCCCCTGCTGCGAGGGCAAAATCAGCCGCAACCGTGAGCACAGTTTCCACGACTAACTCTTCAGGGGGTAACGCCTGGGGATTGCCATAGTAAATGGCCATCCACTCCCCGGAAAAGCCATGACGCGCCGCCCACACCTTCAGTTGCCCAAAACCCTGGGGCACGGTTTCCTGCCAGGGTCCCTTCAGGCGATAACCGACCCAGCTTTGCGCCGGACGATCAACGATGGATGTTTTCATGATTCACCTCGGTATCAGCCGCAAAATGGGGATGCTGATACCGAAGTTAGACCATGCTTACAGTTTTTGCTTCAGGTAATCTTCAATACGCGTCACGATCCCGGCTTTATTGACTGCCGTCAGCGCGTAGAGCGGATAGCTTGCCAGCTGCTTGTCCTTGTCCATCACCTGAATCTCACCCACCTGCTCGTTGGCCTTCAATGGCGCTTCCAGATCTTTGCGGTCAATAACGTATTTCGCTTTTACGTTCTGCACTTCGCTGCGCGGCAGCGAGAGATAGATGTCCTGGGTGGTGCCGACATCCACCTGATGCGGATTACCGTACCAGACGTTTTCGGTGCCAATCTTCTTGCCTGCATGGAACAGTTGGACGGTGTCAAAGTTGTTCTGACCCCAGACCAGCAGCTTGCGTGCCTGTTCCTCACGACCTTTCGGGCTTTTACCCCCCATAATCACCGCTATCAGACGATGCTGACCAATGATATTCGAGGCGATAATGTTAAAACCGGCGGTTTCGGTATGGCCGGTTTTCATGCCGTCAACGTGCAGGTTATTATCCCACAACAGACCGACACGGTTGTTCTGGGTGATTCCGTTCCAGGTGAGGGTTTTTTCACTGTACATGGCATAGAAATCGGGTTCGCCATGGATGATGGCGCGTGCCAGCACCGCCAGATCGCGCGCAGTGCTATGCTGCCCCGGTGCATCCAGACCGTGCACGGTTTCGAAGTGGGTATGCGTCAGGCCCAGTTTCTGCACGTAGCTGTTCATTATGTCGACGAAGTTTTGCTGGCTGCCCGCCACATAGTCGGCCAGTGCCACGCAGGCGTCATTGCCTGAATCGATGATCACCCCACGGCTCAGATCACGCACCGTCACTTTGTCGCCAGGCTTGAGGAACATCAACGAAGAACCTTTAAATACCGGGTTGCCTGCGGCCCAGGCATCTTTGCCAACGGTAACCACATCGTCGCGCGTGATTTTGTGCTGATCGATAGCCCGATCCACCACGTAGCCGGTCATCAGCTTGGTCAGGCTGGCCGGGTTACGCTCCTCATCGGGGTTCCCGGCGGTGAGAATCTGCCCGGTAGTCGCGTCCATCAGCACCCAGGAAGCCGCATCAATCGACGGAGGCGTCAGGGGGAATGGCATGCTGTCGTCAGCCTGCGCCAGCGATGCCCAAAAAATCATTCCAGATACAGTTACCAGCAGACGCCTTTTCAACACTTCTTCCTCAAAAAATGAATTTACCGCCGCACTTTGTACGGCAAATGCCTTTAAGAGGTTTGAATAAATTGAAAAAAAGTATGAACTGAGGACAAATTCTGCGCGCGGGTGCGCAGAGCTGAGGAGGAAGGTTGTACTGTGCCAGCCGGACGACTATTCTGTGCGTTGATTTTACATAGCCAAGAGTGACAAGAACCTGACACTCAGACCATATGCCTGCCAAGAGGGAAAATGGTAAAGAGTTCACTACTACTGCAGACCCGGTGATGGTAAATTAGTCGTCTTTTTACGATCACAATGATTTTTGGCTAAGTACTAATTAATAGCCGATTATTTTAAAGACAAATTTAAGTGGTTCTGGGGCTATTAGAGTAAAAATGGGGAAGAAATGATCAGGTTGGAGAAGGGTATAATCCTGCTTTACCTACTGGCGATAACCATTATTGGGTTATTTTTCGTTTTCAAAAACACACCTCTCACCGGGTTAGATGAGAGATTCCATTTCTTTCGTGCTTATCAAATTTCCCAAGGCGAAATGCTACCTAAGCAGATTAACAACGAGAAAGGTGCATGGGGTGGATGCGTAAATGACAAGGCGCTGGCTTATGTATGGCCTTTTTTTATCTCTCAGGATAAAAATGAGCCAGCAAGTCGTGAAGCAGCTCGTCGCAGAGCAGCTGAATTAGATGGTTCGAAAAACGACCACAATACATGTTTCAACTTCGCGCCTTCTGCAACCTATTCGCCGTTGCTCTATTTTCCATCAGCCATCGGTATCGCTTCCGCCCGACTAACAGGCATGGGAATAGATACTCAAATGTATGCCGGACGATTACTGAACCTGGTATTTTTCGTCGGTATGATCTACATCGCAGTGATGATGATGCCGGTCATGCGAATCCCAACATTGATGGTACTTTCCTTCCCAACGCTGATTAATCTGGCTTCATCATACAGCCCGGACCCGGTCACCAACCTGATTACCGTAATGTTCATAGCCTGCTGCCTGCGCATGGCTATTCTCAAAGAGAGGATTCTCCTCATTACCTTTGTCATGGCCTGTCTGATCGGCTTACTCAAAATGACTAACATTGCCTTTCTGCCCTTCCTGGCATTGATACCGGCATCATTATTTAGCAGCAAAGTTAAATGGTTGGGATATATTTCAGGAAGTATCATTGCAGGGTGTGCTGTTGCGTTGGCATGGAATGGTCATTATTCGTGGGTACCAAGTGAATTCTGGCATTCAGGAGGAGATATTAATGCCGCGAAATCCAGGTTAATAAGTGACCCACTAGGTACAACGCTGTTCATTCTGAAAAGCATCTGGATCCAGACACCGGACATGTTTAATAAGATGTTCGCAACCTTTGGTGGCGGCCCACAACTTTTCACTTGGACATATGGTGGCCCCTTCTGTCGCTCCGCAATAATGCTGGCAGGACTTGCGTCGGTTATTAGTGTTACAAAATCCAGGCTGGATTTTGGTTGGTTTCGATTGGCACTTCTTCCCGTGATGAGTATTGGCAGCATTGCCCTCATATTTCTTGCTCTCTGGGTTGGATTCTCTCGTCTGGATCTCGGCATTGTGGCTGGCGTTCAGGGGCGTTATTTCATCATCAGCCTTATGGTGATGATGCTTTTTATTGTATTAAGCCTCTCCTCCTCATCCCGCATCGTTAACTCTTCGATAATGAATGCAGCAACGGATGGCCGGTTAATGCTGGTTACTGCCTTTATCTATCTTGCATTGATAAGCTACGTGAGTTTCCTGAGTATCCAGACATATCTTCCGCTTTACGTTTAAAAAAAGCCCCTTTTGGGGCTTTTAGTTCTTCCTGGAAAGGAAAAATTAGTCTGGTCACTTGATACTGCTAAGATTGCCTGAACTAAAACCATTAAACGCTAATAACTATTAACATATGCAGGTAAGTCCGGTGAGAGAGTAGATTTTATTGCTTTCTAATCAATACCTTAACAAAAAAAGTAAACAGGTAAAAATTTTGGCAAACGATCGCGAACAACCTACCTTTCTCTTTCACGATTACGAAACCTTCGGTAAGAGTCCGTCACTTGACCGACCTGCACAGTTTGCCGGGTTACGTACCGATAAAGATTTCAATGCCATAGGTGAACCGCAGGTGTTTTATTGCCAGCCCGCAGATGATTATCTGCCGCAACCTGAAGCGGTGATGATTACCGGCATTACCCCGCAGACAGCGCAGGCGCGCGGTGTCACGGAAGCGGCATTTGCCGAGCGTATTCATGGCCTGTTTACCGAAGCACAGACCTGCGTGCTGGGTTACAACAATGTCCGTTTTGATGATGAAGTCACCCGCAACATTTTCTATCGAAATTTCTTCGATCCCTACGGCTGGAGCTGGCAGAACGGTAACTCGCGCTGGGATTTGCTGGATGTGATGCGCGCCTGCTACGCGTTGCGCCCGGAAGGCATTATCTGGCCGGAAAATGATGACGGTTTCCCCAGCTTTAAACTGGAGCATCTGACCAAAGCGAACGGCGTGGCACACGAACAGGCGCATGATGCGATGTCTGATGTCTATGCCACGCTGGCAATGGCAAAGCTGGTCAAAGAGAAACAACCCAAACTGTTTGAGTTCCTGTTTACGCATCGTAATAAACAGAAACTGATGACGTTGATCGACATCCCGCAAATGAAGCCGCTGGTGCATGTTTCGGGGATGTTCGGCGCAGCGCGGGGCAACACCAGCTGGATTGTGCCGCTGGCATGGCACCCGGATAACCGTAATGCGTTGATCGTGGTCGATCTGGCGGGAGACATGAGCCCGCTGCTGGAACTGTCTCCTGATGAACTGCGCGAACGGTTGTATACCCGCCACAGCGAGCTGGGCGATCGTGCGGCCGTCCCGCTCAAACTGGTACATATCAATAAATGCCCGGTGCTGGCCCCGGCGAATACACTGCGTCCGGAAGATGCCGAGCGGCTGAATATCGATCGCCAGGCCTGCCTGGCAAACCTTGCGCTGTTGCGTCAGCATGCGGAAGTACGGGAAAAAGCGGTGACGTTATTTGCTGAAGCCGAGCCGTTTACGCCATCTGATGATGTGGATGCGCAGCTGTATAACGGTTTCTTCAGTGATGCCGACCGTGCAGCAATGAATATCGTGCGTCAGACACCGGCACAGAATCTGCCCGCACTGGATTTGACCTTTGATGATAAGCGCATCGCTAAGCTGTTGTTCCGCTACCGGGCGCGCAACTTCCCGGGGACGCTGGATGATGCTGAGCAGCAGCGCTGGTTACAGCATCGCCGCGAAGCGCTGAATGCCGAGCGTGTACAGGCATTCCTGCTGGAGCTGGAGTCACTGGCGAGTTTGCATGAAGGGAATAACGAAAAGCTGGGATTGTTAAAATCCCTGTATTTGTATGCGCAGGAACTGGTTTCGTAATCACCCCTGTCTGAGGCGTAGCGGCACGATTTATCGCGCAATGCGGGTAAAACCTGCGCGATAAATCGCGCCGCTACGGAAGGTGCGCGTTACCGCGCACCACTTCAATTTAAACTTCTTCGCTGTACTGCGGCACCGGGTTACGGAAGGTGCGGGTCACAAACGCCAGGTAGATAATCCCTACAGCTGCCCACACCAGACCTAACACCATTGAAGTCTCTTCCAGGTTAATCCACAGCGCGCCAACGGTCATTGCGCCGAGTACCGGCAGCACCAGATAATGGAAGTGATCTTTCAGCGTTTTGTTGCGCTTCTCACGGATCCAGAACTGAGCAATCACCGACAGGTTAACAAAGGTAAACGCCACCAGCGCGCCAAAGTTAATCAGTGCGGTTGCGGTCACCAGGTCGAAGTTGATTGCCAGCAGTGCAATCGCGCCGACCAGCAACACGTTCAGTGACGGTGTACGCCATTTTGGGTGTACATAGCCAAAGAAACGCTCCGGGAACACACCATCACGCCCCATCACATACATCAGGCGGGAAACGCCAGCGTGCGCCGCCATGCCAGATGCCAGCACCGTGACCACCGAGAAGATCAGGATGCCAACCTGCAGCACTTTGCCCGCGACAAACAGCATAATTTCTGGCTGTGAGGAGTCCGGATTCTGGAAACGCGAGATATCCGGAAAGTACAGTTGCAGGAAGTAGGACACCGCAATAAAGATCACGCCACCAATCAGCGCAGTGAGGAAAATCGCGCGTGGAATGGTGCGTTCAGCGTCTTTTGTCTCTTCCGACAGCGAACTGATGCCATCAAAGCCAAGGAATGAGAAACACAAGATAGTCGCACCGGTGATCATCGGCACCACATGGGCGTCAGATGACCAGAACGGTTTCGAGCTGGTCAGCGTACCTGCCCCCACACCGTGCGACACACCGTAGATCACCATGCCGGTAATCACGATCATCACCAATACCTGCAACACCACAATCACGCTGTTGAAGTTTGCGACGGTTTTGATACCACGCAGGTTGGAGAGCGTCATAAAGCCCACCAGCAACACCACGAAAATCCACGACGGGATGCCCGGCACCAGCGTTTCAAAATAGCTTTTCGCCAGCAGGATGTTGATCATCGGCATGAACAGGTAGTCCAGCAGCGATGACCAGCCCACCATAAAACCAACGTGTGGGCTGATAGCCTTCTGTGCATAGGTATAAGCGGAGCCCGCAGATGGGAAGCGGCGTACCAGCTTACCGTAGCTAATAGCAGTGAACAGAATGGCGATCAGCGCGAACGCATAGGCAGTGGCGACGTGGCCGTCGGTCAGACCTGAGACGATGCCGAAGGTATCAAACAGGGTCATTGGCTGCATATACGCCAGGCCCATCATGACCACCGGGATCAAGGTCAGGGATTTTTTCAGGTGTGCACGCTGCGGTGCGGCGGAGGTATTAAGCGACATTGTTCAGGCCCCCTACAGCAACAACCGAACTGGGTTGTACCACAGGGAAACTGCGCAAATTGCGACAGGAGGTGGGTTGATAAGCATTTGTGCTTACCGCAGCGCCGTAGTCATCACGAAAGCGAGAACCAGCCTGCGCTGGTGCAGTAGTAAACAGCCCCATCTTTGTATCCTCAAAATCTCACGCGCAACGCGTGTTTCAGTGTCTATCTATCCGGATGCGTGTCCGGCCTCGGTTAAATTATGGTGAAATCACTCTGCAAAAAATAACCGACGCGATAAGCGTCGGTTATGTTGGTATTTTGCAGGGCGCATATTTTGCCTTAATTACTGGCTTCAATACAAGATGTTGCCGCTATTCTTCCTGCGATCAGGCGTTCTTCAACATCCAGTCAATCTCGGTGGCGGTGATCAGCCGCTCAAACTGCATCAGTTCATACTGTTTGCAGCTATGCCACACGCCACTGAAACGCTCCCCCAATATTTTTTGCAGCGGATAACTGTTCTCAAATTCATACAGCGCATCACTCTGCCGAATCGGCAACGCCAGCCCTTCCGCCTCATGGCCATTGCCTTTCACCGGGTGCGGTAGCGGCAGTTGGTTGTCCAGACCGTGCAGAATACCGGCAAGAATAGTTGACACCACGAGGTAAGGATTTGCATCGGCACCGGCAACACGATATTCCACACGATGATTTTCCACGTCGCCGCAGGGAATACGCAGCGCCACCGTGCGATTATTGTGCCCCCAGGAAGCCTGCAACGGCACAAACGCATCTGGCAGGAAGCGGCGATAAGCATTCACATTCGGTGCCAGCAGTGCCATTGAAGCCGGCATCAGGTCGATCATCCCTGCCAGCGCACGCTTCAGCAGTGGCGAATCGCTACCGTCATCCAGCGAGAAGGCATTATGATCGGCCGCATCGAGCATACTGATATGCACATGCATCCCGCTGCCCGCATACTCCTCATAGGGCTTCGCCATGAACGTCGCGGTCATACCATGATTTTCCGCCACCTGGCGCACCAGGCGTTTAAGCTGGATAGCGTGGTCGCAGGCTTTCAGCACATCACGCGTGTGATGCAGGTTGATTTCAAATTGTCCTGGTGAGGCTTCGGCCAGCGCACCATCCGCCGGAATGCCCTGCTGTTTTGCCAGGTCGTCAATATCGCGCAACACATCAGCGAAGTGATCGAGGTTATCCACCGAATAGACCTGGCTTTGCATGTTGCGCTCATCACTGCCGGGCGCGCAAGGCGGCTGGATATACCCCTCTGCATCACGCTTTTTATCGACCAGATAGAACTCCAGCTCTACCGCTACCACCGGAAATAATCCGCGATTGCGCAACTGTTGCCACAGCTGATTGAGGACATTTCGGGGTTCAACGTCAAAGGGAGTGCCATCTTGGTTGCACATGGTCAAAAGCAGTTGTGCAACGCGTTGAGGGTCGGCAGCGGAAGGCATTAAAGAACCCAGGACAGGAAAGCAGATATTGTCTGGCTCGCCGAGTGCCTGTCCCAGTCCGGCCTCTTCGACGGTGTTACCCAGAATATCCATGGCAAAGACCGAAGCCGGGAAATAACAGCCCTTTTCCAGTTTTGCTAACGCTGAGACGGGAATGCGCTTACCGCGAAATACCCCATTCAGATCATTTAAAAGTATATCGACATATTGCGTTTCAGGATGGCGTTCCAGCCAGGTATTCACCTCCAGCTGGAACGCGCTGGTTCGCTTCTCTTCACTATGTCGCGTGAAGTCTTCTACTTCCACGAGGTTCGTCATGATCCCACCCGCCCTTTACCGTTTGTCAGGTTTGCGCAATGCTCAAAATAACAGCCACCTATCTAACATAGCTCCAACACAAAAAGTGTGCAAATGTAACAAATCTGTTTGAAGATTAGCCAGGCGGTTGCTAGATTGACAATATATTGCACACTTTTACCTCAGGTGCGCATTATCGGCGAAAATATTGAACAGCGACGCGGAGACGTAATGGGCATTATTTTTGACAAACCCTTGATTGGTGTAGTGATGTGCCAGAACAACATTGGCAGCCATCCGGGTCAGACCGTTCATAACAAGTATCTTGATGCCATCGTGCTCGCCGGTGGCCTGCCCCTGCCTTTGCCGCATCAACTGATGCAGGCCCCTCATCTATTAGAAAACAGTATGACGCTGCTGGACGGAATCTTGCTGACTGGCAGCCCAAGCAATATCGAACCCTGGCACTATGGCGAGGAGGGCGTGGAGACCCATGCTGATCCGGCGCGCGATCGTCTCGCCTTTGGTCTTATCACCCACGCGATGGGTAAAAAGATGCCGATACTGGGTATTTGTCGGGGTTTACAGGAACTGGTGGTGGCTAATGGCGGCGCGCTCCATCGCTACCTGCACCTGACGCATCAGTTCGGGGAACATCGCGAAGATGATTCGCTGCCACTGGAACAGCAATACGCCCCGGTGCATGAGGTAAAACCGGAAGCGGATGGCCTGCTCAGCCAGTTGCTCGGTAGCGATGCCGCTTTTAAGGTTAATTCGCTCCATCAACAGGGGATACGTGAGCCGGGTCCCCAATTGCGCATCGAGGCGCGTGCGGCCGATGGCCTGATAGAAGCGGTGAGTTTACGTCAGCACCCGTTTGCCCTGGCCGTTCAATGGCATCCGGAGTGGCATTCGACCGACGATCCGATTTCGCGCCGGTTGTTCGAAGCATTTATTCATGCTGCTGCTCGTTATCACAAGGAAAAACGACCATGAACGACGCCACTCTGGCGCCAGGACGACGTTTATCGCAAATCCGCCAGGAGCTGGGATTGTCTCAGCGCCGCGTTGCCGAATTATCCGGTTTAACTCACAGCGCCATCAGCACCATCGAGCAGGATAAAGTCAGTCCGGCGGTAAGTACCTTACAAAAACTCCTTAAGGTATACGGGCTGTCGTTGTCGGAGTTTTTCTCAGAACCCAAACAAGATAACACCCCACGGGTGATTATCCGCCCTGACGATCGTGTCGAGATCGGCAGCCTGGGCGTGTCGTTGCAATTGATTGATAACGGTGCGCCGCAGCGCGCACTGGCGATGCTGCTGGAGCATTATGCCCCAGGCTCCAGCACCGGTGAAAAATTACGCCATCCCGGCGAAGAGACCGGGACGGTACTGGAAGGAGAGATCACGCTGGTAGTGAATGGCCAGAGTTATCACCTGTACGCCGGTGAAAGCTATGTGATCGATACCGGCTTGCCGCACAGTTTTACCAATATGACCGATCAGCCATGCCGGATTGTTAGCGCTCACTCTCCGGCAAATTTCTGACGTTCCGCGCATGAGGAGGTTGTGATGCAACATGTGGAGAGTTATTACGCCGCAACTGCGAATGCGCACCAGCCCTGGCCAACACTGCAGGAGAGCATTCAGTGTGACGTGTGCATTATTGGCGGCGGGTTTACCGGGTTGTCATCGGCACTGTTTCTCACCGAGGCCGGCTATGATGTGGTGGTGCTGGAAGCGGCGAAAATCGGCTTTGGTGCCAGCGGCCGTAACGGCGGCCAGGTGGTGAATTCCTATAGCCGCGACGTTGATGTTATTGAACAGCGCTATGGCAAAGATACTGCAAAAATGCTGGGCAGCATGATGTTTGAAGGGGCAGAGATTATTCGCGATCGCATTGATCGCTATGCCATTGCCTGTGATTATCGGCCCGGTGGTATTTTTGCCGCGCTCAACAACCGCCAGATGGGCCATCTGCGCAGCCAAAAAGCCAGTTGGGCGCGTTATGGTAACCATGATTTAGAACTGCTTGACGAACGCGGTATCCGCCGGGAGGTGGCAACCGATCGCTATGTCGGCGGCCTGCTGGATAAACGCGGTGGGCACCTGCATCCGCTGAATCTGGCGCTGGGTGAAGCCGAAGCTATCCGTCGGCATGGTGGGCGTATTTATGAGCAATCTGCCGCGCTGAAAGTCGCCTATGGCACGCCAAATCGGGTGAAAACGGCGCAGGGTGATGTCAGCGCTACTTTTGTGATTTTCGCCGGAAACGCCTATCTGCCCTCCCAGCTGGAACCCCGCCTGAGCCGCAAAAGCATGCCCTGTGGCTCGCAAATCGTTACTACCGAACCGCTTACCCGCGATCAGGCGCTTGGGCTACTGCCAAATAATCATTGCGTTGAAGATTGTAACTACCTGCTGGATTATTTCCGTCTCACTGCCGATAACCGCCTGCTCTACGGCGGTGGTGTGGTATATGGCGCGCGTGAACCGGATGATATTGAGACGCTGATCCGACCAAAACTGTTGCGTACCTTCCCACAGCTGCGTGATGTGCGCCTAAGTTACCGCTGGAGCGGCAATTTCCTGCTCACGCTGTCGCGCATGCCGCAATTCGGTCAGCTGGAAAAAAATGTCTATTTTATGCAAGGCGACAGCGGGCATGGCGTGACCTGCACCCATCTGTCCGGCAAGCTGATTGCGGAAGTGCTGCGGGGTCAGGCGGAACGTTTTGATGCCTTCGCCAGGTTGCCTCACCTGCCCTTCCCTGGCGGAAGACGTTTTAAAATCCCCCTGACAGCAATGGGTGCAGCCTGGTATGCGCTGAGGGACAGATTGGGCGTATAAAAAAGGGAGCGAAAGCTCCCTTTATTTATGGTTACTGAAGCGTAATAGGTTTGGCAAAGTTGTTGCATTGCAACAGTTTTCCGTCACCGGCAATCGATACACCGACTTTGTAATTGCCTTTCATACCAGTTACATCTGCCACGACTTTATAACCAGAATTGACTAAGCCGGGCTTCCTGAAATAATTCGCGACATCACCACGCGGTGTGGGCGTCATGGGAGTGTAAAAACGTTGCCCTTGATCATTGGTCAGTGTTAACCATGCCCGTTCCGCGGGTTGATTATGTTCGATAGAAAACGCGGTCCAGCCCGCACTCGTCAGCCGTGTTTTACTCTCGCCATCGAGCATAAAGTGTATCGATTCAACAGCATCGATACTGGCATCACAGGCCGTCGATATCTCAGTCAGCCCTAAGGGGGGTTCGGCTGTGAATGTCTGCAACGATGATTGTTCCGCTTTGATATTATCAAAGGGATAACTCTCCCAGCTCGCCTCGAAACCATCTTTGAAGTAATGTCTGTTAGAGGTTTCCAGCATCACTTCAATGACACGTTCCCCCTGTTGAGGGAAGCTATCAAGTAAGGGGGAAACCCATACACCACTTTGTGCATTAATAATATTCAGGCGATAATGCTTAATTTCGCCGCTGGCCAGTTTGTAATTTACGTAAAGAATACCGCCACGATAGAGCATATTCTGTACTTTTGCCAGTAGCGTAAATTTTAATTCTGGTTTTAATTTTAATGCACCAGACGTCAATTTAGGTACTGGAATCCATTCACCAAAATGCAAACTCACTTTGCCGAGTACCTGAGGGGTTACTGGCACACTCTGTGGTTTTTTCTTTAACAGCATAACAGGTGTTCCTCTTTCTCCCGGGAAAGTTCGGATCACCTGATAATGGCTCAATATCGCCGTCGACGTTAGAGGATCTTCATTGAGGACATATTTGTAGTCAAAATCGTCATAGGCCGGGCAGTGGATATCGAAGCACGCTATTGAGGCCGTCCACAAGACATAGTCAGGGGCATCATCACCAGCAAAAAAGGCCGCATTAAGATTATCCAACACCGGAGTCAATGTCATATAGTTTTGAAATGACGGACGATGATGGTAATTAAGTTTATTTGCCAATAAATACTCATTGCTATTGGGATAGACGTCAATTGTCTGATTTCCAATTTGAACAACAACATCAGCAGGTAGCACGTATTGAGGATACTTTGCGGCGGCACGCTCAGTGTAGTTCTGTGAAAAATCCTCATGCATCATTAAGTCAGCAAGTTTTCGTACACTGGGGAAAATTGACATATGTCCCATCGTTAGCATCAACGCCAGTATAAAAAATGCCATTGCGAACCATCTGCGTTTTGAGCTGACCACAAATATTAATGACATCAGTGAAACAGGGAAAATAAAATAACTAATATAATGGTCTGCGCGTGAGAAACCGATTTTTAAAAAAATCAAAATCAGACCATTGATGGTTAGTAATAATGTTGGTTGATTTTTAGCGAGAAAAATATTAAAGCAAACGAAAACAAAGAAGATGATGATGTAAGTAGCATTTTTTAAACGCACATCATACGTCATATCCACAGAGTTGCCAAAATTAAGCTGTGAATTAATAACGGCATAATCAATCACACTACTAACATGATGAAAGATAAGAAAACCTAACAGAAAATATAAAACAATCGCAGTGATGGTAAAAAGCACTACTGCTGAGAATTGACGTTTTATTACACCCGTCGAAAAAAAATAGCTACCAAAGGTGAGCAATGCGACCATGCCATAGAAAAACCGCACGAAAAATAAAAAAGCGACGAAAACGCCGAGAAAAAACAACACCCGTTTATTTTCTAACCAGCGTTCCTGGCCAATTGAACAGCAATAAATGATGATAAAAAGAGGCAGGGTAAAGTAAATTGCTGCCGAGTCAAAAACCCTTATCACGGCAACATAAACGATTGCTAAAAGAATAACAGCCCGATGCCTGATCGCCAGTCGCAACATGATTGCCCAGCCAGCTGCAGCATACAAACTGATGAAGATAGCTGACAACCAATATGAAAGAAGAGAATATTGGGCGACAATTCTGCCATTTAGCCAGTACAAAGGTCCGTAGCTAAAAAGAAAATCTTGTTGGCCAGTAAAAAAATCTGGCAACACATTTACCCATTGCTCAGCGCCGCCTGCTGAGCCAACACTAAGCGGCTGCTGACATGTGGCAGTAAAAACAATTGCAAATAAAAAAACGAACAACTGAGCGAGATTAAATAATTCCGCTCTCGTGTTGTCAGTTTTTATAAGATTAGCACGAGAGAATCCAAACATACGCCATCCTGGTCGTGGTTATAGCATAATTAATCTTCAGTTATACTTACCAAAGCAGGCAGCAAACAGAATCGACAAAACTGACCAATTACCACGGATTGCACTAATTTTAGTGGGGACTTCACCTTTGGGATAACGACGAACAGTCGCGATCTCAAGGCAACGAAAACCCAGTTTGGGCGCACGATAAGAAAGATAGGCAAGGAGTTCATAGGTTAAAAAAATGTCGCGGAACGGTGCGATACGCGCATCCAACAACATCTTACGGCTATAAGCTCGGAACCCCTGGGTTGTATCCGTCCATTTAAAACCTGAGAATAGACTGAGCATCGGCGCATGAATAAAACGGATCGCGAAATCGCGCGAAGCTGGGGTATTCTCTGCCACACCACCTTTAACAAAACGTGACGCCTGCACAAAATCCACACCGTCTTTCAGTGCCGCAATAAACTGTGGGATGGCATCAGGATCGTCCTTATCGTTACCATCGATAGTGACAATGCCCTCATATCCCTGATCCAGCGCAAACGCATAACCGCAACGCAGCTGTGAACTGAGTTTACCCGGCCCGGTTTTTAATAATAATCCACTAACCTGCAACTGTTTCAGCGCTTCCAGTTCCAGTGAACCGTCGCGACTGCCGCCATCGACAATAATGATGTCTGCATATGAAGCAACATTGATCGCCGCCATCCGGGTCAGAAGATTACGAATGCGTTCACCTTCATTAATTACCGGAATCACAACACAATAATCATGTGTTTTGCCCTGCCACATCTGGCGCTCAAACTCAGGAACTTCCCATTCAGCACGAAGGGTTTGAGGTATTGATTCAGTCATAATGTTTTCAGCTTATTTAACTTTTAGAGTAATTAAGGCAACGCCCGCTATCACCATAATAATCCCGGCGATAGTTGACCAGTAAATGGGTTCACGAAACACCAATACTGAGAGTAGCGCCACACAAGCAATAGCGCCTGAAGTCAGCACCGGATGAGCAACATTTAATGGCAGGAAGGCCAGTGCGGCGGCATAAAGAAGGAAAGCCATACCGTAAAGAAAAATACCCAGCCACAATGGCCAGTTAGACAACACGGCCAGTGGCTCAGCCAGGCTCGGCAATTTGCGCGGTGGCGTCATCGCCATTTTAATCAGCACACTTGCGGAAGCATTTGATGCAATACCCAAAATAAGGATCAACCATTTCATACCGCGGCTCCTGCTGAGTCACGATAGTGTCGGGTCACAAATTCTAAGGCTTCATCAATGGCAGACAAGGGGGATTCGTTCTGTGTCATCAGCATTTCAATGGTAGCAACCCGCTGTGGCAGAGCATGATTAATCGCTGCGGCTACAGTGGCATGCTCAACCGTGCTACGACCAAGTGGAATAAGGTTAGGCTCGCTCAGATGGATATGCCCGATGATGTCAGCATCTCGCTGCATAATTTCACTGATATTCTCCTGATTGATCGCAATAGCACCGGTATCAAGCTGCATTTTAATGCCAGGATGATTAACCTGACGCACCATCGCCGCTGCCTCAGCCGTTCCGGTCATAAAATTAGCACCATAACATTCAGGATTCGGCTCCAGGCAAATCACCACACCTTCACGCTGTGAGATATCGCCCAAGCGAAGGAAAAAATCACCGGCCATTTCACAGGTGGCTTCCTCACTTAACCCCTGGCGATCACGATTTTTTGGTGAACCAAATACCAGCGCAGGAATACCCAGACCGGCAGCGATGCGACTGACAGCCTGCAAATGGTTCAGCATTTTTGTCTGCACCGCTGCGTCAGCAAAAAGATTCAGTCCCTGAGTACCGAAAAGCAGTGACTGCATCCCAACCAACGCAATGCCCTGCTGCTCCCAGTAACGACGTACTACGGCGATATCGTTATCGCTGGTCTGCAATGGATCTGGAAAATATTTGCCTGGCGCGATATCGATAGCATCAACTTGCCAGGTATGTAACAGGCGACAGACCGCTTCGTCATCGGCCGGGTCCCAGGCGATATTCGAGATCGAAATTCTCATCCCATTTTCCCGCCGTTTTCAGATTGTGCATAGGCACGAACAGCCATAAGTGATTCACGGCGATTGTATTGATAATCTGCATCGCTGGTGAACAGGTGACTATAACGGCTTTTCATACTGTAATTGCCCGGCTTGTCCTGCACATGATTCGTAAATTCGAAGCCAAAACCGTATTTTGCCACATCGGCCACACTTACCGGTGCCGCAGTCAAATGCAGCAGCTTGAGTTTGTGCTGCAAAGCAATCTCGATGTCATACCACAGGTTGATCATGGGATAGAACTGGAACACACCGCGACTTTCGATTTGCGCGACGTTATTCTCATGCAAAAAATCATAAATGATATTTTTTTTCAGGCCCGGTCCAACGAGTCCTGGCAGGCGCACAATCAGTGCATCAGGGAAATGCTGGCTGACAAACTGCTCAAGATAGTAACGATGTAAACCGTAAGCGTGTAACCCTGTCGTATCGATCGAGGTCGCTTCATCGACATTTACCGGTTCTTTAAATACATCAACGGTACTAATTAAAATAAACTGACGGCAGTTGACCGTTTTTAATTTTTCGATTAGTGCTTCGATTTTCTGTAAGTCGTCAGCGGGATCTTTATTCGCCAGCCACTTTTGCGCGGGTGCGCCAGCACAAACAACAGTATCGAAAGTCTGACCAACGATCTCATCAATGTTAGTGGATCGAAAGAGCGAGTCGAAATGACGCTGCTTCAACAACGTGGTGCCAACAAAACCAGAAAATCCAATTAGTGCGTCCATGTTAACCTCTGAGTAAATTAATTGTCGCGGCCAGTCTGAACGTGATTGTCTTCCGGTGCCAGCGAAGTATCCATGACATTTACCCGATTGGTATTCACCATGATC
This sequence comes from Pantoea cypripedii, assembly GCF_011395035.1. Lineage (NCBI taxonomy): Bacteria > Pseudomonadati > Pseudomonadota > Gammaproteobacteria > Enterobacterales > Erwiniaceae > Pantoea > Pantoea cypripedii. Next base: position 2,720,769 of record NZ_CP024768.1, read on the forward strand.
TCGCTGGTGCGCTCATAGACCACCGCATACTCAGCCTGGGCGCTACTTTCGTCCAGTAATCGGCCTAAATATTCGCCAAAAAATGCCATCATGACGAATTGCACGATAAATAATGAGGTCATAAACAGAATGGTGGTCGTCCATCCTTCAGCGACATTGCCATTGAGCAGATGAATAAACACGCTGTAACAGGCAAAAACAAAACCCGCCACACTCCCACACATTCCCAGAACGGACATCCAGCGCAACGGGCGTGAAGAGTTAAACACCATCAATCGTAATAAACGTCGCAGAGACTCCACCACGTTAGCACCTTCAGACTCTTTAAACGGGGTATATTTCAACTCGCCCGCTGGATAGCCTGTTTTTTGAATGCGCAGGTAAAACTGATGGTGAAAACGACCAATTCGCGTCACGGCATTGACTGCACGACGGCTTAAGCAGCGTAAACCGGTAGCATTGCGAGGTATATCATAATCGATAGTACGCAGTGCAACATTCATCAAACGACGGATAATACGATAGCGCAGCGTGCGCACATGGCTCGACACCCCGACCACCACATCAGTACCACTACGACATTGATTAACAATTTCGGGCACAATATGAATCGGATCAGACAAGGGGTTCCACAGAACGACAAAATCCCCGATAGCACTTTCCAGACCCGCCGCCAGCGCAACATCGTAAAATACCGCGCTGGACAGCTGAATAATACGCACACAGGGAATATGTTTCAGCACACGGTCTTCTACTTCAGCGTGTGTCGTGTTTAATCCTGGGGCGATGACAACTAATTCATAATCGCTATAGTTCTCATCTAACAACATCCCAAGTTTTGATAATGGCTCATAGATGTTCTCCAGATGATTTTGGATAACAATCACAACGGAGACAAATGATTCACTTTTAATCATTATTAATTCAGCTCAATCAGGCGCTCAATTTCATGCAACGCGTCATAAATATTGTCAATCTTGCCACCCATCACGCAGTGCAACCCTTTTAAACCGTGGTTGGCACGGAAAAGAATCGGGCGGGAATCATCGCTGTCACTGCGGGGTAAAATGGTTTTCACTTCCCAGATGGAGCGCTGATACTGGCATTCGCTTAAACCGGGAACATAACGTTGTGCATCCCGCAGCATATGACCCCATGCCGACTGACGCGGACTCTGATCATATTTGGTGTGGGGGTCTTCATAAGATTTACTGGCGACATCACTCCACTGGTTATGCGGGGTGTAGCGAATACAGGGGAATATAAAATGAGAGTGCGTTGAAGTAAGTTTAAATAAGCAATCGCGAGCAATTACCGCAGAGTTTCAAATATCACTAAGTGTATTTGAGTTGCTTTGCGGTAATTTTTTGCCCCACAGATGCCCCATGCCATGCAAGGCAACGATTCATGACAATTCCTTTACCAAACCTTGCGCTCATGACCTGGCAATGCCAAGATCAGGGTCATTTTTCTTTATGGGTGACAAAATGATCAGGCTGTTCACCAGGTACGCATCGATAGGCGTTGTTAACACATTGATTCATTGGGTTATTTTTGGGTCACTGTACCATCTGGGATTCAAGCAATCGTTATCAAATCTCATTGCGTTTTGTGTTGCTGTCACCTTCTCTTTCTTTGCAAACGCAAAGTGGACATTTAATGCACAGGCCACAACAGCAAAATACATTCTTTATACATTTTTCATGGGTGCAATGGCTCTTGCCGTTGGTTGGGCCGGAGATCATGCGCAACTAAACCCAATATTAACACTCATCATTTTTTCAATAGTAAGCCTCATTTGCGGCTTCGCTTATTCCAAACTGTTTATCTTCAGGGAGAGTAAATGAAGATATCTCTGATAGTTCCGGTGCTAAACGAGCAGGAGGCCCTTCCGGTCTTCTATAGTGCCGTCAGAAATTTCAAAGAACTGCAGCATCATGATGTTGAAATCGTCTTCATCAATGACGGGAGCACTGACAATACCGAGACATTACTCCTCCAGCTGGAAGAGAATGATGCCCTCGTAAAACACGTCTGCTTCACACGTAATTTCGGTAAAGAGCCAGCTCTGTTCGCTGGTCTTGAGGCTTCAACTGGTGATGTGGTTATCCCTATTGATGTAGATCTGCAGGACCCGATTGAAGTTATTCCTCTACTCATTACGAAATGGAAGGAAGGCGCTGATGTGGTTCTGGCTAAACGCGCAGACCGCTCATCTGATAGCCATCTGAAGCGTAAAAGTGCCGAGTGGTTTTACAAGCTGCACAATATGATCAGCAAACCAAAGATTGAAGAAAACGTTGGTGATTTCAGGCTTATGTCTCGTGCGGTAGTTGAGAATATTAAGCTTCTGCCTGAGAAAAACCTGTTCATGAAAGGAGTGCTGTCGTGGGTTGGCGGAAAAACTGAAGTTGTTGAATATACACGCTCAGAACGCGTCGCAGGGACGACAAAGTTTAACGGATGGAAGCTATGGAATCTGGCGCTTGAAGGGATCACTTCTTTCTCAACTTTCCCTCTGCGTGTCTGGACATATATCGGCCTTTTTGTCGCAGGGTTGTCATTCCTTTATGGCACATACCTGATAGTAGATACAATTATTTTCGGTAACCCGGTTCACGGTTATCCGTCAATCCTAACATCCATTCTTTTCCTCGGTGGCGTCCAGCTAATCGGGATTGGTGTACTGGGTGAATATATCGGAAGAATATATATCGAGACTAAGCAAAGACCGAGATATATAGTTAAAAATTCTAATGGAGAGAATAGTGAAGGTTTATAACCACGTCTGTAATCCAAGAGTGATTTTTGTCACGCTGATTGCGGCATGTATAGCTGCGTTGGTTCTTTCATTTGCTTCGTGGAACAAAGCTAGATCGTTCTCATATAATAGTCAAGTTGCAAGAGACCTAGACTTAAAGTACAGCATTGATTCATGCGGCACAAGAAAAGACACTTTTTTTGTTAAGGGATGGATGTTTGACAGCACTTATCCTCATGAAGGATCGTTGATAATCACAGTCAATACTTCTGGTAAAGAATTCATACTTCCATTGTTTACTTTCGCAAGAGGTGATGTATCACAGATTTTTGCCAGAACGGATGATTTTGACAAGGTAGGCTTCAATGCCTCAATCAGTAAAAAACTTATTGAATATAATGAGAGTGCAGAATTCAATTTCTACATTCGAGATAATGGCGGAAAAGTCACTAAGGTTCTGAGCTATGAATGTAAACAATAAAACTTTTTCCTCATGGTTGTTGTATTCGTCTGTTATTTTGGTTTTCATAGCTATCGCTTGCAAGCTGAGACTAATGACTTATGCAGATGACGTAACATTTTCACATGCTCTCGATCATGTTAACCTTTTTGATTACCTGATCAATAGATATAAAACATGGAGTGGAAGAGTTATTATTGAAGCCATTATGGTTTCTACGATCACTATTAACGCATTCTGGAAAATAATGATCCCGGTGTGTTTCATTCTTTCTTCATATCTTTTGTGGTCGATAACCCTTAAGGAAAGAATGCCGTACCAAGTCGGTATGCCACTGGTTATATTTTCACTTCTCATTATTAACGCACCCGTTGCGGGGGATGCTCAGTGGTGGGTAACTGGGTTCTACAATTACTTACTACCATCAACCTGCGCTCTTTTTTTATTAAACGAGTTATTGTCTTTTTCTAGTAAAAAATCAACATTCATTATTTCAGTGTTGTTATCCCTCATCGCAACATCATCTGAGCAAGTTGCTGTATTCTTATTAGTGAGCATTCCTTTTATTTACTGCATTGATATAACAAAGAGATCAAGCAATAGAACATTATATTGCGCTTATATTGTAGTTTTGATGGGATCAGCATTGACTTTATTGAGTCCTGGGTCTTCAAGTAGATTTTCCGTTGAGGCTGCGAGATATATGCCTCAAATATTAGATATGAACATATTCCAGAAGTCCATTCTTGGCGTGGACAGACTTGTTGAAAATGTTGCATATGGAAGAAATATTTGTTTTATTTTTTCTGTTTTTAGCTTTCTTGCCTTCTTAATTAAAAGAGGTAGCAGGGATATGATAAGCAAGGTGAGCATAATATTTTCTGTAGCAGTGCTCATAGCGAGCCTAACCTCTTTGTCTTTTTACATGAAAGACATTGATTATATTACATACTATGGAAAGTTCTATAGCATAGATTTCGGAGGTATGAAGGTATATGGATGCTATCTTTTTTATCTCATAACCCTCGTTTCTATGGCTGTTTCTTCTATTGAAGACATAGATGGAAGCAGAGATTATAGGGCATTTATAACCTTATTAGCCGGATGCTTGGTAACTGTTGCTATAGGCCTCTCCCCAACAGTATATGCTTCTGGTGAAAGAGTATTATATATATTCAATATCTCTCTAATTGCATATGCCTTTTTCAATTTAAAAAGAATTATTTGATAATAAAAAGGCCCGACTGGGCCTTTATGCAATTGCCTTCACCTTATCCATTGGTGACCTCAACGTTGTCATTCTCTTCGTTCGTGATGATACAAATCACTGCCATCTACTGGTGCGATATTTCTTGACTAATCACCAAAAAATCATATTGCCGATACATGTCGCTAGGTGAACTTCAAGGAAGAATCGAGACCAATCCAAGCCTTTTCTTGATCTAACCCATCATTACTGTCAGCACTGCCCTGCTGTGATCATGACGAAAAATTACTAATAGCTTACAGTGGATAACAAATTCTTGATCTTATCCTGACAAAGTGGCAGCATCAGCCAACCTGTTTTTAGGATTAATCCTAAGAGCAATATTTATAAAGAACTTGGATATATCATGATTAAAGAAAATGAAGAAGATTTCATCAATCTTTCTGGACTACAGCAGAAATATATAATCACTTTTCTAATTGCTTTAGTATGCTCTGCATTTGCATATGGATTTGAGCTATCTAACCATACAATATCAATCGATGTTGATGTTATGGACAACTATCTTCATACGATTGATCTTGGCAGGTGGGGTCATGCCATTCTTAAAAGATTTGTATTTCATGAACCGTGGGTTCCATTTTTTTCACTTGTCTTTTCTCTTATCTGCATTTCTGCTGCATCAGTGGCTTCTAGTATCTACCTTAAACTAACTAAAGAAGAATCTATTATTTTCTCTTCTCTTTTTGTAACGTTTCCTCAGATGGCTTACCAGTTACAGTTTAGCAATCAAGCTGAGACCGTGGGATTGGCCCTCTTGCTATCTGTCTATAGCATGATTTTTTTTGATAATGGGAGTCGTTCTGGGAAGGCAATCTTCATTTTATTGAATATTTTTGTTATCTCTATATATCAGTCTTTTGTTTTTCTACCCATAACACTATTATCAATAAATCACCTTAAACTTTCTTTAACTGAAAAATCTGGATGGAAGTCATGGATTTGCAACTCCATTATACTTTCGCTATTAAGCGTTGTGTCAGTTACCATATATCTCATCATATCAAAACAGGTTAAGAGCTATTACCACATAAATGACGTGAGTTACTTTGCTGCGTTGATAGCGTGGGGAAAGATGAGTGCGATTGATGCAATCATTGGTGTTTATAAGTTCATTCTTTACAACTGCTACCTTGTAACCTGGTACGGATTTAATCTTTACTTCCTTACCGCAATATCAATTGTAGTTGTAGTTTTATCTTCACTTAAGTTTGGGATAAAAAAGGCCGCATTTACATTATTTCTTTCAATCATAGTTCTCTTATGCCCTTTTATTTTGAATATATTAATAGGTGCAGGCACGCCAGCAAGAACATTAAGTCAGATGCCAATAGTTTTCGCCGCCACGGTTACAATGGGAGTGATGTGGTTTAGTAACAAAACATTGAGATTGATTTCAACACTTATTATCGCAATTTCATCATGTGCTTATGTGAACATGCTTTTTTATTCAGACAAGGTTGCGGAAGATCAGACAAAATATCTTTCTCAGCAGTTAATGACTGATATTTATCATTCCTATCCTGAAAAAATGCAGTATGAAACACCTGTGTACTTCTCTGGTCGGATCAAAATCCAGAATCCGTGGAGACAAAACGGATCAGATGAGTTTGGCATTTCTTTCTTAGAGAGAGGTGAATCAGACAGAGTTGGAAACTACATTAGAAACACAGGGATGGCTAATATTATCCAGGTAGGAAAATACAGCATTAGCAATGAACAAAAATTAGCCTTAAGGACGATGCCGAGCTGGCCTTCCAGCGGGTCTATAAAAGATGTTGCGGGGACCGTCCTTGTTAAATTGTCAAATTAACATTAAGCCCCTTTCGGGGCTTTTTTATGCTGCATATACTGTGTTGTTACCCATGTCCAGATCGCCGGTATTGCCAAGCGATACAGCTGATGATGGGGCTGCGCCTGAGTAAATTAAGCAACAGTTCCCAGCTCGGGTTCTTCGACTTGCTGGATATGAAACTACTGCGTAAGACGCCACTGGTGTGTAGCAGGTAATGCTGGTTACGTTTGTCAGGTCACATCCTGGGCCAACATGGACACCATGAGAGTCTGTGGATGTTTGATCAAACATATGCAGGCTGAGGTTATGCAAGTCAGCCTCAAAAACCTGCTCAAGCCAGACTGGATAGTTGCCAAATGGTGATGATGTTGAGGTGTAAGTAAGATAGAAGTGCGCATCACTGATATATACCTGTGATACCCAGTATGCATAAAAGCAACGTCTATATGCACTAACGTGCCCACCAATCCAACGATACATCGGTGACCGATATACATTTGCAGCATCGCCAGAAATATAAGGCCCTTCCTGACAATCAACTACTGTGCAACCTATCCACGTTACTCCTTCAAGATAAGCACCATTCGTTCCGCCAACTGGTGGGTTAATAATCCACGGAACCTCACAGCCAATAACTGAACAGTTTCGATACATGCTGTCAGTGCTGACCTTGCTTGTGGCGCTCATTCTCCATGCAAGGTTGTTGCTACCAGGTGCATTTCGGTAATCACCGAAATAACGGATATAGACATCACTAAAGGCTCCCAGGCTCACATTGACAAGATCGAACATTATAACAGCCTTGTCTTCAGTAAGGATATTTGCTTCTGCCCTCACATTATGAATGGTATGTGATGCATCTTGCCCTGTGCAGTTTAAATAGATAGCAATTTTCAAGTCTTCACTTGACGACTCAGCAACCTCAACATTTAAATCCTTAATAATAATTCTTCGTGTTGACGTGATAGAGATGTTTGGGGATGAGCTGTCAGATTGTAAGGAAATAGTTGTTGCGCCATTCCCCAGCAGGGATATCTGAGCCGTCCCGCTATATACGGCATTGGTAATTAAATTGAAATTTCCTGTTGGAAATCTGACGCTTAATCTTTCTGCATTAGCATATTCTGTAAAGATACGATTTAGCGCAAGGCTGCAATCACCATTATCAGAATCAAGGATATACCTTGTAATCTTAACATCTTCAGCCATATCCTCAGTAAGCGTTACACCTGAGGGAAAGTTAATTTCAACAACGTCAGATGATATGGTTCCATCATCAGTGTAAAGAATGTCTTCCACATTTATTGTTTTTGAATTATCAGTAGGTGAAAGTTGGTCAACACGTAATATGCTCATAATTTTTCCTATATCAACGCACGCGACGTGCTTCAATAAATCCTTTCCCTGCGCAGGTCCCGCTCGTAAATACAGCCAACCCAACGAGGTAGATAATGGTATTTGTGGTAATGTTCATTCTTTTAATTGGTGCGGGAATCTGCTGCGTTCCACCTGCTGTTATTCCCTGAAGTTGTGCGTTATCAGGAAATCCAGCAAAGGTTGCTGATGTTGTATTCCATGATGCAGAAACAGCGGTTACCGATCCAACTGATGGCTCAAATCTCCCAACACCTCTGATGTCCCAATCGCCTGGAGTAAGTGTTAACTGGATCAGGTTCGAAGCTGTTCCTGAAGTTAGCGTGACAGGGGTTGCGTTTGATGAGGCGGAAAGCACCTCACCAATTTCCCCTGCTGCAGCATCTGTACCGTCCGTAACGCCTTTACGACTTGCGACAATCTGATTGCCCCCTGCCGTTAATCCGTCGCCGACATAGAGCTTTTTGGTGGTCAGGTCTAATACCAGCTCGCCTTCAAGCGGCGTATAGGCTGCAACCTTTGCAGTTGCGCCTCTTTTGATTTGAATGGAGGTTGCCATTTCCCACCCTTATGCCAGAGTGCCGAGATCAACTGCGCCGAGAGTCAGGGCGATGGAGATATCTGCTGACCCATCCACAGAATCTGATTCTCCAGTTGCTGCCCCGGTAAATTCTAACTTTCGTGCAGTGGTCCATTTTGGAGCCGAGACAACCGTCAGTGGCTTGCCGCCAGCTGTAGATCCATCCCCAATCACCAATCGGTAATTATCTGTGTCGATTACTACTTCGCGAGCCAGTGGCGTATATGCTGCGACCTTAGCGGCAGTGCCGCCTTTTAACTGAAGTGATGCTGCCATGTGGATTCCTTAAAGTTCGCCGTAATCGACGTCTGCGCCGGAGTTGGTTACCTGCTGGCCATTTGCAATCGTCCAGTAGCTGTTTTCGGGGATGGTTACGGACTGCCCAGGAGAGACGGTAATAACGGGACCGAATGACCAGGCATTCATGTTGTCGGGGATTTCGACGCTGTTATCGACGGTCTGCTTATGCCAGGAGATAACTGAGAAGGCTGATGCCTCTAACGGGACGTTTCCGGTGAGCTGGTCCTGAAGGTTGGCATCGGCATGCTGTCTTGCTGCTGCTTCATCAGCAGTAATATCATCAGCGGTGACCATCACAGGTTGACCGCTGGAATCAAATGTAATGAATTTACCGTCTCGGGTTGCTATTACCGGAAGTTCATTCAGGAATGTTTCCGGTACGCGCAATGCACGCTGCAATGTATTCAGCGAGTCACTGAATGGGTAAGTTGATCGAAAATGAATTTGAGACGTACCGATGACTACAGGGTTAACAGCCTCTACCTGCCAGCAGTCGCCGAATATTGAAAACACCAGCGTCCCATTAACAACATCTCTTGGTCCATTGAAGTCTGGCGATCTGACCCAGGTGGCCGGTTTTGAAATCCAGATGCCATTATCAATAGGATTATCCTGAGCGGTGAGAAGAACCCTGTCGCCCTCTGTTGTAGTCAGGGTATGCGTCCCTGTCTGTGTTGACGTGGTGATTGTCTGTGGGCCGTAAAGCTGAATATTTACATCAGCTGAAATATCAACCGCTGGCTTAACTGCCACACTTGTGGTCAATCCATACAGGCGATCCGTTGGAGTTGCTGGCATTTACTTTTCTCCAGGCAATAAAAAACCCGCCGGAGCGGGTTATTGAGATTTCAGGTTTTACTAATTAAGTCAGCTATTTTCCGTCTTTCTTGCTGAGGAGGATGACGTCTGAAACATTGCCGTGATCATCATAAGCGATTTCATATGAAACCATGTTACCATCAGCAGCAGTCTCAATTGGCGTTCCAGCAGCTTCCCAGATACCTAGCGTCAACACATCCATGGTTGCATGTCCGATAGCTCGCCCAGTCTTGACCCCATCGCTGTAACCCTGACGAAAACGCCATATATCCCATTTCTTGCCATCATGCTCAGTCTGTGCGATCGGATAGCCAAATTCACCAAGGAGAACGCTGCGGGGTGTTCCACGCTTAAACAGACTGACATCCTTTTTATCTGGCTGCTGAGATGCCATATATACAGAGCACCCACTGAGGCCAAAACTCAACCCGAGCATTATGCAAACCATCAACACAGTTGCTTTCATCATTCCCCTTGAAAGTTAGTTAAGTCAAATTTCAATAAGAATAATCAGAATTGGCAAACTATTGAAGTGGTTTCGTGTACTCGCCTACGCCGGGAGATCGCAGGCTTCCGTCCGGGTCGTAAAAATACTGCTGGCCTTTCTGGTCTGCATACTTTCTCAGGCGACGCTGGTATCCAGGGTTGAGCGCTTCGGCTGCATCGTTGAAAAACAGATGGTCTACTGCTGCTTTGGTGTACCAGTAATTCAGCGGAGCAATCTGCTGACGTCCGAACTTGATCGCCATGTATCCGGCCTTATTAGGGTCAGTCGGCGCAGTGAATGCGATCTTGCCGAGTGTTGCCAGGTCGCCAAAGATAGGAACTGCGCTTGAGCTGTGCCCGCTGTTGTCGCCGCTGACGGCGTCATACATGCTGGTAATCATGTCCTGAACCATGGCATAGCCACCGGCCACAGCCATTGCACGACCAATAGTCCTGACGTCATCCAGCGGCGGCGGGTTCTGACCATTGGTAAGAGCCTGCGCGACGAGAGCCATGTAACCGAAACCAAGTGACAGGGCTGCCGTTGCGCCGACATACCCCACCCGCGTTCCTCCTGATTTACGGCTCAGTCGGTCCAGCATGTGTGCCGTCTGGATTGCGCCAGCATTTTTGAACAGCATCACCTGCTTGGTCAGTGCATTGGTGCGGCCACCGGCGCTCATAATCGTCTGTGCGGTCAGGTTGTGCTCTGATGTCACAATGTCACCGCCCATGCGCACAAAGCCCATCATGCGCCCCTGAAGGCGCATTGCTTCATCATCGGACAGCCCGAGCGATGCCACGTCAGATACATCGTGTATGTCGTTACCGCGCAGTTGTTTGCGGGGAATCCTCATGATGTTTTGCCAGTCGTCTGCATCAATACCGGCATTGTTCAGCAACGCCTTCTGGCTATTATCCAGGCTGCTCCATTGCAGCTTTGACCAGTCGGCCAATGCAAACGCGTGTGAAGTCTGACCGGCACGTCGCGCGGCATTCGTCCACGCATCCAGCAGTGTGTATTTCATCGTGGCCTGAGCGTAACGGGTCATGGCATTGCCGATATTAAACCGGCCTTGAGTCATGATGCGTTCTGAACCATCACGGGCAGCTTGTGTTGCCACCTCGGCACCGATGCCAAACTGAGAAACCTCTTTCGGGCTTAGAGCGGCACGGATGATGGAACCAATATTCCCGAGCTGACCAACATCAGACATGTTCAGAAGAATGCCAGGCGTGTCCTGGAATGGAGCGCGCAACGCGGTACTCGTCAGCTTGGTAGCAGCCTGGTACGCAGTGAGTGCGCTGCTGATGCGGTCGAATGTGGTGAAGTCGTTATTGTTGTTCACCATCTGCCGGAAATAGGCATCAGGTGAGAACCCGCCACGTGTCGAGCCTTTTACGCTCCCGTCACCGTCAAAGCTCGCACCAGGCATCTGGCTGTCGCGTTTACGTGCTGTATCGCGCAGCGTTGAAAATGTCACGCCGGGATTTGGCCCCAGCTCGTTAATCAATGCGGCATCTCGCGCTGAGCGGTTCAGGTGAGCGAAGAACGACGAGCCAAGAGAGCGATCGGAAAACTGGCGGTTGTATTCGATAACGGCATCGGCGTCGCGAAGGTGAATTTCCCGATGACTGTCATTGAGTGATTTGGCAATGTTGGATGAACCAAATCCGCCTCCTGCACCCTCTGCAAGCCCCTGCTGGTCCAGAGTTATTTTGTTAACCCCATCGGTAACGATGGAGTCATACATCTTGCCGATCACACCTTCAAGTGCCTTGTCATCAAGCTGCAATCCCGAGTCACTCAGGTACTGATTGCGGTCCAGATTCTTCATCATGAAGCTGGTCCACGCCTGCTTTCCGACACGCTGCATTACTGTTGGGTCGTGCGACTGAGGGGCATAATTATCAATCGAGCCTACCGTGCCACCGGCCCGGTTGCGCGCCTGCCGATAACCTTCCATCGCATCAGACCACTGTTTCGTAAATGCCTTAGCGCCTGCGTTGCCAGTGTCTTGCCCGTAAATCTCCCGAACAACATCCGAGAAATAGGCATCGCTGCGACGGTTGCCAAAGTCCAGATTAAAGCCGCCAACCTTTGCCGCCTTGAGCATATCACCCAAACCACGAACAGCAACCTGCTCTGCACCGCGGAGGATGTTATCAACGCCTTCCAGCACATCAATAAGAGCCTTACTCCACTTCCCTGGCTTATCTTCGCGCGCCGCCGCCAGGTCATTCATACGACGAGCGGCATCGGAGATGGCTGACAGCTGCCGAATCTGGCTGCGGGCCGTTGCGTCAGCCTGAATTTCTTCCTGCTCTCGTACCCACTTACCGATAGCGATAGTACGCTCATCAGAAGTCCATCCCTGCCAGCGAGCGCGATCTCTCCGGGCCAGTACCTTTGCTCCTTCCAGCATGCGAGAGTCAATGCGTGCAATGGCTGCTGGAGTCAGCTTAACCGGCGCGCCACGAACGTTAGAAAGGTGTGCTTCTACTGCCTGAATGCATTGTGGTTTCATCTCAATTTCCGTAATTCAGGGCGCATGCGGCTGCCACATCGTATAGCTGTGCTTCCTGCGTTGATGTGGTGTGTGTGGCTTCGATTTCGTTCAGATGGGCATCGAGCTTATCAGCGAGATCAGGGTGTGTTTCGCGCAGCGCTGTCGCCTGTTCACGCAATGCTGCAAACGGGTTGTCAACCACATCACTGATTGCACCAGGCCGAGGCTCGCCTTTAACCGGCGCAGGGATAGCCTGCGAGTCAGCAGCCTGTGCGACACGGTCAATGCGCTGAGATGCATCCCCGGCGATCTCAGTCCTTGCCTGAGTTCCTGCATCGATATCACCGCGCGCAAGGAAGATGCTGTTATCGTCGATATGATCGCTTACATCGACTGCCCTGCCCGCTTGCACAGAATCACCAGCGGAATCCATGGCCCTGACGTGTGCGGTCTCACTGATTCCATCCGTCGCAAGCCCCGGCGCTGACTCTGTCACGTAGTTGTCATGGAGAACATGCGCGGTTGCCGCGTCTTCATGAATGCTTCCGTAAGTGATCTGCTGCTCGCGCTGGCGTTGCTGAATGCGTGATAATTCAGCCTTGGCCTCATATAACTCGCCGCCTGGCATATGAGGAGCCAACGTGTCAGTAGCATCCTTGAGTCTCGCCTGAGCTTCTGCAATCTGCCGGTCAATATCTGCCAACTGACTGGCGCGCTGCTGGCGAGCCTGTGACAGAGCCTTACCAGAACCTTTCGGCTCAACAGACGTTATGTCGTTACGCTGCTGTGTGAGGTTGTCGATGATGCGCTGGCTGTTCGCTGCCTCTGACTGCCAGACCTTGCGATCGCCACGGGACATTAGCTGTGACGCCTTGCCTTCAAGGCTGGATGTATAAGCATCAGATGACGGCTGGTCATTCAGTGCAGGTGTTCTTGCGGTCGGGACTTCCTGCGCAGGTGTTCCGGCATCATTCAGAGGTGCTGTAACAGGCTCTGGAGAATCATCCCTTACAGCTGGCGCTGGCTCGTCTCCTCTCGCTCTGCCGCCGAGCAAACCAAATGCCCCGCCGAGGACAAACTCTGTAACACGACTTGCTGCATCCGACTGACGCATCTGGCGAGCCTGATCGTGAAAGCCTGCATCATCCAGGATTGCAGCGCGGCCCCAGCGGTCAAGCTCACCCGTCACGGTGTTGGCTGTACCGCCAAGCAGAAACCGGGAGCCGTAAAGCATGGCACCACGGCCAAACCCGGCGAATCCAGGAATTGCAGCACCGATGCCAGCGGTGAGACCGCCAACGCCGCCATAGTCTTCAAGGTCTGACCCGGTAAGGCCAAGGCGAGCACCTTCTGCTTTAGCTTCGGTCTGCCCCTGCGCTGCTGCCAGAACTGCACCAGCAACCGGGTTAAACGTCATGGCAACCAGTGATGGCGTTTGCTGCGCCAGACCGCCAAGGATCGTCCCAACCGTGCCGACCTGCTCACTGTCGAATGCTTTGTACTGCGGAAGCTGTGATTCCGTAGGCGCTGGCGCTGTTGCCATGGTAGCCCCGGCATTCTCAGCATCATCACTACCCGTAAGTGCTGCACCTGCCAGCATCTCTGCGCCAGAAACACGCATCTGAACATTGCCGACATTGGCTGCTATACGGGAAAGAGATGTACCTGCATTTTCAAGCCCGGTTTCAATACCCGTTCCGACACCCTGAAAAGCACCAGCATCAATGCGGCGAAGGCGCTCTCCGCCATTGGCATCAAGCTCACCTTCAAGTTGCGGGTCGTAAAGCAGACTCATTTACTCACCTCGAAGACAACGGGCCTGCCATCATTGCCGATCACCCTACGCTGAGAAGCAGATGCGATAAGCACCTGGTTGCCATCAACATCAGGGGCCAGCGTATAGGTCCCATTGTTCAGGCCATTGCGCACACTCTGCGAGAACTCGCCAAGCTTGTTGATGCCTGTGTTGATGTTGTCTTTGTAGGCGTTTTCGTTTGAGCCAGGCGGAACAATAATGGAGGCGTCACCAATTTTAATCGGCGTCCCGATGACTTTATGCAGAGCATCGTCATCTGGCACTCTCTGGAGGTCGCCGCCACTACCTGCGTAATAAGCCTTGACCACTGGTAACATGCTCTGAATCTGCATGGTGCTTAGTCCGGGATACTCTGACTTGATGGCGCGCGTTGTGTCATCATCAAATCCGGTTCCGAATTTCACTTTTGCCGCACCGTCAGCCGGGTTGATGAGCCGGAAACCCTTATCCACAGAAAGCGCCGTGCTGTAACCATCGGGCGTGTTTGCAAGGCCAGCAACGGACGCAACCTGAAGAGAGTCTCCACCAACTTCGCGGGCCAGTCGGGTCGCGATCGCCGGATTACTGCTTGCCTGAGTATTGCGCCAGAACTGGATGCGTTGGTCAGATGTCATCTTGTCGTAAGCATCCTGGGTGTTGTGAAGCTCGTCAGGGGTAAGAAGATTCTTCCCGGCGGTCGGGCCGTACTTCTGTGCGATCGCATCAGAGTTAACCTGTCGCTGAACGAGACCCTGGCCCCATGAGCCGGGCTGCTGCAAAGCATCATCCACGCTGAGCGGCTGAAGCGGCTGGCCTGAGTCCAGCGAATAGACCTGCTGCGGGTTCTTCTGGAGTTCGGTGCGCCGCTGGTTGAGGTTGCTCTGTACTGCGCTCAGAACTTTGTACTGTGTATCATTGCCGCCATTCTGGCGCAGATTAACCATCATCTGGTCAACTTCTGCCTGAGCCTGTGCGGGTGGGAGGCTGAAAAGATGCTGAGTGCTGGCGGTGATGGCCTGCAACGTTTGTGTGGTGCCGTCGTATGAAGTACCGGCAACGGTCTGGTTGTATGTATTCCAGTCGTTGTTGCTGGGGATTTCGCCGTTAGCAATGCGGATTTGTATGCTGTTAGCCGCGCTCGCAGCCGCGTTGTCACGGCGCAGCGAAAGGGTTGCATCCTGATTGCGCATGGATGCCAGCGCTGATGTTACCTGCAACTGGTGCTGCGGACTCATCATTGCGAAGTCAGGAGAGTCAGTGATTGCCTGATAGGCTGCGCCTTTGGTGGCCTTGTCCGCCACCTGATAAACGTAATTACGTGTCTCGTTCACCGGAATGGCTGCAGCGAACTGCTGATTACTTACCTGTCCACTGCGCGGATCTCCAATCTGCTTAATCCAGCTGTCAACATTGTCTGGGCCAGCATTGTATGCAGCAAGGGCGAGAACCTGATTACCGTCATACTTCTTCAACATTGCGTTCAGGTAGTCTCCGGTGAAACGGCGGTTTTCCTGCTCGCTACTGTCCTGAAGAGGTTTAACGCCAAATCCGGGATTCTGCCCGGTGGCTGGCATGATTTGACCTACACCCTGCGCACCTTTCGGTGAAGTCACCAGACTACCATCAGCGTTGCGATGTTTGTTGCCGCTTTCCTGTTGGAAAATGGCGTTCGTCAGCGCATCACTGCTCGCATCAAGTGAATTGAGATCTACCGTTCCATCTGCGTTTGGCTGCTTCAGGCTGGCGAGCTTTAACTCAGTGGACTCAAAAGCGGAGTTGCGTACCATTTCCAGACGCTGGTCAGGCGGGATGAATGACACCACCCCAGACCCTGACTGTAACGCGCTGATACGCTGGTCCGGCGTCATCATCGCCAGAGAGCCTTTGGCGTAGTTCTGCGCCCATGTCTGACGCAGATTAACGGCTTGCTGGGCAGTGATATAGCCTTTCTGCTGTGCACCTACGATAGCGTTATTGGTCGCATCAATAATACCTGAGCGCGTTGCCTCATCACCTGTAGACATCGCCGCATTCAGGTTGTTGGCCTGAAGCGTGTCGAGCTGGGCAAGATTATCGTCTCGCTCTTTGTTCCATGCAAGGTTCTGAATCTGAGCGCTACCCTGAACGGTTTGCTGGCGCGCCCAGTTATCAAACTGAGATTTCAGTCGGCCACTGCTGATGCCTGACACTGCACTGTTTGTGACATTCTGCATTGCCTGGTCATAGCGCTGCTGCATTGTCGAGTAGTCATTGTCCCGTTGAAACATTCCATGCACTTCAGTCTGTGCCTGGTAGAAGTCAGACTGAGCCTTGCCAAGTTCCAGTTTGTTTTCATCATCGGCAAGCCCTTCGCCAATCTGAGTAAGCTGGTTGCCTATCTGCTGGGTGGCACGATATGGCGCACTCAGGTCAGCGCTGGCAACACCCGTCGCCGGGCGCAGCGTTACAGTGTCAAGATCATTGGAAGATGGCAGACGAGGCATAATGGTTATCCGTAAATTTTATAAAGCGATGATCCGGTGCTGAGGATTGAAGACAGAGAACCCAAAAGGCCGCCGCTTTTTGAAGCCTTAGCCTGAGCATCCAGTGCGTTGGCCTGATTTTTCAGTGAGTTCATCTGACTCTCACCGTTCCAAAGTGTCGTCAGGGAATTAAGCTCGCCCTTCTGCGCAATATCTGCACGGTTGTTAACGGCTGATATGCTGTTACCGCTTGCACCTGAAGCGGCCGCATTTGCGAGTGATGTTGACTCTGCCTGTTGCGCCTTGCTGTTCTCCTGCTGTGCCTGTTGAGCGGCAGATGCATACACATTGTTAGCCTGGGTGCGTAGTTGTGATGCCTGCTGAGCGTACTGCGCAGCCTGCTGGTTTGCCTGACTGGATGAACCGGCAGCGCTGAGGACACCACCAAGCAATGATGACGCCCCGCCAAGGTTCTTCATCACGCCAGCACTGGCAACTTTCGACGCGATGCCGGACCCAATAGATGCAATGGAGGAACCTACACCACTGCTAAGAATTGACGACCCCATACTCGCCAGACCAGATGCCGCTAACGTCGCCATATCATCACCTCATTCTTTTCATCGACAGGCACAAATCCCAGACGCTTCAGAAATGCCGGGGCTGTGGGTAATTCATCACTCACCCGCGCATACACGGGCGTTCCGCTCTGGCTGATAATCTCTTTTAAAGCCTTAACCGAACCTTTCCACAGCGAGAACGGCACGGATTGAGCCTCTGGTTTCATATCCATAAACGCCACATTGTTTCCGTTCTGTTTCATCACGCCGCCAAGAGCGGTAGGCAGCCCGTCAACCTCAAGGATTACCGCCCGCATCGTGGCAGGAACACTTCCGTACCACGCGCGAACGTCATCAGCTGTTGCGGTTCTGAGATTACTTGTCATGGGTGGCTATGCTCACTACGGCAGCAAGGACTGTTACAGGTCTCGGAGCAGAGGCTTCAAGGCAGATGCGGGAATCTGTATCCCAGCTTCCATCAAACTCAAATGAATCATGGTCATACGAGTCCCAGACCTTGTTGCTTTCAGTTGGATAGAACATTTCTTCGAGAGGCAGATCATCAAGGCGGTCAAAATCAGAGCCATACTTAATGCCCTGATAGTGAGTATTCCTCATGATGAGGGCGAGATGGTCTACGCGCTTACGCTGCGCCAGCGCAGTTCCCATACCAGCCGCATAGGCTAGCTTTGAACTTTTGTACTGGGCGGTATAAGCGAGGCCCGCTACGATATTGCTATATGTTGCGCCGAGCGATATTGATCCACCTGATACCGTTTGTGTACCGGCATCTTTACCGTCAGCCCACACAACAACCGTTTTCCCCTCAATGTGATCGAGGCCGGAAATTGAGGTAACGCCGCTGCCAGTTGAGTCCTCATAAACCACATGAGAATCAGCCAGCTTGCACACATTCCCACCGATGCATTCAGACTCTTTCGCCCAACGCTCAAGGCACCGGAATCCATTGCGGTTAACCACGTAGTAGACTCTGTCTTCCTCATCACCGGGCAGTGTTACGACATCCTCAACGGTTCCGTCTGTCTCAACCTCAATCCATGCCCGCATATCTTCGGACGGGTCACGGACGAGAACAGCAACCGTGCCGTCTTCTCTCACGCAGTGAATGCGATCATCAGGCAGGCGCTGGGCAGCAATGCGGGTAATCACCGAATCGCCGCACTCAGGCCACATTTCTGTGAGGTCAGTGCTGGAGTAATCGTATGAGTCGCTGCTATACGACAGCTCATATACCCGGCGACCGCTGCGATGGACGAATATCCCACGCGAATCCAGGATAACTGCACCCGCTGCGTTGCTACCCTGAGTGGAGGGATACTTGATGTGGAAGTTGTCCGGGGTAATGACTTCGCCGTATGAGGATGACTGGATTGAAGCCTCGCACCCCTGCGTTCCGGCAAGAAGACGAAGCAGTGGCAACAGCCAGTTAATGGTATCAACAGGGCCATAACCAATGCTGTAGCTGATTCCACTCGCATCACCTGCTTCCTGCTCTACCGTGTTGTATCCGTCATCGAATGACGCATAGGCATCCGAGTAGCTGCCGTAAATTCTGTCGCTACCCGCCCACCAGAGACGGCCCTCATAGATAGCCACGGCTGTCGGATAACCACGGGAAGCAGAGAACGAACCGAGGTACCAGCTGGATGTTTCTTTGGCGTTACCCATATCCTGCAGGACGATTGCATATACCAGTGTTGCTGAGGAATATCCAGTGATGCGGGCAATGCCCGTGATGCTTCCGCCGGTAAACTCCAGATTTACCGTTGCGGACCCACTGGTGTAATCTCCTGAGTTAAACCCAATACGATAATAAATCGTCGTATTGTCGTAGTCATCGAGATAGCTTGTGTTTTTGTTAGTGGCGTCAAAGGTGGTGACATCCACCCACGCGCCCGGATCGCCTACAGAGCGCTGTAGTGTCAGCGTACCAACCGCATCAGAGTTCTGAACGGCATAGTAAAACCGCCGCGAGTCACCACTACCCGTCACTTTGATGTAATCGGTATACTGCGCTTCACCAGTCAGTGTAGAGCTAACCAGCTGCCCTGAAGATACCAGGCGAACCAGGCTGCCAACCATCTTTGCATTGAATACGTTGTCACTCGCAGTCAATGTAATTTCACCGGATATCGCGCTCGGCGTGATGGTAGTTCCCGTGGTATTAATCAGTTCAAACGGACCATCGTCAGAGTAATATTTAACGACTGACCATGAGCCATTATCACGGCGTTCAATGCGGTACTGCTGGAAGCCATCGCATCCAACAAAAATAACGTCTGCACTCTGCGTATATTTGATATTGCCGATATCACTTTCAGTCCACGGCGTTACTACTTCCAGTGTTCCTGATGCTTCTACAGCAACGCTCCTGACCAGAACAGGGTAAGTCGCTGAGTTTGAAAACCTGACGTAAAAGTCACCGGTCGGAACGAAAGCGATTGAGTTCTCACCCTCAAGCATGGACGTTTCTGAAACGTAATCATCGCCGCCAGCTGTTGACCCAATGCGCAATGTCACCGGACCTCTGGCGATAGTGATCCGCAACGCGTGGGTTTTTCCAATGTCGCCAGATGCTACTGTCACCTGCTGATATCGCGCAGCGCTGGTATATCCAGAACCGGTAAGTGACATGCCAGATGCAGACCAGACAGAGGAAGATGCAGAGCCATCTGCATCTGTCCACCCGGAAAGGTCAGTAGTGAAACTGCCATTCGTGATCGCGGTTGATACCGAATCACGCGTAATCAGCTCATCATCAACCCAAACGCGCATCGTCTTGTCGGTAAACTCCAGCAGAGCGGTATCATCGGTTGCGAACACAAACGGAAGAAATCTTGCTTTGCTGTCACCTTTAGTGCGTCCAATGTAGCCGAGTCCGGGGCGCAACATCATTGAACCGAGGAGGCGTGGCATCCAGTTGGTTTGAACTTCAGCTGACAAAGCTACGCGCTCAATGTCCGTCCTGGCTAAAGCCAAAGGCGAGAGAATGCCCCTGTTGAAAGCCAGGAGCGCAACGTTATTGCGTGGCATGGGATAACCCTATCGTCTGAACGGGCCGTGAGCACCGCGTCGGGATCTGACAAACTGACCGGGAGGTACGCGCTTAACCGGGTCCTGCAATGCGTCTTTGGTCAGCGCATCAGATCGGCGGTCTTTATATTCAGCAGCTATCAGCTGGGCATCGGAACCATTCTGGAATCGTGGAGAGGCTAACTTCGCCAGTCGTGCAGCAATGAAAGCGCGGTATGTCTCAGGCCATGCTGATGCGTTATTCCCGTAGTCCTCGTCGTTTGAAACGTACCGGATGTAGATAACGTCATGGTCGCAGTACCAGTAACCGGCCTCATCGGTATAATCGATGATGGTGTTATTGAAATAAGGGTCAGATGCAACAGAACACGTTCTCACCCAATCATCAGGCTTATCGAAAGCCCTGATGTAACCGAATGGCGGCTCAACTGAGGGCGAGTAATCCAGTTGCGAAGCCCTGATGGCAAAGTTCCATTGCCCCTGCTCAAGGCAGTATTTGAGAGAGCTGTCCCATATGGAATCAAGGATGCGCCTCGGTTCCCGGTTCTCACTCAGTGAAATGAGAATCCTCTCGCCCGACAGGATGAGGGCATCGTTATAAACGGCGAGTCGAACGTTCGGATCCACAGCCATCGGTTACACCTCTTTAATCAGCAACTCCATTTTTGACTGCGCTTCTTCTTTGGTCTGGATGTTTCCTTCCATGACTTCACCGTCGGCCTTGCGGATGACGCGCCATCTGGCCTGTCCGGCAAACTTGATTTCATAAGGCTTGCCGTCGTCTTTCTTATCCTGCGGTTCGGCTTTGCCAAACTGCTCGACAACATAGAACTCAATTGTTGCTGCGGCGGTTTTAACTGATGTCACGACGCCTTCTGCATACCAGGTGCGGTCGTCTGCAAACACTTCTACCTTGTCGCCAGCCTTCAGCAGGTGCGCGAGATGCGCCCACGAAACAGGATTGCGGAACAACTCAATGTCCTGGTCTGATGTCGCAGTAATGCGGAATTCGTTGCGGGCGTGTTCTGCAAGCTTCAGCTTTGAAGGGATGATGTGAGCCATTTCTACCTCAGAAAATAAAGCCCCCCGTTAAGGGGGCTGATTATCAATAGCCGGTTGCGCCAGCTTTAACCTGGACGATGGTTGCGCCGGAATCAGTCACAGCTGACACGTAGCACGGGTACATCAGTGCAGGAGATGCATCCACGATGACATTCACCTGGTCACCGGCTTTCAGGCCAAGCGCTTCACCATTGGTGAAATAGTTGGCTGCCAGCACAGTGCCGATGGTGTCAGTGGATTTGTACGACCAGACAGCGCCGCCGCCACCGATGCGATCCTGAAGCAGTGCAGGCGGGTTAGTTGTTGCGTATGCCATTTATTCCCCCTTAGGCGTCAGCGACCATTGCAGAGCCGTCATGATTAAGAATCACAACGCCGTTTGGCTGAAGCAGCGTGCCACCCATATACATGGATGTGCGCGCCCAGTAGTAATCGTCTTCGTCGTTATAGCCAGCCTTCACCTGCATATCGCCAGCGTTAACGGCATGACCAATAGAGTTGCGGTGATAGACAAAGAGATGTTCGTTGGCAGTACCAACACCAGGAACGCGGGAGTGAACAACCCACTGCACGCCAGCCCAGCGCAGCATTTTGCGCGTCGGGCCAGTGAACGGTTTCACATCAACCCAGTCGGCAGAGGTGAACTGGTTGTTCTGGTACAGGTAGGCGTTGAACGCAGGCGACATTACGCCGAACATGTTGTCCTGTTCTTCCACGTCAACATCGTTGTTACCCAGGATCGCAATCGCTTTGGTAACGGCAATCAGACGGGAGTCTGCCGCCGTACCGCTAACGGTTACGGACTGAGTCGCAGTGTTGAGATTGGACAGGATCACATCATCAATTTTGCGGTTCATCACCTTAATGGTGCCCTGCTGCATGATGCGGCGGCCATCACCCTGTGATGCGAAGATGTTGAAGTTGGTGCGACGCGGTTTGTCATGCCATTCGGTCAAGATAGCCGAGTTCTGCACGAGGTTGTCAGCGCGAGCGGGGATCATGCCGTTTACGCCACGGGTAACAGCCTCTGCGCCGCCGGTGTCAGCTACCAGGAACACAGCTTCGTTACCCTTGATTACGGTCTCGGTCACTACCGTGCTACGCAGCATGGACTGACCGAACTCAAAACCGGCGATGAACTCCTGCCGGTACTGTTTCTGAAACGCGGTATCAGACATAAAATTGTCTCCATCGGATAGATTTACTTCCGCTCCGACGAGGTATCCGTTCCGGCAGACAATAGCGGGGTGCCCTCAGTGAAGAGGGGCCGGTTATCTGAGAAATGGGGTCGTGCTGTGCGGTGATTACAGAAAGGGGAAAGTGATTAGCCCAGACGTTCCTGAGCGGTGTACAACTCGTTTAAGCGGCTCTGGAGTTGAGAGTCTTTCCAGTAGGCCTGTGGATCTGTTTTCATCTTGCTTTCAATGGCTGCGATTTCGTCAGTGATGGCTTTCGGATTGCTTGCGCCCGGCACCACAGTTGCTACCGGATTGACGGCACGCGCGGTATCGACCAGCCATTTGGCAATCTCGGGGTTGTTGAAGATGCTGACGCCATCGGCAGTCTGAGCTGCAGTGAATAAATCTTTGGCTTCTTTGGGCAGACCATCGAGCATGCCGTTAATCAGATTGATGTTTCGGCGATATTCCGGCCCCCACTCCTGACGAAGTGCATCCTCAGTCTTCTGCTGGGCTTCCACATTTCGGTCATAGCGGGCCTGCGCTTCCTGCTCAACCATCTGCTGGTTCCATTCGATGGCGGCCTGCACGTTTTCTTTGGAAACATTCTTACCGTGCATTGCCTCAAGGAATGAATTCACGCGGTCTTTGTCATCGTCACCCAGGACAATGCCGGACGGCAGGTCATTGAGGTAATCAGCGGCTTTCTCCGGGACGTTATTGTCCTTGCGCCACTGAGCCACCTCTTCATCGGTCGGATTTTCTGATAGCTTCGCTGCGCGGAATTCACCGGAACTCAGTTTTGCCTGCAGCTCACGGTGCGACTTAGCCAGCGCTTCGGGTGACGCATAGCGCTCCAGCTGCTTGCGGAATTTGGCGTCATCGCCTGCAAGCTGGTCACGCCAGTTGTCCGGGAATTTCTGCGGTGCAACAGGAGCTTCTTTTTCAGGTGTGTTGAGCAGATTAGGTTCGCCATTCGGCTTACCCTGCTCCGTCTCTGCGCCTGGCTGCTCCTGTGCTGCTGGCTCACCACCTGCACCGCCATCACCATTCTCATCGGCTGCGGCGTAATATTTCAGAAGCATGTTTCTGAAGATCATGGAATTACCTCAATAAAAAAGCCCGCTCAGTGGCGGGCTATCGTGTTTTGCGGGGTTTCTTTGAACTCTCGATTACATCCGGCGAGAGGTTTATCAGCTTGACAAGCTGGGCACCGATGAATCGCTTACCCTCAGCAAACGCTGTATCACGCTCACTGTCCGGCCGGTAGCTCAGGTCGTAATAGCCGGTAAGGCTCATCAGTTCTGCGAGGATGAGCTTTTGCTGTGACTCGGTTGCAACGCCTTTCCCCATCGCTTTCAGGGCGTAGACAAAGGGGATATTCTCAGACCATTTGTACGGCAGATACGGCTCAGGTGGCTTTATCATGCTGCGGCCTCATTGAATGATTTGGCTGCATCGGCCACCGTCTGAAGTGTCTGAGCACCGCCCTGAACAGACTGCATTGCTGCTGCATCCTGCTGCTGTTGTGCCTGCTGCTGAATAATCTGGTTGGCGTCATCCTCACTGCGCAGCCATTTAGCCGGTACGCCGTAGCCATCCATCGCGTCGCGGAATGCTGTGCGGATATCAACATCAGCGGTAACGCTGGGGTCAACGGACGCTGCAATCTGGAGCATCCCGGCAGTGGCCTGAAGCTGGCCCTGTTTCTCCTGACCAATCGCAGCCTGAAGCGGACTTTCAAAGGTGAACTGAACATCCTGCCCCTGAAGCGCTGGCGGGATGTCATACTTCGAACCAAACGCGCCAGCCTGCATCAGTAAAGAGAACGTCATATCACACAGCTCGCCGTTGTAGTTCTGCTCAACCGGAGAGAACAGCGGCAACGCCTGGCGGATGTATTCCTGCACGCGCTGACTTACTTCATATGCGGTCATGCCAGATGTCTGCGGAAGCGTCAGGCTGTTCAGATAGAAAGCCTGGTGAATCATGTTGCGGACGTCTTCGCGGATATTCATGCCTGCCGGTAACTGAGCAGACTTGGTGAATTCAGCAATGTGATTGCGGATGTCCTGGTCACCTTCAATATCCGCCCACGTAATCCCGCCTGACATCAGGTTGAAGTCATCGCGGAACACTGATTTGTTAGCAACCAGTGGCGGGTCTACTGCTTTCTCGCCAGCCTCAAGCAGCACCCGGGTGATTGACTGAATCAGGCGAGCATCAGGCAGTGCAACAATCGTTGACGGTGAATAGGCGTACTGTGACCCCGAGACTGTCTGCCAGCGCGGTATGCAGTACATCCGGTTAAGCACCGGCGTTTCTTCCATGATGAATTCGTTTTCGCAGTCGATATAGAGCGAGACGAACGGCGCGCGGCTTTTGCCGATGGCATAGTCATCATGGGGAACAATGATGTGGCGACACTCAATTTCCCGGTACGGGTCTTTGTCGAGATTAGCGGTGACCTGCGGGCTTATCTTGCCGCGGAACAATTGCTGAAGTGCTCGCGCCGTTGGCTTCCACTTGCGATGGATAGTGTCGATTTCACCATTACCATTCTCTGCCCAGGCGATATCACGCAGGTGCCAGCAACGATAGAGCAAGCCAGCTGCATCTCTGTTCAGTTCAACGGTGATTGCACACTGCCCGAACGCTGCGAAATCGTGGTCGCCTTCTTTGGTGGCCCGGACAAACTGAGAACCACGGGAGTACATCGCCCGGTACTGAATGTCTCGCGCCGCCTCAAGCCAGACTTTCGATGAATGGTCCGGCTGATTGCCTTCAACGCTCAGGTTGAACCACTTATCACGTCGAAGCATTGAAGCAAACGCATCACCGAGCTCACGACGCGCGAGCACCGGATAGCTCGTCATGAGATGATCGGCGAATTCATTGCCCAGTGAGCGGGTGATTGTGAAGTCAGCGCGCTCCGGATAGAAGTTGTCAGCGATTTCCTGCCAGAGCGACAGCAGAGACGATTTCTTACTGAACAGGTGATCGCCGTTTTTAATCAGTTGCTGCGCTCTTGCGTCCATTTAACCACCTAATTTATTGCTACTGCTTCCGGTAAGAATTGTGCTGGAGCGACCGCTTCGGCTCTGACTCTGTGCAATGCTGCGCAGGCGTGCCTGTTTCACTGCATCGGTATCCTCGGTTGGTGCCGCTTCCGTCTCTTCGGTCTGCACGGTTGGCGTGCTTGTACCGAGAATGCTGCCGACCACATTGCCAACTGCTTTTGTTACTCCGCCCATCAGCGATTCCTCTTCATCTTCGAATGACCGAGATTTACTTTTGGCGCGCCACTTCTGACACGGTAGCCGCCTCTGATTTGTTCCTGCTTAATGCCGTCGAACCACGACATCACCACGGCGTCTCCGTCATCCGGAGAGCGCCCGAGACGCTTAACCAGCGATTCTTTGGCTTCGAGGTGAATCATCCCGCCGCCGTTGCCACCGCGTTTCACCTCATAGGTTGGTGCGGTAAGGTCAGACAGGAGTGTCGGGTCATCAGGCAGGCAGATTGTTGAGCCGCCCGGCTGGTCAGGATTGAGTGCTTCGCGCAGCTTCCAGTAGGCCTCTGTTCGCACGTTGGCAAACTTCAGCAGGCCATCCTGCGTTCTGCGAGGTGAGGCTTTGACGCCCATATATGAGACGGTATCCACGCCGTTTTCACGGAGGTGGGCGTATGCATCGCCGCCCCAGCCACCGCCGATATCGACGATCACCTTTGCGCCATCGCGACGCTTTGAGATAACCAGACCGGCAACATCAGTGCCGCCTGGCGTTTCTTTGCCGGGAACCTTAATGAGTCTCGCGAACCAGGAGTCATGGCGAGGTGCAAGCACTGTGTTATCAGAGCCACCCTGTGCAACGTCCACCCCAATGGCGCTCATTGGAATGCCAACAGGTGGTGCCTCAGTCCAGCGCTTCATAGCTGCCTGAACCCACGCAGTAGGGATTGCCTGATTAGGCTCGTCCTGCAATGAGGCTCTGAACTGGCCGTCACGGTATGCGTCGCGGAGTTCTTTCGGCAGGCTGTTCAGTATTCGTGAATATTCACCGTCCTGAGCTAGGTCGGGGTTATCACTCAGCTTTGCAGGGATGAATGTTCTCGACTTTGCATGAATCGGCGAACCATCTGGCGCATAGCCGTGCGGGCCATACCCATCAACCTCAACCTCTTCATCTGCTTCGTTGCGGATATACCATCGCAATTCGCCAGGCTTTGCCGGATTGGGGTGATTCGGGTCGAGCCATGCTCCCCAATGCTGAATAACCCACAGGCCATTGGCATTTGTTGGCGGGTTACCTGTTGCCACCACCCGGCAGCGCTGACCTTTGGTCGTGGAGCGGTTCCAGATGGTGATGAATTCGTACTGCGCTTTGAGGAAGTCAGTGACCTCATCAAAGCAAATCAGGTCGTGCGGGTCGCCTTTGTAGCGCTGCTTGTCTTCTTCCAGCTCGCAGCCGCCGTACTGGATTAGCTGCTTCCCACTGCGCCACACGAGGTCTGAACCATTCCACCCAGTGCGATCGCCATCGAACAGTTTGCCAATCAGCTCGGCCTCGGCCAGCTTCTGGGCATCACCACGGATGCGCCGCAGAATCAGTGAGCGCTCATGCGATGTGACAGCCAGGCCATTAATCAGCGCGCTCTTGCCGCCGCCAGCCTGTCCGCCATAGAACAGTTCGTCAGCTTCACAGTAGTAAGCATCCGTCTGAGGGCCGGGATTCGGCACCCATGACATACCCTCAGTAGCTGCCATCACGTCTTTTTCGACAGCCTTCAGCTCTTCCGGCGACAGCGTTTTCAGGCGCTCCAGAACATCATCGAACGATATGCTCATATCACTTCATCGCTTTGGTAAGAGTGAATGCCAGGCGGCGGGCTATGGTGTTGAGGTCTTCGGATTTAACAGTGACTTCGCCAGAATGCTCGGTCTGAACTTTCTCCCTGAATGCCTGCACATTGACGTGCTTGCCAAGCAGCTCAAGGTTCTTAACCTTGTCAGGCCATTTAATTTTCTTGAGGATGTTTTCAGTCGTCGTTTCGTCGAAGTTGGTGATACTGGTATTGATATCCAGACCGCTCAGCGTGGTGCGCCAGACTTTCGGCCATTCGCTGATTGGCTTGATACCACCGTCATCATTCAGGATGTCGAGCACATCCATCTGGTCGATTTCAGCCAGGCGGCGAAGCACATAATCAGCATCGATATCCACGCGTTCGTTACGCGCAGCCTGAAGCGCTGAAATCCGCTCCTGAATGTGAGGTTTGGTGAGGTTCTCGTAACCTGTCTCTTTAGCAGTCTTCTCGCTGTACCCTGCTCGAATAGCCGCTTGAGTTGCGTTCAGGTCGATAAGGTACTCGCGACAAAACATTTCCTGCTTGTCGTTGAGCGCCATTTTAGAATTTCCTGCTGCTTTGTCGGATATATTGCCGTGATGTAGCGATACCACCACATCAGGATTCAGAGTGTTTATTCTGTCAAAGCCACTACATGAATGGCTTTTGCAGAATTTTATAAATCAATGATTACGAAAGAATGCGTAGGTGCCAATCCCATCGCGACCTAAGTTGCTTTCGATGGTGTTGTTCTCAGCACAGAGGAACCCGTTGTCATCGAACCAGCGGAGCAGGCCGTAATGAGTCCAGTACCAGATGTGTTCGTCTTTTCGGAAATGGCGGGATCTGAGTATGTGCGATGAGTCCGTGAAGATGGGGACCGATACGAATACCCATTCAGTTGCCTGCTTAATGGCATTCTCCGGGATGTCGATATGCTCCAGTACATCCCAGAATGTCAGCGCTTTGCATTTGTGAGCGTAAATGTCGTGATAGGCACCACGGTTAATCAGCCACTCGACACCACGCGGGTTAACGTCATAGCCTTTACCGTTAATTGCTTCAACGAACTGGCCGCAGCCGATACCCACATCTGTTACAGGCCCCGTATAGTATCGGCGCACCAGGTCAACGCGAGCCTGGGTAAGTTTGCGCCCCATCTCCGTGTCGGCCATCTTCTGGTATTTTGCGAAATAGTCGCCATCGTATGGCCTGTCTTTCGGTACGGGGTAATGCCCGACGCCCAACTCGGGGAAGAAAGCCAGTTCGCGCTTTACCAGCTCAGAGATGTTTCTCATCCAGCCATCCTTTAACTTTTTCACTGAGGCCGGTAATCGTTTTGTCGCAGTTGTGATCCATTGACTGGCACATGCAGTAAACGTCCGGGTAGATGAATTTGGTGTTGGAGGTATCCATGTATCGCGGGTCGGATACCAGGTCGGGGTGATTGTTGCCACCGTGGCCGCCGAGAAGGCAGATTGTCGGTGTGCGGTATGCTGTCGCAGCTACCAGGGCGAAACTTACGCCGGTCACCACCACAGTAGAACGCTCAATCAGCGCCATCACCTGAGTAATGCTCAGTTCGCCAGAGTGGTATTTCTCATGTGCGAATGGCTCACAGTCCGGTATCCATTCTTTCTGGATGCCTGTATCGCAGGTGTCAGCAATGCTGATGCAGTGATAACCACGCTCGGCCAGTAATCGTGAGCACTGGTCAACGTAATCGTTCAGCGGTCCACGGGATTTATTGCACCACTCGTCACGCTCTGTTGTCGGGCGAATGATGACAACGGGTTTGTTATCGGGTAGCGCAATGGGTGCCGGATAGGACGGCATGTCCATTAGCGTTGATGGTTCGAAACCAAAGCAGTCTGCAAATGCCTGCATGATGCTTTTCTGTTTCAGGTCATCGTTGTTGTAGCGAGGCTGTATTACCTTGCACTTATCAGGTGGGTCACTGAATTTGACCGTGCTTTTCTGTTCATTCCGCCTTTGTGTTCTCAGGTTGCTATTTGCCCTGATGAACTTCAGGCCGGGCATATCACAGAAAAACTCTGGCAGTGGAGTCCGTACATAAACATCCTTGCCCTGCTTCAGTAGCTCCCTGATAAATGGCCTCTGGAATATCGTGTCGCCAATACCGTGATAGGTATTTACTAAAACTTTCTTCACTTCTCTGTCTCTCCAGCGTCACGACTCGAACCGGCCACATCGTCGTTCATGCGATGAAAGGGAAATCCAGCGAGTGGCTGGCAAAACCTTGCCTGCTCCTTTTGCTTACTGATGCGCTGGTACAGGGAGGTTCACCGCGATGCGGCCTGTAGGTCACGGCTAACATCAGGGCATGCACGGGAGGATCGGCCCGTTCGGGGAAGGCGTTACTCGGTGGCGGCCTGTTCCGTTGCAACATCAGCAACGATGTCGGTGATTTCCAGCACTGGCGCGTTCTCTGCCAGATATT
Source organism: Pantoea cypripedii (assembly GCF_011395035.1). NCBI lineage: Bacteria > Pseudomonadati > Pseudomonadota > Gammaproteobacteria > Enterobacterales > Erwiniaceae > Pantoea > Pantoea cypripedii. The sequence goes on from NZ_CP024768.1 coordinate 2,750,541, forward strand.
TGGTAACCACAGCTGCTTTCAGGTCGTCGTTTTTGTTTACGATGGCTACAACTTCAGCCGAAGTAAGTGATACGGTCGTGGTCATTTCTGTTTCCTTGGTGCTGGGGAATGAAAAATTAAGCCGAGGTGTTACCCGCTGATGCAGCAGCCGCTGCGGCCACTTTCTTCTGAAACCAGTTGCGGATGGTCACCCAGCCACCACAGACCAGAACGAGAGTTGAAATCACGGCGGAGTACCACGCCAGAATGTCGGTGAGAGTCATTTCTTTTCTCCGGGGTTTGAATTTGCATCGCCAGCAATGACGCCAGCTTTCTGAAGTGATCTGATGTAACCCTGCAAGTAATCTATTTTTGCCTGGTCACTGATGATTCCGGCGCGGATGTCGAGAACAGACTGTCCAGCGTTTGCAGTGAGGTTGATTTTGGCTGCATCGCCCATGCTGCCGGTGCTGGTTGCTGAGTCTGTGCCGGGCTTGCAATTTGTGACGGCTTTGGCGTCGAGCTGCACGCGACTATTACCAGAGGCAACAGAACGACGCAGAGCTTCGTTTTCCTGCAACGCATCGGTGAGTTCTCCGGTGATTTTCTTATCGAGTGCGGCAACGGATGCCTGAACGCCGTTAAGTCCGTCGATGGCTTTCGACAGGTTTTCAGCTGCCTTGTCACTGATGGATTTCAGCTCGTTAGCCTGGGTGAGCTTCAGCTCTGAAATCTGGTTCGATTTAACCAGGTTATTGCCGAAGGCACCGATTACGACGCCAGCCCCAACTGCTATTGCGAACAGAAACGTGCTGGCTGATGTGCTCATTGGTCCGCCTTCAGGCACAGCGCCTTTTCTTTGTCGCGACGGGCAACGAGTCCGGGCAATTTCTTCCCGCCAGAATTGACGAAATCAGGCAGGTGGTTGCACATCATCGTCCAGTTACCGGCCTGAGCGTATTTGTGTATTGAGGTTTCAAACCAACCTTTTCGCGCAGGGCTGTAATATTTCTGAAGGCCATCACATCCAACGTTGAAGACAGCACTGGTCATCGCGCTGAATGCGTTATCGGACATTGAGCGACCACGGAAGCTACGGTTAACGCAGTCTTCCGCAATGCTGATGTTCTTTTCCCAGTCCTTGGCGATCTGTTCGTCAGTCTTGCCCGACCAGACGTTGTGCGTGTTGCCAATGCCATCGGTCAGCACGCCAGCCGGGCACACATAAGGATCACGCCGACAGCTTTCAGCATTTCCGATAAGCTCAAGTCCAGCCTGGTTGGTTCGCACATTACCGGACGTCACCACAATGGCAATGATTGCCGACACCGAACACACCACGGAGCCAGCTTTAGCAATCTTCTTAATGGACATCGTTCTGCGCTTCACGTTTGGCTTTGCTGATCCGGTCCCATACGCCGAAGCCTACAGTCGTTAACCAGCCAAGGATTGATATGATCAACGTCCCTATGACACCTATCGCCGTCCATTGCTGAGGGGTATACGAATTAAGCAGGTCGCCAAGCCAGTAGAAAAAACCGGTGTACGTGACCGCTTTTGTACCCAACGCGATTTTGTCTGGCATAGTTTTCATCTCATCACCTCGCTTGTTAGCGGCGGTGCTGTCTGTGGTCTCAAAGAAAAGTGCGCAACGCCACGTCGTTACAAGGAGTAAGTGAGCAGTGATTGGCGAGCGCAAATAAAAAAGGGGCCGCTCAATGGCGACCCCTGAAATTTGTAGGATTTAGAATGCAAAAAAGCTGCCGGTGCATTCCTAAGAACACTTACGGCAGCTTACCTTTAAATTGTGGCTAAATGGCTAACAGAAGTCAACATGTTATTTGCAGAATGCTTAACTTTCGATACGCGTTTGCGATCGTTAAAGGCATTTTGCAGCGGCTGGTACAAAATGAACAAACTAGCGTTGAGAATCTCATCTACCTCATTCCTGCACGTAGCGAATGACGGCTTTCTGAAACTCTCTCCACTTCTGCCGGACATTTTGCGGGGACTTGCGACCTTGTGATAGTAAGATGCAATTGCACGCTTGGATGAGCCGTGTGCGTAGTAACTGAGCAGGATGCCATAGGCTTTTTTATCGATAGACATGACGGAGTCCACGACCTGAGAAATCAAGAGTCCGTCATCATCGTTGCACATTGGCCTGGTTGTGTAGGGTTGCGGCTCAACGGTAGCCATGAAGTGCGCTATCATGCTGCTTTGCCGCTTCTCCAGCCTTCCGCTATAGACCCATGCACCCCATAATTCCATCCACCCATTAATCCAGTCGTGCTGGCCTTTATCGAGATTCAGCTCTCTTACCGACATTTCTTCTTCCTCCTGGGTGATAAATCCCACGATTGAACATGAGTTGGCTGGGGTTCTGGTTTGATGGGGGTGAAGTGGGTGAGAAGTTTGGTTAGCCAGGCGTTTACCATGCTGCGTGCTCTCCCGTTCCGCCGCAGTGCTGACATGGTTTCCTCACGATCTCGCCCGTTCCTGCATTGTTGAATATCGGGTAACAGCTTATGGTCCCTCTGCCAAAACAGATTGAGCATTTCACTTTTGGCGTGAACCTATTTCTCGCCATGGTTTTTCTGGCGTTATCCAGTACTTCTTCAATGGTCATCATGCTGCCTGCTCCATTTGCCGTTTGCGTAGCTTTTCGTAATGACGTGCCCGGCGCGTGAATATGGCCTTCACCCGCTTCAGGTAGTCGATGTTGAATTTTCGTGGTTCGTTGTCAGCCTCAAGCCGTTCAACTCTCTCCAGGCTAATGCGCTCAATAAGCCGGATACGGAACTCCACAGCGTTGCCACTGAGTTGCCGGTTGCAGCGGGTGCACGCCGCATGGACATTGAACACGTTAAATCTGAGGTGAGATGCTGCACCGCGAGAGCGGTAATGGCTGGCGTCTACTGCGCTGCCGGTGAGGTAATTGCTGTTGCTGATGAGAACGCCGCCGCAACTGGCGCATTCTCTGCCCAAATCACGGAACCGGATGTACCTGTTAAACGCTGCCTGAGCCTCTTTCTGCCATTCTGCTAAACCCTTTAACGCTTCCCTTCTCTGCCGTAAATCATCGCGCTGTAGCTTGTCCTGCTTCCTCTGTTCACGCGCAGCATTACGCTCATCAACCTTTTTGTTGAAGGCTATTGCGCATTTGAAGTTGTGGCAGACTTTCTGAAGAGAACTTCGGGGGATGTATTGGGTGGAGCAGATGGGGCAGGTCTTAGGCTTGGGCGTTTTGCCTTTAGCCATTGGCGACCTCCTGTGCTTCAGTATTCACCGGCAGACCGTCATAGATTTCCTTCAGGTGCCCGCGAATATCCATGCGTCGCAGTGCGCTGAACATCATGTCGCACTCAGCCTGCTTGTTTCCCCTGAATGGTTTTGATTCCTCATTCACCCAGGACCAGTTGGCAGGCCAGCCATAAACCTTCTTCACCCGTCCTTTCACCACATGAAGCAATCCCCAGCCATCAGGTAAATCAGCAACCTCCACGACGCCTGGTTCACTGATAAAAAATCGCCAGTCCCCCATTCCCTTCTCGGGGTCGATGCGGAATGGCTTTTTACGGTCTGCCAGCAAATCAGCGCGTGAGCATTTGACCTCTACCAGGCATGACGCACCATTGCGGAAACCAATAGCGTCAGGCTGCTCTCCGTATGCGGTCCATGCGCGGAACTTGTCGTGAAATGCCACCTTGAATCCATTGTTTTGCAGGAAGCGGCAGGCGATATCGCAAAGCTCATCGTGAGATAGTTTTTCCTCAGCCATTGGCTTCTTCTCCTATCAAATTCCACAGACTGTTTTTCTTCCATCCACGTTCTCCCGTTGGTTCCCGCTCTGAATAGGGCAACAACGCGCTCACAATCCACAGGCGCGGATCCGTTGCGAGGGTCTTTCTGGTCTGGATGTTTCGGGAGGCGTAAGAGGCGAGGAGTTCGTTTGCTGTTTCAGTGTTAAGGGGTTCGTGGCAATACCAGCTATATCTCATTGGCTTCCCTCCCCTGCCTGATTAGCCGGTCAAACTCCTGAACTGGACTATGGCGGCACTCTTCGAAAACCGTATTCACAGAATCCTTTCGTGGTTTCTGGAAATTTTCCTGGCGCACTCTGGCAGGTTTGCCATCCATGTAGCCTACTCTCAGTCTGCAAACATGGTCGTGGTTATGACCCTGGCGACTAACGATTCCGGCTGTCACCATTTTTGACAGCATCCCCATTGATGAGCATCGAAGAAATCCTAATGTCTCAATGTGGTTGTGTATCTGAGTTGATGTGGCATGACCTTGCTCTTTCAGGTACTTGATAATCTCTTCGCGTATCATCATGCTGCGCTCCTGTTCTCTTTGATGCTGGCAATGCCCGGCAACAGATCAAACGCGTTATCACACTGATTGCCCCACATATCCCATCCTGAAACGCTGTCCCGGCTGAATAACTCGCAACGCGGAACGTCACCCAGCAGCCTGACGAGCAGATCCCTGAACTCTGGAGGCTTGGCGCTGTGCTCCATACGGGGAGCTGTAAGGTGCTGGCAGATTGACGCATCCAGTCGCTGTGGCAATTTACCGCGAACGGCAAACAGGCAGTCCTCGCTATTGGCGCGAGTCATATGGCCCATGCCGATCGCACTATTACCCTTGTGTTTGTTGGTTTTGTGCCAGGTGAATCCCTTCATGGTCATCAGCCGGAATCCCCAGGCATCCATTACTTTGAGGGCTTCAAGCGGCTGCGTTGGTACCCACCACATAGCCAGGAGGCACGAGGCAGGATCTGCCAGGCCCCACACTGGCAACCGACTAATGTCTGCCACGCTCATGGTTTGGTATTTATGCCCGGCACCACGCTTGCCATCGTCGGCTTTATCGCGATATGTCCAGGGTGGATCCGCATAAATCAACGTGTATTTTTTCATGCTGCTCTCCCGAAATAATCATTGCTGTACCGCACCTCGCGGAGCTTTACGCCATTTCCAACCGCCCACGCTGATGAATACTCAATGAGGCTAGTCATGCGCTTGATGCCCATTTTTGCCGTTGATTCCCTGATGTTGCAGAATTCGCCTTCCAGGCCGGGTACAACCTCAGCACCCAAACCAGTCGCCACGGCGTGACCAGACACGAACAGCGTTTTCCACTGAACAGGCGTTCTCTTCTCCTGCATCCAGATGGCCTGTTGTGCCACGTCGCCGCATAGCGCATGGAACATGCTGTTCTGAAGGAGTGAGCGGTCGAAGTCAGTGATGCGGACAGTGAGGGGATGGTGGTCGCTGATGGGGAGTTTGTTTATCGCGTCTATCAGGTTTCTTCGTACCTGCTCATTTCGCAGGAAGAACGTCATTTTCTCCATCGTTTTTCTCCTGTATCAGTCCTCTGGCGGGGTTGGTAGCGGCATCCAGTGAGTGATATTGGGAGCGACAAATTGGTTCGCTTGCCAGTTCCCCCAAATAAACGGATATGTAGTTACAAACCGGCCATCCCAACAGATGAATAATCCATCCCGGTCTGGCAGGCGGTCAGAGCATTTAATCCACATCACATTCCCCTCCTGACCATTTCACGAAGGCCAAAGAAAAGGGCCAGCATAGATGCGAGGCCCGATATCAGTTCTCCGATGTATGTGTCTGTCATGATTCACCTTTTATCTTCAGCCCTGCTTCTGTGATAGCTTCACGAACGTCCCGACTTTCCATCATGTGCTCGCACCCGTAGCCACAGTAATAGCCGCCTGTTGGCAATTCGATTTCAATCGACGCCCGGCTCGCTTCCCATACTTCAAGAGCTGCTGAGTAAGTCATGTTAAGCCTCCTGCCGGAGTACCATTTCTCAAAGAGTTCCTGTGAGTTCATTGGGCCTCCTGTTTGCTGCGCGCCAGCCATGCTGACCATGCTGCAAGCTCAATTACCTGTTGCTCACGACTTGGCAGCCCCCTGAATTCCTCAGGCTTAATGAATGTGTTTCTGAACCAATGCGTGAAGGTTTTCAACTCTGTCTCATCGTTGCTGGTCATAGTCCACCTGTGTTTTTGGCGTTCTGGATTGCCGCTATCAAATCCGCAGCCCACACAGTTCGCTTCTCACCGCCAATAAACTCAATTACTACCATGCGATTGTTTGACCAGTGGCTATGCACTTGAACATCTGACTTGGAAGGTTGATCGTAATTTTTAATTTCGCTCGTTACTTTCATCACCCACCCCTCTGCTGGTTGCTGGCAGGCGACCGCCACTTTCTCACCACTTCGCGGGCTGCCGTTTCGATTTCTTTCTGGGTCGTTTTACCCCAGTCAATTTTTGACTTCTCCCCATACACCCGCTTAACCAGCTCATCACGGGTAAGGCCGTGGGTTACCTGTGTCATGATGTCCTCCCGGCTTTCAGAGTGGCGCGAAGCATGGCAACGCCTTCCAGTGATTTCTCTTTGGTGGATGGGATGGATAGCTTCAGCAGCTGCTTGCGTGGCTCCGGGATAATCTCGCCCGCTTCGATGCGCTGCGACATCTTGCGAAGTTCCGATCGACACTTCACGCGAAGCTCTGACTCGCTCAGATTCCCGGCGCGCATCATGCTGTACAGGCCGGTGACCATCCAGTAATCGGCGTTGCTCTCCCAAGGATAATCTTCAGCTGAGTTGTAACCACCACGGCGGGCGCAGTAGGTCATCACCATTCCGTAGAGTTCGTCTTCGTCAGGCAGGCCAGCGGCGAGTGATGTCGCCTCTTTGCACCAGGCAATGAATTCTCCCGGCGATGGCAGGAACGGTGAGGCATTGGCGCGCGCCTGACGCATCCCGGCTGACAACTGCTGCTTGCTGTGAATGCCGTTTTCGGCAAACGCGGCGATCCACTGACGTTTGGCCGATGCCTCGTCTTCAGGGCGCCTCCATGCAGTGCTTACCGAGGCCGGGAAAACCTGCTTCAGGTTTGCGAACAGAGCATCAACCAGGCGCTCTACGTTTTCGTTAACGCCACGGTCTACAGGTTGCGGCCCATCGCCAGCCATACGGGCCAGTGCTCCGCCATCGCGGTTGTTAACTGCTGCAATGAGGTTTCTCATATGAATTTTTCCTCCCACTCACGACGGTCATTCCAGTGATTAACTGGAGCATTCACAACCTGTTTGCTTCCACGATTCAGGGGTTGTTTGTTCTGGTAGCTGAGTTTCTGACTGGCAGTGATAAACCAGTTCTTTGGCTTCTCATGCGTGAACTCGATATCGAGCTTTTCCAGTTCATAGTTCAGGTCGATGTTCGGGTAGAGGCGCTTCCAAGCTTCGTAGTCCTTGTGGTTTAACCGAACGATATTTCCCTCGAACGCATACCGGCCTGACATAGCATGAACCGTAGCCTGCACCTCTCCCTCGCAAGTCGCGTCAGCGGCTTGGGTGTTATAGGGAATCAGGTTAAGGGAATCAGGAATCAGGTTAAGGGAATCAGCAGGATTTAAATTGTTCTCAACTGGTTCTTGCACCGTACTTGCACTGTGCTTTTCTGGTACTTCATTTAATTCAATGGGTTGAGGATTTATTTCCGGTTCTTCCACTGGGTCAGCATCATTCTTTACTGGTGCTTCTTCCGGTTCAGGTTGTGCGGTGCATGGTTCTGGTATCTCACTGGCCGCTTCTTTACAGTGTGGATTCTGATGCTTCTTCCAGTTTGAAATCTGGATATAGGCATTGCCATCCACTGAATAGCGATTGATAAATTGGCGATCATGGAGTTGCTTCAGGCAGTCATCGCAATCGACATTGTCGAACGGCAACACGAGAGCTTTAATCTTTTTGGGGCGATCATCCAGCCGCCCCTCTTTATCTGCGATAGTCCACAACCCGGCAAACAACAGCCGGGCAAGTGGCGAGCATTCGGCCAGTTCATCATTTGTGAAAAAGCCAGGTTTGATGTTTCTGGATCGAGCCATAAAGTCACCTTAAAAAGGGATATCCTGCCGCGCTTCTTCAAGCCGGTCAGACACCCATAATTTGAATGTGGTCCAGTTAGGTACGACTTTGGCGAACTCAGTTAGCTCATCCAGATCCAGGCCGTAACTATTCCACGCCTTGAGGTAACTCATGACGTGAGCTTGGTTGATATAAATTCTGTTTTTCAGAATGCCGCGGATGTAATAAATGCGCTGTTCCTCTGGAGGCTTGCGCTTTGTTGCGGCGACACGTGGTATGTAATCGAAAAACTCACCAGTTAACTCCTGTGTTATTTCCTGAGTGAGCTTTCTATCTGCGGCGATCTCGATTGCATCCAAAACTTCTTCAAGCTTGTAGATTCGGAGCCATCGTTTAATGGCTTTCTTGCCATTATCATTAACCGTGAATGGATTAATGCAATCTTCGATTTTGGTGGCGACGATATCTACAACATCATCTTTCAGGCTTTTAAGGCCATCGCGCCAACTGATCATCATTTCCAGCTGTTCACGCTTTAGATTCAATTCCTGAAGCTGTTGGCGTTGCTTTTCCAACACAGAGTTATCATTCAACTCTCGATCGCTCTTACCACCATTACAGCTTTCGCACGAGGTGATAAGGTTCATCAAGTCGTTATCCCCACCCTTACTGACAGGTGTAACGTGATCCACATGAAGAATCACGTCAGGCGCAGAACTTCCGCAGTACTGACACTTAAATCCGTCACGCTTGAATACTTCAAAGCGGATTTTCTTGGTTACACCTGAGCGAACCTTTTTTACCTGGTCAGGCGTTGGTTTCTTTGGCATAATTACTCCTGTGAATTGATCCAGTCTTTTCGCATCAGGCCTCAAAGAGTTCGTCGCTCTTTGGGGCTTTTTCTTTGGCGCTGATCGCCTCAATCGTTTCCTGCACTAACCGGCCCATAGGGCTGACTTCCCACGCCATGCGTGCGGTGCAGATAATTGCCGCCACAAAACGCCAGTCAACTCGGCTGATTTTCGATTCGTGGCAGCCAACACCTTTGGCAAATTCACGGCCAGTCATCTGAGATACAGCCAGTAGCAGGTCTGTCTGAGTGCGATTAATCTCGCTCTCGGTTGGTTTGCTGTAGTTTGCTGATTCCATTACGTAATATTCCTTTTGAAATGAGTTATTGCGTGACATTGCGTGAAGCAGTCACGTCATTGAATCGTTTGTTTGATTACTGCCCTTTTTCAGGGCGGGGATGTTTAAGAGCGGGAACTGCTTAGGCTGCGAAGATTTCAGGGTAGAGCTGTTCTTTGCTGAGTCCGGTAACTGCGATGTACTCACGCATCTTTGCTACCGGCAGGCTGCCGCCTCGTTTTTTAAGCATGTTGATGGCCTGAGGTGTTACGCCAACTTTCGCGGCTAGTTCCTTTTGGCTACCACCAACAGCTTCGACCGCTAGGTCAAGCGGAGTTACCGCTTTATTCACCTTGTTGATCATAGCTAACTCCAATTGCATTAAATCAACGTCATGTTAATTCATGGAGAGGATAAAATCAACATTATGATGATGGCTGCGGATAAACATGATGTTTATTATTCTGGTTCATCGGAGATATTTATGACCAGCATCGCAGATCGCATTCAAAACATACTTAATCGAGAGGGGTTAAAGCAGAAGCAGCTTGCTGAAATGCTCAGCATTACGCCGCAGACGGTTAACAACTGGATTAAGAGAGATTCCATCAGCCGGGAGGCTGCCCAACAGATTTCTGAACGTTTTGGCTACTCCCTGGATTGGCTGTTGACCGGCAAAGGAGATGCAAAGCCTGAGCACGATTCCAGCATTCCACCTGAGTCGGAATGGTTTGGTGTTGATCCGTGGGACGACAACACCCCGGTTGACGACGGCGAAGTTGCAGTGCGATTCTTAAAAGATATTGAATTTGCCTGCGGCGACGGCAGCGTTACCGATGAGGATTACAACGGATTTATGCTTCGGTTTTCTAAGGCCACCTTGCGCAGAGTTGGCGCGAGGACAGATGGCAGCGGCGTCCTATGTTTCCCGGCTCGCGGAGACAGCATGGAGCCGAACATTCCAAATGGCACCACTGTCGCAGTTAATACTGACGACAAGCGTATTATTGATGGGAAGATTTACGCCATCAACGAGAACGGCTGGAAGCGAATTAAGATGCTGTATCGCGTTGGCCCTGACATGCTCAGCATACGCAGCTACAACAAACAGGATCACCCGGATGAAGAGAAGTCAGCGCATGAAGTAGAAATTATTGGTCGCGTCTTCTGGTGGTCTGTTGTCGATTACTAACATCTCCGCATCAACACAATCCCGCTATGGCGGGATTTTTTTTCGCCCAAATAAAATAAAATCCACACGAAATCAACCAAATGAATATCAATCAAGAAAATAAATCCACATACTGTTGACTATGAAATCCACATGTTGTTTAATCTATCCATCGACACGATGTTGATTAATCACCGGGACACGGAATTGAGTCTCAGCTCCTTAACAGATGGCGCTGAAAAAGCGCAAACATTCAAAGCAGCAAGCTTTGTAGTGGGGTGTGGCTGGGCCTGCATGGACTGATCACCCATGAAAACCCTGGTTCGAATCCGGGGCACTCCACCACAAAGCTAACTGACAGGAGAATGACCATGAATACAAAACTGGTAAAAATCACAGTACGTGCATCAGGAAACTCTGTTTATATCGGTCGCACTTATGTTGGCCACACCAAAACCGAATTTTCATACAAAGGCCGCAAGGCTACCTGTGTTATCAACCCAAAACAGCGTTACATGAAGCTGGCTCCCCTTTCCCTGTAGTTATCTCACCATGCCGCCACAGAAACTTAGACGGCATTAATGAGCTAACTAACAGGAGAACCAACTTGAACGCACAAGAGCGTCGCCGTGCAGCCCGTGCTGAGAAGCAATCAGCATGGAAGCAAGCCAACCCCCTGTTGGTTGGTGTGAAAGCTAAACCTGATTGCCGCCCTATCCTCACGCTGAATCGCAAACCGACCGACCGTGTTGTGAAAGCAGTTGATACCGATACCGAGTATCACAAGCAGATTCTTGCAGGTGCCGCGGCATACGTTGAATACCGCAGCAACCCTAAGCACCAGAAAGTAACCAACGAAGCTGGCCGTCAGATACATGCGGTGCAGAGGCAAAGAGGCAAGTCGATTCCTTTAGTTTGAGGTGAACCATGGCACTCGACCACGGCATGTTAAATGTCCCGCTGGATAAGCGCGGCAATTTCCATAAGGAACTGGATGACCATCTTGCAGCAGAAAAGCGCCGGAAAGAAGATGAGATGTTCGTTCGCAAAACAGCATTCAGCGATGACAAAGCGATAGCTAATGAGCTTTACCTGAAGCTGGATAAAGACCTTGTTAAAGCTGAAGCAAAACGCCGTGGAATGAAGCTGAGTGAATTCCGCGAAGTGCTGAAAGATATTCGCGACTTCAGGCCGAAACGGGCACCAGTTGCATTTGCACCATTCATCAAGGCTGCTTAGGCGGCCTTTTTTATTGGCATCGGAAATAAAGAATCAGTAACTGCGAGGTGAATATGCCTAACCTGAAAATTAATTATGCCGATGGAAAGTCAGAGGCAATCGAAAATGTTTACGAGGCTATTGACCACGGCGATGGAGAAATTAGTTTTTTCATTGGAAGTGGATTCACGAGATATCACGCTTTTGAGGTTGCTAATTTCGAAATTGTGAATAACGAGCAGGCCGAATAACCGGCCTTTTTATTTCCCACTCCCCTTAACAGAGTGGGAGCAGATAATTGAGAGAGGTGAGTATGGAAATCAAACTGCACATTATTACATTGGTTTGCATAAACGCAGGACTGTTCAGAAAGGTTGGAGATATGGAACATCAGGTTTATGAGATGAAAGGCAAAGGAAAGCCTGAATCTGCATGGACGCGAAAGAGAGATGAGCATTTCGGCCTCTGGCGTGAAGTGATGCGAACTGAAGTTATTATCGATGCCCCGCAACTGGATGGGAAAGAGCTGACCGAGCTGCAAATTCAATCTCTTATTGCTGAACGCAGTGACCTTGAAGCCAACTTCTATATTGCGAAAAAACGCATCAATGAGCGCATTGCGTCACTTCAGGCAATAGAGCATGCAGCATAGCCCGCCCCGAGCGGGTTTATTTTTGTGCGGTAAGTGGGAGGGGTGAATGGAAGGTAATACAGAAAAAATCGTGGTGGATGTGTTCTTTCAGAATTACGGGCCGGGTGACGGAATACCTCCTCACTGGTGCTGCAAATTCATTCGTGATGGATGGGCAGATTACGAATATTTCGACACAGCTGAAGAGGCATATAACTTTGCCGCCCAGCATGGCTATACAGCTTAACCCGCCACCTTGCGGCTTTATAAGCATTACAGAAGGAGAGAGAAATGAGCAAAGAAACAGGTGGACCAGCATTTCCAACAACCGACCCAAACTATGACGAAAAGTGGTCTGGCTCTGGAATGGATTTAAGGGATTACTTCGCAGCTAAATTAATGCCAGCAATTATCGGTACGCTTAACGGGCCTGTAGTTTGTGAAGAAGCTAAAGGTGACTTCGATTATTACGCGACCACGGCTTACAAAATGGCGGATGCAATGTTGAATGCAAGGGGTAAATAAATGGCAGGAAATAACGTTAGGAGGAACTTCATTGGAGATGATAGGGCCTGCTCGCGATGCAAAGTGAGCATCATCGTAACAGAGGTTATGGTTCGCAGGAGTTCTTATGTCTGCAACCGCTGCGAGGTAGAAAGGGCTACTGATTGGGCCAGAAAAAATAGAGAAAAGAAACGCGCATCGAATAATAGATATCAAGCAAAGAACTCAGCTAATCGATCAGAAACAACGGCCAAGTGGAGGGCAAATCACCCTCAAAAGAAAGCAGCTCACCAAGCCGTTCAGACCGCTGTGCGAAACGGTAAGCTTACTAAAAAGCCGTGCCAGGAGTGTGGAAGCACTCACAGAATCCACGCTCATCATGACGATTACTCTCAACCATTAGATGTTATATGGCTATGTCACCAACATCACATGGCTCGCCACGCAATGCTTCGGGTGCGGGGCCAGTAACAGCTGACAGGAGTGGGTATGCAGCAACCGATAGAAGGGGAGCTGAGATTTAAGGATTTATCTGGCAAATATCATCATGCCAAACCAGGCAGTAAGGAATGGCATTGGGTGGCAGGGCAGATAAACGTCGAAATTTATGAAAAAGGGAAATGGCATCCAGGATGGAATGAATAGCAGCGCAATGCCTGGCTCATGCTTGGCATTTCGGTGCTAGTCACCACACCAGAGGTTTACGCCTCGACCATTGAGACAGAACCAGAACGAATCATCCTTTATGCCCGGCGCAATGCTGGGCTTCTTTTTTCTGAAACCAACCAAAAAATTTATGAGGTATCCCCATGCGGCTTTCTTTCGCAGGGGCAGCATCGGGCTGCCCTGATTTTGACGCAATCAAATCTATTGAGTTTCACCCGAGCAACATTCTTACTGGCGCTGACTTTGCACAGCCGCCACATAAAAGCCTGCTTCAGAAGCTGGTCGATTTCCTACGCAGCAAAGGCCATCCGTTATGAGCCAGCAACAGGCGGAAAAGTACCGCAAGCAACAGGAAGAAGCAGAGCGCCAGCGAGAGATGCTGGAGAAGTCGAAGGACTTTGATTTTATCAATCTGATGCTGAGAAGCCTCGGCATGGGAGAGCGGAAATGAAACTCACCTGGAACGACAAGCAGGAAATTCAGCAAATCATCGCCGGGTTTACTGAGCAGGATAACGAGAGCATTTACACGGAAGTGGAAAGCATCGTTGAAGGCAGCAAATCAAACCCGGCAGAAAACGCGATGACCGTGTTCCTGACGCCTCTGTTTGACTTCACCCTGGTGAGTGCCGCTCAGGATGACGTAACGGCTCAGGACATGGCTCAGGCATTCGTATGGGATTACGTCACTAAAGTGGTCCAGTGGAATCACGCGCTGGAGACATTCAAGGCGAGGCATTCGACGAGGGAGGCAGCCTGATGGAACCCGGCATCTATTACGACATCAGCAACGAGGATTACCACTCAGGGCCGGGAATCAGTAAATCGCAGTTGGATGATATTGCGATCAACCCGGCCATCTTTCAGTGGCGCAAGGATGCCCCGGAGGATGAAGAGAAAAAGGATGCTCTTAACATGGGAACGGCGTTGCATTGCCTACTCCTTGAGCCTGACGAATTCGATAAGCGATTCATCGTCGCTCCTGAATTTAATCGGCGCACCAACGAAGGGAAGGCAAGCGAGAAAACCTTTTTTGAAGACTGCTCAGGCATGGGTATGACGGTAATGGATGCCGAGCAGGGGAGAAAACTGAAGCTGATGAGAGCCAGCGCCCTCGCCCACCCCGCCGCCCGCTGGCTGCTGGAAGCTGAAGGTCATTGCGAAGCATCAATCTTCTGGAATGACGTGGATACCGGGGAGCTTTGCCGCATTCGCCCTGACAAGTTTCTGTCAGGCCAGCCTGTCGTGGTTGACGTGAAAAAGGTTGCTGACATGAGCCGCTTTGCCCGTCACGTCGAAGAGTTTCGCTACCACGTCCAGGACGCCTACTACCGTGAGGGATTCAGCCACCAGTTTGGCGAGTATCCCCTTTTCGTTTTCATTGCCGTCAGTGAATCCATCGACTGCGGCCGGTATCCGGTGCGCACGTTCCAGCTCACCGAGGAAGACGTTTCCGTTGGTGATGCCTTGTTTCGCCGTGACCTCGCCGTCTATCACGAATGCAGGCAGTCAGGTAACTGGGGCGGCATCGAAGAATTAACACGCCCGGACTGGGCGAAGAGAAAGGATAACGTATGAGCAACGAAGTTATGCAGTCGCCGGTAAACGAGGCCGACACCAAGGCGGCAATCTTCAGCCCGACCGGTTTGCAGAAATTACAGGCATTCGCTGAAGTCATGGCGCTGGGTAAAGCAACCGTTCCGGCTCACCTGGCGAATAAGCCGGCCGATTGTCTGGCTATCGCATTGCAGGCGGCGCAGTGGGGAATGAACCCCTATGCGGTGGCGCAAAAAACGCATCTGGTTAACGGCACGCTGGGCTATGAGGCGCAACTGGTTAATGCAGTGATTACCAGCTCAACGGCTGTTCAGGGACGATTTAAGTATGAATACGGCGGCAACTGGGATGCATTCCGTCCGGGAGACAAGAACCCGAACACTGAAAAAGGTTTATGCGTTCGCGTTGGCGCGGTTCTTCGTGGAGAGACAGAAATCACATGGGGCGAGCCGCTTTACATGGAGTTTGTCACCACGCGCAATTCGCCGCTATGGAAGACGGCACCGAAACAGCAGCTGGCATATCTGGCCGTCAAATACTGGGCGCGACTCTACTGCCCTGATGTGATTCTGGGCGTCTATACCCATGACGAGTTCGATCAGGTACAGCGCTCAGAGCGAGATGTTACTCCAGCGCGTAGCCGGAATGACCTCAACAACCTGATTAACAGCAGGCCAGAAACACAACAACCCGAGCGCGAAATTAACCCGGCGAATAACACCAGTGCACATCCGCGCACGCCGGACGAGTTGCTGTCTGATTTCACTGCTGCGGCTGCCGGTTCGGAGTCGGTCGCCGGTCTGGATAAGTGCTACAAGTACGCAGCAAAAATGCTGGTAAGTGAGGCGGAAGTGCTGGAGAAAGCCACGGAGGTTTATCTGTTCCGCAAGGCTGAACTCGAAGAAGAGGCGGCCTGACCATGCGAAAAATAGCCATGTACCGTCGAAACAATCACCCAAACAGCGGCTTCAAGGAGAAGCTAGCCTACCAGTTAAGTAAAGGCCCAAAAACAGGCAGCGAACTCTGCGTCATCCTCAGCATGTCTCTCCGTGATTTCAATTCAAACATCCGTGACGTTATCAGCAAGCATGGTGAAACCCTCCAGGTAAATGCGACTGACCCGGTAAAGGTTGGCCGCTTTATCGACAAAACCTACTCACTGGCAAGGAAGCCAAAGCGGGTTAATCCGAAGAAAGGAAGCCCGCTGATTGTCAGCTGGAAACAGCTTGCCAATACCGGCGAAGAGAAGCGCCTCGAATGTGAGGCGGCAGCCAAACGCCGGAGACGATTAATCAAAGCCGGATTCAATCCCGGATGCCTGGAGTAACACCATGCACTACAGCAAAAGAGGACGTTACTGGATATCGATATTTACTGGCTGCGCTTTGTTTTGGGTAGCGGCTGTGATGATGATTTGGGGAGTGATGAGATGAGAGTTACTGAAAATGGCGACACCTTTACTTGCTCCTGTGGATTTTCATGGGAGCGAGGACGTAACGGCGCACACAATTGCGAGCCAGGTCTGTATCGGCAGATTGGAGAACTGCAACAGAAGCTGGATGCAGTGGTGGCAGAGAATGCAGCGCTGCGTAAATTCATTATCGAAAGTTGCTATACCTATGATGGCGATGGGAGCGATATTTGCGACTCATATGTCAGTGCTGAAGAGTCACCATTGTTTCCTTCTTCCACTGATACTGAATCCATCCTGAACTCGCTGCGGGCGGAGGGTGTTGAGATGGTAGCCGATGCTATCGGTCAAAAGTGCAGTGAATTAAAAGTAGGCAGCAAAGAATGGAAATCACTAAAAAGCATCGTATTCACGCTCATCAGTTTCTCATCCCAACTCCGCGCCGGTGATGCGGATAAGGTGGAATGATGGGAAATAAAAAAATATGGGACGGAAAACAATTACCAGGAGTTGGTGACGAAGTTCTTATCCACTTGGGAAGTGCAGATAAATGGTGCCCCTATATCGTTGAGGGCTTTCACATCTGGCCGAGCCTGGAAGGTGATACTGCATACCATAGCATCTTTGTTGACGTCTATTGCACATCAGGCAGCAATAAAATAAAAAACAGTCGGCTACTACGGGATGTGCGCCCTATTTTCTGGCGGGAAGGTGATGAATATGACCCATGCAAGGAGCCAACCAAATGAAACCATTAACGGTAAGTGAGCGTCAGGCGCTGATTAAACATCTGAATATGTGCCTTAACGGCGATACTTTTTTCGATTCTATGATTGAATTTAATAAGCGTCAGCGTGAAATCAACAAAATAGCACTGGAAATTCTGAAGGCCGACAATACAGCAAATGGAGAACTTTTACATAGGTCTGAAACAACTGGGGATATCTACTTAGTCGCATCAGTTCCTGTGATGAAGCCGGTTAAATTGCCTGGAAGATTCCAGCCGGTGCTGAATGGCGGAAAGACAGCGATGTTTTTTGCTACAGACGGTCACTGGCTCAACCTAACTGAAGTCAAAGAAGCAATCAAAGAAGCCGGTGGAGAGGTGGAAGAATGACAACTGGCGAATGTGTAGCACTGGCGATTGGCTTCATCGCCTGCGTTATTCTCATGGCTAACTTGGGGTTACTGAAATGACAATGCAGCTACTGAATGAGTTGGTTGAGTATGTGAATGGGCTGAGGGTACTGGTTGAAAGCGAGATTGCTGATTTCTGCGCGGGACTTGGTTCACCGGGCGAACCGGAATCGCCGGAAGAAATGCAGCGGCAATTGATGGATAGAGTGGCGGCTGTGTTTGATGGCAATCATATTCCTGACGCAGGGAAAATGACCGGATGGGTTAAGTGTAGTGACCGCTTACCTGACAAGAGCGGCGATTATCTTGTTTTGTGTCACTATCCTAATTTTCATGAAAGGTGTTTTGTTCAGCACGTTATGAACTTTCTGCACACCGCTTATGAAACACCGGTTATGCGCTGGTATGACCGCCAGAGAGCTGACTATATCACTCACTGGCAACTACTCCCGGAGGTACCAGATGATAAGTGATGAGAGGCTGTCATTCATCGACCGCAACCCGGATATGTTTTACCCGGAGCATGTTGAGCTGGCCCGTGAACTTCTGGCGCTGCGGAAGGCGTTTAGTGAGCCTGTATGCTGTATAGAGACACCTGAACTTGATTACCTTGCCAATGGTAATGATGGTCGAGTTTACTGCCCGGAAGCGGAAGAGCATGGCGATATATTTCTCTACCGCAAGCCACCAACTGATGAGATGTGATGATGGGAAAATACACCCTGGTAGTTGAGTTTGAAGATGGAAAGGAACCAGCAATTAACGGCTCATTAGACGTGCTGGGAGGGAGGATTGTAGCTGCGGCTTTTGTGGATTATCGCGATGACTTTTTTACAGAAAATGAAGCTGAAGCCATAGAGGGAATTATGGATGACAGCGACATGGTGGAACAGTGGTGTGATGATATGGGTGTTGATGCAGACGCCATCACTGAAAAAATTCGTCTTCTGAAAATTTAATACCCCTTCCAGATTAACCCAGCCGCTATATGCGGTTTTTTTACGCCTACAGTTCGGAGAAATAATCATGCACGCAGATATGCTTGACGAAGCAGCGGAACGCGAACAACAGATGATTGCCGTAGCTTTGGCTAACCGCAAGCGGCCTGAGATGAAATTCACCGGGCGCTGCTATTACTGCGGTGAGGTGATTCCGAAAGGGAATTTCTGTGACGAAGGATGCTGTCACGATTATGAGCGGCTGGAGCGGGCCAACAGGCATCGGAGGGTGGCATAAATGCTTAAAGTTCGCGACCCAACCTTTACCGAATATCTCAATGGTGTCGCATGGACGGAAGCAGGCAAGCCAATATTGCGCAAGGATGGCTGGTCCATTGAGCGTATTAAGTTTGCTGAACAGGTCTGGAATGACTGTCGGCAGAAGATAAAGCCAAATAAGAATCGGAGAGTGGAATGAGTAGCCCTCTATTACGTGACCTTCAGAATGGATATCTGGATAAGGTTGAGCAAGACAGGGTTCAGGGTGTAATCGAACGTGCTCATAGGCTCTATCATGGCTACATTAGTGCACAAAAGGCATTTAGAGGCCTGGAGGTTGAATACCAAAGCAATGGTATCGCGCACCTTTACTGCGATAAGTGGCCCTTAACAGGAATGACTGGCTTAAGAGCTTTTAAGCAGGTTGGATGGAATTATTACGATCACTATTCCGGGATATTGGGCCTGTATATCACCTCTGTTATTGGTGACAGGTGTTACATAAGGATTGACCTTAAGCACCCTCACATCACTCTGAAATAATCCCCCACCCCATTTAATTATCGCGCTATGCGTGAGGAGTTGTTATGCCAACATATTTCTATAGCGGAAAAGTTTACAGGAATGGTAATGCCGCAAGATTAATTGATGGAATTGTTGATTCTGATAATGCGAGAGAGGCAAGGCTGTCAGCGATTACCACTAATCTTGAGAGAGCCATTGAATTAGAATTGCTCGCCGGTTCAACTTTTGACGTTCATCTTGAACAGTTTCACAAAGTCGAATGACCCATCACCACCTCATCGCCCTGACCTGCTTCATCATCCTTGCCGCCATATGCTTCGTAACCATATGGCGACATAACCGCTAATCATTCACCTTTGTCACTATATGCCTGCATCAGGAGTAAATATGGAGAATGTCATCCAGATAAAGCCCAGCGAATGGGTGTCAGAATCTTTATTGATGGCTATCACCGGAATGAAGAAAAACACCATCAAATCAGCACGGGAAAAATGCTGGATGGAAGGACGGGAGTATAAGCATGTATCTGGTGACGGAGCGCCAGCTTATAACAGCGCATGCTTCTACCGTCTCTCTGCTGTTGAAAAATGGATCGAGAATCAACCTGCTGCCACTCCCCGCGATAAATCTGCTTAAATAGCCTTCCCTATCAACCAATGAGGTCACATATGTCTGGATATCCAACCGGAGTGGAGCGCCATGGGGAGACTCTGCGCATCTGGTTCATCTACCAGGGGAAGCGCGTCAGAGAATCCCTTGGCGTTCCTGATACGCCAAAGAACAGGAAGATGGCAGCAGAACTGAGGGCATCAGTCTGTTACGCCATAAAGACAGGGACATTCGTTTATGAAGAAAGGTTTCCTGAATCGAAGAATGTAACCCATAAGGAGAAAAGCAAAAAGTCTACGACCCTTGAGCAGCTTTGCATGCGTTGGATGGAGCTGAAAAAACCCGATCTGGCAAAATCAACGTTCAAGCGTTACACCAGCGATCTGAATCTCACCATGTATTTTCTTGGGAAAGATACCCTGGCCTCAGCCATCACTAACGAGGATGCGATCGCTTTCAGAAATGAGTTGCTGACTGGATATCACATTGTGCACGAAGGAAGAAAGACGAGGACACAAAAGAAGGGTCGCTCTGTCAGGACAGTAAACGAAGCACTGAACGTGCTGAAGGGAATGTTTATGTTTGCTCATCGCAATGGGTATACCGGAGCGAATCCCTTTGCAGATGTTGGCTACCTCAAAAAGCAGAGGACACAGCCAGATCCCCTTACAAGAGATGAATTTGCAAGACTCATCGGAGGGTGCAGAAATGATCAGGCCAAAAATGTATGGACATTCGCCTGCTTCACGGGGTTGCGTCATGGGGAGATATCTGGCCTGGCATGGGAGGACATAGACACAAAAAACTGGACCGCGTCAGTAGAGAGGAACCTTCCCGTTCGGGGGCACTTTGCATTACCAAAAACGGAGTCAGGGAGAAGGACCATCCAGCTGACCCAGCCAGCAATTGATGCACTTAAGCGCCAGATGCCATTCACCCGTATGAATAAACCAGTGCCGGTTGATGTCCATCTTGGCCCAGGTATAGAGCCACGAAGAGATGACTGTACGTTTGTATTCTCACCGCTCTACTCAACATCAAAGAACCAGGCTGGAGACTGGTACTCTCCAGGCTCCCTTGGAGCTATGTGGAACTTTGCCATGAAACGCGCCGGACTAAGGCATCGGAAAGCATATGAGTCACGACACACCTACGCTTGCTGGGCGTTAAGTTCCGGTGCCAATCCAAGCTTTGTTGCTGTGCAGATGGGTCATGTGTCAGCGAAGATGATTTATGAGGTTTACGGGAAGTGGATGAGCGAGAACAACCAGTCCCAACTCGACATTCTCAACAGCAGTTTCGGCAACTATGCCCCATCCATGCCCCAAAACGTAAGGGTTCCAGGATAATTTCAAGTATGACAGTGAGTTATGGTATCAATGAGTGGTATAGCGAACGTGGCTAAACGAATGGAGCTGCGCTGAGGGGAACGGCATGACCGAGAAAAACGGACCGCACATTAGCGTCAGACCCATTTTTTTAAATTCATCAGGAACATCGACCAGACACATTTCCGTCATCTCATGACGTAACGGAATCAATGCCAGCCCTGAACCATCCAGCAAATAGTTGATTCGTGAATAGGTGCAGTTGAACACATGGTCTGCATAAACCGTCTCCGATTGCCCGGATATAGAGGTAAAAACCTCCAGTCCTTCACCATATTCCCGGACTTTCTCCACCACCGCGTTGGTAACGATACGTACATTAGCCGCCGACAGTCGCTCAATCATGAGGTCACGTAGCTTGTGGGAATCAAATGCATATTCCCGGGTGGTGAACACCGAATCAATCAGTGTCGGATTCATCAGACGTTTTACTGAGGCAGGTGCCTCGTCACATTCGGCACCAATACGCTGACAGAAACGC
Organism: Pantoea cypripedii; assembly: GCF_011395035.1. Taxonomy (NCBI): domain Bacteria; kingdom Pseudomonadati; phylum Pseudomonadota; class Gammaproteobacteria; order Enterobacterales; family Erwiniaceae; genus Pantoea; species Pantoea cypripedii. The sequence goes on from NZ_CP024768.1 coordinate 2,772,065, forward strand.
AGAAATTGATCGCCAGTGACTTTGCTTAACGACCCGGCAACCAGATAATACTTGGCAAAATCATCATCGATGCAGTCGCGGAATTCATTAACGAAACGCGGAAAAGAGAGACGCGATCGTAAAGCAGTAAGAATACTTCGAGGGTAATGATAGCCATTATGCACGCGCGCCTGGTTAACATATGACGCTCGTGACATTAGCTGTTGGCTTTTCTCAAAAATAGTGACCTGACAACCCTTTAACGCCAGCTGTTCCGCCAGATATAAGCCGAAAAAACCACCGCCAGCGATAACAATATTTTTCGCCGGGCCAGCCTTATTTTTTGAGGCCTGTTGCATATGTGATCCCCAAACCTGACAAACCATTCTTAGGCAATGTCTGATACTTTTTTTGTGTCAGGAATGATACTGACTTTGGAATTAAAAGGAAACGAAAAGGAAAAGTTAAGATTGCGTTAGATCAGGTTCCAGGAGGAAACAGATGTTTCTCATGCCACACACTGAAGATTCGGTGGTAAAAGGTAGATAAAGGCAGTGAAAAAAAGTGACTTAACACAAACACATAGTCATTGGATTACTCCAGCCATACTCAAAGCCCAGCTCATCGCAAATCGCACTGTCATCATGTTTTTTCCGACATTTCCCGGAGCTCGGCAACAGACGTAGGCGGTATCGGAGCAAGTTGAAGTGCACCATGGGGTAAAACTTACTGCATGTTGGATGTTTAGGCGCGCAAGGGTTTTAAACGCGCCCACCTTTCGGCGTCAGCAGCAGCAATGCGATAGCTCCCACCACATCATCCAGATGTACCACATGCGAGCCATCACTTGAATCGGTTTTCCTGACAGGAAATTGTCCGGTGTGACGGTTTGGTCCAACTGGCACGGCAAGGCGCACGATGTCCTCGCTGCTACCCGGCAAATCATGTAGCAGTTCTCCAGCGCCACCAGCATTTTACCGGCCACGGTTGCTGGCCGTAATGGCTGTGTTGTTTCATCATCCCCGCACCAAAACCATACACCAGGGTGAAATGATAACCTGCATTAACAATCCCTTGATTCAGTTGCAGCCAAGTGTAAGGATCGGCTCCTCACTTGCTACAGAACATTGCCATGCTGAAACTCTTTGCAAGATACACATCGGTAGGTGTGATCAACACGTTAATACACTGGATCACCTTCGCCATCTGCGTCGAACGGGGTCTCCAGCAATCATTGTCCAACTTCATTGCATTTCTCGTTGCTGTAACCTTCTCATTTTTCGCTAATGCCAAATGGACGTTCGGCTCAAATGCGACCACCATTCGCTACATCATGTATGTGTTCTTCATGGGAATGGTAGCGGTGATGATAGGTTCATATGCTGACAGAATGAAAATTAGCCCAGTGGTGACGCTGGTTGTCTTCTCAGCCACCAGCCTAGTATGTGGATTTATCTATTCTAAATACATTATTTTCAGGGAAGATAAATGAAAATATCTCTTGTTGTTCCTGTTCTTAATGAAGAGGAAGCACTGCCTGTTTTTTACGCTGCCATCCGCAATTTTCAGGGATTTGGCGATAATGATGTTGAAATAATTTTTATCAATGATGGAAGCACCGATAATACCGAGTCATTAATTCAGCAAATTGAAAAGACCGATCCCCTCGTTAAACATATTTGCTTTACACGTAACTTTGGTAAAGAACCCGCATTATTTGCCGGACTTGAATCATCAACCGGTGACGTGGTTATTCCTATCGATGTGGATTTGCAGGATCCCATCGATGTCATCCCTCGTCTTATCGCCAGGTGGAAAGAAGGGGCTGACGTCGTTCTGGCAAAACGTATTGATCGTTCGTCCGATAGTCACCTGAAGCGCAAAAGTGCTGAATACTTTTATAAATTTCACAACTTGATCAGCAAGCCGCAGATTGAAGAGAATGTGGGTGACTTCCGCCTTATGTCTCGTGAAATCGTTGATAATATAAAACTTCTTCCTGAGAAAAATTTGTTCATGAAAGGCATTCTTTCATGGGTCGGTGGTCGTACTGCCGTCGTGGAATACAACCGTGCCGAGCGAGTTGCAGGTTTGACAAAGTTTAATGGCTGGAAGTTATGGAATCTGGCGCTTGAAGGCATTACGTCGTTCTCCACTTTCCCTTTACGTGTGTGGACATATATTGGCTTTTTCGTCGCCGGGCTCTCATTCCTGTATGGTATATGGATGATTATTGACAAGCTGATTTGGGGCAACCCGGTAGCGGGTTATCCATCAATCCTCGTGTCAATTTTGTTTCTTGGTGGCATTCAGTTAATTGGTATTGGTGTACTGGGTGAGTACATCGGAAGAATTTATGTCGAGGCTAAACAAAGACCGAGATATATTATTAGAAATAAAGATAAAAAATCATGAAAATATTTTCACGTGTCACACGCTGAAAAATCGGCGGCGACACGTGAAGGGGAACGTGAAATAAAGTGACTTAACCCAAAGGCATCGTCATGGGATCACTCCAGCTATATTCGAAACCCAGCTCATCGCAAATCGCCCTGCCGTCGATGCTTTTTCCGACGTTGCCCAGTGGCTCGGCAACAAATGTCGGCGCTGTCAGCCCAAGCTGGCGTGCCACCGTGGGATAAAACTCACTGCGTGCAGGATGTTTTGGTGCGCACAAGTTATAAACGCGCCCGCCTTTCGGCGTCTGCAACAGCAATACGATGGCTTCCACCACATCATCCAGATGCACCAGATTCACCACATGCGATCCATCACTTAAATCCGTTTTCCCGGCGAGAAAACGGCCGGGGTGACGGTTTGGCCCCACCAGCCCGGCAAGACGCACAATATCCACGCTGGTGCCCGGCAGATCGTGCAGCCAGTTTTCCAGCGCCACCAGCGTCTTACCGGCTACCGTTTCTGGCCGTAACGGGCTGCGTTCTTTCATCACTCCCGGACCCGGGCCATACACCGATGTCGAACTGGTGAAGATAATCCGCGGGACTTTATAGGCCAGCGCCGTGTCCACCACGTTTTGCACCGCCTGCATATAGTCTTCGCCGCCCTGCACCGTGCGACTGGCGGGTAAAGTCACCACCAATGCATCCACCGACAGTAGCGTATTCAGATCATCAGCTTCGCACTCAAGTTCCGGCGTCAGCACCAGCTGACACGCCTCAATACCGCAACGACGGGCCGCATCCACCCCATCCGGCGAGGTTTTGCTGCCCGTCACCTGCCAGCCGCGTGCCGTTAGCGCCATCGCCAGCGGCATGCCCAGCCATCCCAGCCCTACAATCGCGACCTTTTTCATATCGACTCCTGGCTTCGCTACTCAAAGACATTTCATCTTAGTGCTGTCGTCTGTGTCAGACCAGCGCTAACTGTTTCGGGGGATTCCGGAAACTGACGTTAAAAAATTCTTGCCAGCCGACGTTATCTTCGTTAGGTTAATCAGCACGCAAATGAATACCCATTCAGCAACGGAATTTTTTATGACACGCGTTCAGTTCAACCACCATCATCACCATCATCCTGACTAGTCTTTCAGGCGATGTGTGCTGGAAGACATTTAAGATCTTCCAGTGGTGTGAGCGCAAAGAGAGCCCCCGGAAGATCATCTTCCGGGGGTTTTTTTATGGGCTGACGCAACCCAACTGAGTTCAGACAGGATTGAATAAGAGGACAGGAACCATGTTAGATAACACCCGTTTACGCATAGCTATGCAGAAATCTGGCCGTTTGAGTGATGAATCACGCGAACTGCTGGCGCGCTGCGGCATCAAAATTAACCTTCAGCAGCAGCGTTTGATTGCGTTTGCGGAGAACATGGCCATCGATATCCTGCGTGTGCGCGATGACGATATCCCAGGCCTGGTGATGGATGGCGTGGTGGATCTCGGTATCGTGGGCGAAAACGTGCTGGAAGAAGAGTTGCTGACGCGCCGTGCCCAGGGAGAAGACCCACGTTACTTTACCCTGCGTCGCCTCGATTTCGGTGGTTGCCGCCTGTCGCTGGCGATGCCGGTTGATGCCGAGTACACCGGCCCGCAATGCCTTGATAAGTCACGTATCGCCACCTCCTACCCTCACCTGCTGAAAAAGTACCTCGATAAACAAGGCGTCGCTTTCAAATCCTGCCTGCTGAATGGTTCTGTCGAAGTGGCACCGCGTGCCGGTCTGGCTGATGCAATCTGTGACCTGGTATCTACCGGTGCCACGCTGGAAGCGAATGGTCTGCGCGAAGTTGAAGTCATTTACCGCTCTAAAGCGGTGCTGATTCAGCGCGACGGCGAACTGAGCGGCGCCAAGCAGGAGCTGGTCGATAAACTGATGACGCGTATTCAGGGTGTGATCAAAGCACGCGAATCTAAGTACATCATGCTGCACGCGCCGAGTGAGCGTCTGGAAGAAGTGATTGCCCTGCTGCCGGGTGCAGAACGTCCAACCGTACTGCCGCTGGCGGGTGAAGTGAGCCGCGTGGCGATGCACATGGTGAGCAGCGAAACGCTGTTCTGGGAAACCATGGAAAAACTGAAATCCCTGGGTGCCAGCTCAATTCTGGTGCTGCCGATTGAAAAAATGCTGGAGTGACCGAATGAGCACCCTGATGACCCCCATTGAGTGGCAGCAATGCAGCAGCGAACAACAGCAGGCGCTGTTAATGCGTCCGGCGATTTCCGCCTCTGACAGCATCAGCCAGGTGGTACGTGATGTGCTGGCACAGGTAAGAGAAAACGGTGATGACGCACTACGTGAATTCAGTGCGCGCTTCGATAAAACGCAGGTGGAGAACCTGCGTGTCACCGCAGAACAAATGCAGGCAGCCAGTGCGCGTCTCAGCGACACCCTGAAGCAGGCAATGGCTGTGGCGGTGGGCAATATCGAAACCTTCCACAACGCGCAGCAGCTGCCAGCGGTAGACGTGGAAACACAACCCGGCGTACGTTGCCAGCAAATCACCCGCCCGGTGCAATCGGTTGGCCTGTATATTCCAGGCGGCTCTGCCCCCTTGTTCTCGACGGTGTTAATGCTGGCAACCCCGGCACGCATCGCCGGTTGTGGCCGCGTGGTGTTGTGTTCTCCACCGCCGATTGCCGATGAGATCCTGTATGCCGCACAGCTGTGTGGCGTGAAAGAAGTGTTCCAGGTCGGCGGCGCTCAAGCCATCGCCGCGCTCGCCTTTGGCACCGCCACCGTGCCGAAAGTGGACAAAATTTTTGGCCCAGGCAACGCGTATGTTACCGAAGCCAAACGCCAGGTGAGTCAGCGTCTCGATGGCGCAGCCATTGATATGCCTGCTGGTCCCTCTGAGGTGCTGGTGATTGCCGATGCGGGTGCAACCCCGGCATTTGTCGCTTCCGATTTGTTGTCTCAGGCCGAGCACGGCCCGGATTCGCAGGTCATTCTGCTGACGCCTTCGCTGGAGCTGGCCAACGGCGTTGCTGCTGCGGTGGAAGAACAGCTGGCACGCTTACCGCGTGCGGCCACGGCGCGCCAGGCGCTGGCGAGCAGCCGTCTGATTGTGGCTCGCGACCTGGCACAATGTATTGCCATCTCCAACCAGTACGGCCCGGAGCACCTGATTATTCAGACCCGCACCCCGCGTGATCTGGTGGATGACATCACCAGCGCCGGTTCGGTCTTCCTTGGCGACTGGTCGCCGGAATCGGCAGGCGACTATGCCTCTGGCACCAACCATGTGCTGCCGACCTATGGCTACACGGCCACCTGTTCCAGCCTGGGACTGGCCGATTTCCAGAAGCGCATGACGGTGCAGGAACTGACGCCGCAGGGCTTCCTCGGCCTTGCCGCCACCATTGAAACCCTGGCCGCCGCTGAACAGCTGGAAGCCCACAAAAATGCCGTTACCCTGCGAGTTGCAGCCCTGAAGGAGCAAGCATGAGCCTGAATGTTGAAGATCTGGCCCGCGCCAATGTGCGCGCGCTGACGCCGTATCAATCAGCCCGTCGTCTGGGGGGGAATGGTGATGTGTGGCTGAATGCCAATGAATTCCCGTTGCCGGTGCCATTTGAACTCTCGCAGCAAACGCTGAACCGTTACCCGGAATGCCAGCCGAAACTGGTGATCGAGCGCTATGCCGCTTACGCCGGTTTGACCCCGGAGCAGGTGCTGGTCAGCCGTGGTGCAGATGAGGGTATCGAGCTGGTGATGCGCGCGTTCTGTGAACCGGGCAAAGACGCGATTCTGTTCTGCCCGCCGACCTATGGCATGTATAGCGTCAGCGCGGAAACCATCGGCATCGAATACCGTACCGTTGCGGCGCTGGATAACTGGCAGCTGAATCTGCCGGCGATTGCTGATCAGCTGGACGGGGTGAAAGTGGTGTATATGTGCAGCCCGAATAACCCCACCGGCAACCTGATCAACCCGGACGATATCCGCGCTCTGCTGGATATGACGGCCGGAAAAGCGCTGGTTGTCGCCGATGAAGCCTATATCGAATTCTGCCCACAGGCGACGCTGGCGGGCTGGCTGAAAGATTATCCACATCTGGTCATCCTGCGTACCCTGTCCAAGGCCTTTGCGCTGGCCGGTCTGCGCTGCGGCTTTACCCTGGCGAATAAGCCGGTGATTGATCTGCTGATGAAAGTGATTGCCCCCTACCCGCTCGCCACGCCAGTGGCCGATGTGGCCGCCCAGGCACTGAGCGATCAGGGTCTGGCACTGATGCGTGAACACGCACTGCAACTGAATGCCAACCGCAGCTGGTTGCTGGAACAGCTGCCGCAGATTGCCTGCGTCGAAGCGGTGTTTCCAAGCGAAACCAACTACATCCTGGCGCGCTTCACCGATTCACCGAAAGTGTTTAAAGCCCTGTGGGATGAAGGCATTATCCTGCGTGACCAAAACAAAAACCCAGGCCTTGCGGGATGTCTGCGCATCTCCATTGGCACCCGTGAAGAATGCGAGCGTTTGATCGCCGCACTGCAAGCCTTACCCGTGGAGCAAGCATGAGTCAGAAGACCCTTTTTATCGACCGCGACGGCACCATCATCTCTGAACCCCCGGTGGATTTTCAGGTGGACCGCATGGAAAAGCTGGCTTTTGAGCCGAACGTGATTCCTGCCCTGCTGGCGCTGCAAAGCGCCGGTTACCAGCTGGTAATGATCACCAATCAGGATGGCCTGGGTACCGAGAGCTTCCCGCAGGCCGATTTTGACGGGCCGCATAATCTGATGATGCAGATCCTGACATCGCAGGGTATTCGCTTCAGCGACATCCTGATTTGCCCGCACAAGCCGGAAGATAACTGCGACTGCCGCAAACCGAAAACGAAGATGGTGGAAGCCTGGCTGGCCGAGGGCGCGCTCGATATCGCTAACAGCTATGTGATCGGCGATCGCCACACCGACATTCAGCTGGCGCAGAATATGGGCATCCAGGGCTTGCGCTACGGGGCGGAAGGCGAAGACTGGAATGCCATCCAGCAACGTCTGACCAAACGTGACCGCTACGCGCTGGTGAATCGCAACACCAAAGAAACGCAGATTAAAGTTGAAGTGTGGCTGGATCGCGAAGGCGGCAGCAAAATCAACACCGGCGTCGGCTTCTTTGATCACATGCTCGACCAGATTGCGGTGCATGGCGGTTTTCGCATGAATATCGATGTCAAAGGCGATTTGTATATCGACGATCACCACACGGTGGAAGATACCGGACTGGCGCTGGGCGAAGCCTTGCTGAAAGCGCTGGGTGACAAACGTGGCATTGGCCGTTTCGGTTTTGTCCTGCCGATGGATGAATGCCTGGCGCGTTGTGCGCTGGATATTTCCGGTCGTCCACACCTCGAATACAAAGCCGAATTCAGTTATCAGCGCGTGGGCGATCTCAGCACTGAGATGGTCGAGCACTTCTTCGGTTCGCTCTCCTACGCCATGATGAGCACGCTGCACCTGAAAACCAAAGGCCGCAACGATCACCACCGTGTGGAAAGCCTGTTCAAAGCCTTTGGCCGCACGCTGCGCCAGGCGATCCGCGTGGACGGTAACACCCTGCCGAGCTCGAAAGGAGTGCTGTGATGAACGTGGTGATTCTCGACACCGGCTGCGCCAACCTGTCGTCGGTAAAGTGGGCGGTTGAACGCCTCGGCTATACCCCGGAAGTCAGCCGTGACCCGGATGTGGTACTGCGTGCCGATAAACTCTTTCTGCCGGGCGTCGGCACCGCGCAGGCGGCCATGAACCAGCTGGAAGAACGTGATCTGATCGAGCTGATCAAAGCCTGTACCCAGCCGGTACTGGGCATTTGCCTCGGTATGCAGCTGCTGGGACGCGGCAGCGATGAGAATGGCGGCATCACCACCCTCGGCATTCTCGATCAGCCAGTCTCGCTGATGGATACCAAAGGCTTACCGCTGCCGCATATGGGCTGGAACCAGATCACCTCGCAGGCCGGGAATCACCTGTTCCGCGGCATTGATGATGGTAGCTATTTCTATTTTGTGCATAGCTACGCCATGCCGGTAAATGCTAACACCATTGCCCAGTGCGAATATGGCCTGCCGTTCACTGCCGCATTGCAGAAAGATAACTTCTTTGGTGTGCAGTTCCACCCGGAGCGTTCTGGCAAAGCAGGCGCGCAGCTGCTGAAAAATTTCCTGGAGATGTGATGATTATTCCGGCTTTAGATTTAATCGACGGCAAAGTCGTGCGCCTGCATCAGGGTGACTACGGTCAGCAACGTGATTACGGCAGCGATCCGCTGCCACGCCTGCAGGATTACGAACGCCAGGGCGCGCAGGTACTGCATCTGGTGGATTTGACCGGGGCAAAAGATCCGGCCAAACGCCAGATCCCATTGTTGCAAACTCTGCTACGCGGCGTGAGCGTGCCGGTGCAGGTCGGCGGGGGGATTCGTAACCGTGAAGATGTTGCCGCGCTGCTGGCTGCGGGTGCCAGCCGTGTAGTAGTAGGCTCCACCGCAGTGAAACAACCGGAAGAGGTAAAAAGCTGGTTCCGCGAGTTTGGTGCGGATGCCATTGTACTGGCGCTGGATGTGCGCATTGATGCTGATAATCGCAAAGAAGTGGCAATCAGCGGCTGGCAGGAAGCGGCTGGTGTCACACTGGAAGAAGTGATTGGCTGGTTCCAGCCGGTGGGGCTGAAACATGTACTGTGCACCGATATCTCACGCGACGGCACCCTGAGCGGCTCCAACGTCGCCCTGTATCAGGAAGTGTCTGCCGCATTCCCGGACATCGCATTCCAGTCTTCCGGCGGCATCGGTTCGCTGGATGATATCGCAGCGCTGCGCGGCAGCGGTGCACAAGGCGTGATCGTCGGTCGTGCACTACTGGAAGATAAATTTACGGTTTCGGAGGCTATTGCATGCTGGCAAAACGGATAATTCCCTGTCTTGATGTGCGTGATGGACAGGTGGTGAAAGGGGTTCAGTTCCGTAACCATGAAATCATCGGTGACATCGTACCGCTGGCGCAACGTTATGCGCAGGAAGGTGCTGATGAGCTGGTGTTCTACGATATCACCGCCTCTTCGGATGGCCGTGTGGTGGACAAAAGCTGGGTGTCACGCGTGGCGGAAGTGATCGATATTCCGTTCTGTGTGGCTGGCGGGATCAAAAGTGCCGAAGATGCCGCACGCATTTTGCAGTTTGGTGCCGATAAAATCTCCATCAACTCACCGGCGCTGGCCGATCCTTCACTGATTACCCGTCTGGCGGATCGCTTTGGCGTGCAGTGCATCGTAGTCGGTATCGATACCTGGTTCGACGAGGCTACCGGCAAATATCACGTTAATCAGTACACCGGCGATGAGTCCCGTACCCGTGTGACCCAGTGGGAAACGCTGGACTGGGTGCAGGAAGTGCAGAAGCTGGGCGCTGGTGAAATCGTCCTGAATATGATGAACCAGGATGGCGTGCGTAACGGGTACGATTTGGTACAGCTGAAGAAAGTGCGGGATGTCTGTAAGGTGCCGTTGATTGCTTCCGGTGGCGCAGGCACCATGGCACACTTCCTTGAAGCCTTTGAACAGGCTAACGTCGATGGCGCGCTGGCGGCTTCGGTGTTTCATAAACAGATTATTAATATCGGTGAGCTGAAAAGCTTCCTGATTGACAACGGTGTGGAGATTCGCGCGTGTTAACTGCAGAACAACTGGCCAACCTGGATTGGGTCAAAACCGCAGGCATGATGCCTGCTATCGTCCAGCATAGCGTCTCTGGCGAAGTGCTGATGCACGGTTATATGAATGAGGAAGCATTGCAGAAAACCCTCGCGGACGGCAATGTCACCTTTTTCTCGCGCACCAAAAATCGCCTGTGGACCAAAGGCGAAACCTCGGGTCATTTCCTGAAAGTGGTCAGCATTACGCCGGACTGCGACAACGACACCTTACTGGTACTGGCAAACCCGATTGGTCCCACCTGCCATCTCGGTACGTCGAGCTGCTTCTCCCCGGCAGCACCGGACTGGACTTTCCTGTATCAGCTGGAGCAACTGCTGGCCGAGCGTAAAAGCGCCGATCCCGCCAGTTCGTATACCGCCAAGCTGTATGCCAGCGGCACCAAGCGCATCGCACAGAAAGTGGGTGAAGAAGGTGTTGAAACCGCCCTCGCCGCCACAGTTAACGATCGCTTCGAACTGACCAATGAAGCTTCAGATTTGATCTACCATCTGCTGGTGTTGTTGCAGGATCAGGATCTTGATCTAAGCGCCATCATCAATAATCTGCGTGCACGCCATAAATAACCGATTGTGCACTATGCTGCTCAAAATCGTCGTTCATGGCTAATTTTGAGCAGCATGCTTCTCAAAAAAAACAAATCCAGCTAATATTGAGCAATATACTGCTCAAGTGAGGTCGGGTATGTTAACTCTCCAATTATTCATTGATGGTCGCTGGCAGGATGCAGCTCTGCTGGACGTGAAAGAGCCGCGCAAGGGCCGGGAGAGTGCCGCTTTGCTCGCGTATGACTTCGACTACGCTTCACAGTATCTGGATCGTAATGACCTCGCCAGCTGCAGTCTGAATAATGCCGTGATGCTGATTGGCAGCCACTTTTCCCAGCCATGGTTCGGTTTTATTGACGATATCATGCCAGCGGGTGCCAGCCGACGTTACTGGGTAGCACAACTGGGTCTGCAATCTAAATCTCCTGCAGAACAAGACTACGCATTACTGAAAGCGGGCACCATTGCGCCAATTGGTAATCTGAGAGTCAAAGAATCTTTGCCTCAACTCCCTGAGGAAAGTCAGTTGAAAACCCGCCGCTTTCCGGCGGAATGGGCAATTGAACGTGATACGGATTTCCTCGAATACGCTCAGCAGATGGGAGCCGCCAGTGGTGGAGCAACCGGGGCGGGAGGTGAAGCACCAAAATTACTGTTGCGCCGTACAGAAAACAGCGAAGTATGGATCGACACCTGGCAAGATGATTTACACATTCAGGATACGCATTATCTGGTGAAGTATCCGCGCGGTTCTCGCAGTGAGATAGATTGCGATATTCTGCGCGCTGAATACCATTTCTATCATGAGATACATTCCCTCGGTATAAACACTATCAGCACCAGCAAAATGCTGTTGTGTGAAGGTGAACGCTATCCATCCTTGTGGCTGCCTCGCTTTGATGTGGACTTTATTGCAGGAAAAAAAGTGTTGTTCGGGCTTGAGTCAGTCTATTCCATTATGGAAAAGTCCCCTGGCAGCTATCTGAATCATTTTGACGTGATTCGTACCTTGATTGAAAAACTGCAGCTCACTGATACAGAACGTAAGCATCTGGTTATTGAATGGGTGCAACGGGATATGCTCAACATTGCTTTCGGCAATTCTGATAACCATGGGCGTAACAGCGCGATTATAAAGAAACCAGACGGCATGTGGCTGGCGCCGGTATATGACTTTGCGCCAATGAAAGCCGATCCGGAAGGTGTGGTGCGTACGACCCAATGGGGATCGCCGTATGAAGAAGGGGGCCATTTTCAATGGCATTTGATTGCCGCACAGTTGAACGAATTAATACCGCAACAGGAACTTCTGCAGGCAATGAGAATGCTGGCTGAAAGTTTACGCGGACTGAAAACACGACTGGCTGCACGCGGTGTACCTGCTTCAATTCTGGAAATGCCGGGGATTGGTTTTAATTTCCTTGATCAACGCATTGCTGGATGGCAACTATGAAAAAAAACATTTCCCCATTCGAACGTGAAGCCATGCTACTTGATCTGTTACAGAAGTTTATCGAGGAGCAGATGACTCAGGGAGAATTACTGATGCAACTGCGCAAGAAAGTCCTTGGTTTCTCGCAGGAACGCTATGCCGCACTGGCTGGCATCAGTCGCCGTACACTCTCTGATGTTGAACTGAATAAAGAGAGCATCACTCTCACCACCTTAAGCCGCGCATTTAAGCCATTAGGGTTAAAGGTTGGTGTATTACCGCGCCAGCCTCATATGATGCAGACCCTCCTCACCCACCTCGCTCGTCACGGAGAAGACCATGACCACCCATGAAAAACTACTGGCGCTGCTCGATCAACACCATGCGCGATATAACGTGATGACACATGTTGCCACCGGCAAATGTGAGGCCGTAGCGGCGATTCGCGGAACGGAAGTCGGCCAGGGTGCGAAAGCGCTGGTATGTCATGTGAAAGGCAATGGTATCAAACAGCATGTCCTGGCAGTGCTGCCCGCCGATCAACAGGCGGATTTAAGCAAAGTGGCCGAAGCGGTGGGTGGACGACGCGCCTCACTCGCCAGCCCGGCTGAAGTCGATGCGCTGACGGGTTGTGTCTTTGGTGCCATTCCCCCGTTCAGCTTTCATCCGGATTTGTTGGTGGTGGTCGATCCGCTGCTGTTCGAACGCTACGACGAAATCGCCTTTAATGCGGGTCTGCTGGAGAAATCAGTGGTGTTAAAAACCGCCGACTATCGCGCTATTTGCGGTGGGAACGTGGCGCGTTTAACGGCTTAGTTAGCACGCGCCACGGATATCATACGTGGTGAAGCTTTGGTCGTATGGCACATAATGCCAGGGCGCTGACAAACATCATCGATGTGGGTGAGTAGATCAGCACCGAGTCCGTCATTCCCATAATGAAAAGCGCCGCGACCGGCATGGAAACACCCATCAGGGCGCTGCGTTTAAACCATACCCACAGTGCAACAGCATAGAAAAAGACCAGCGCTGCCAGTCCGGCCATGCCCTGCAAAGTGGCAATTTCGAGAAATTCATTGTGCATGTTGTACTGCACGTTTTTGTAACCTTCGGTATTGCCGGGATGAACACGTGCAATAAAGGCTCTGGCTGTCACCGTACGCTCATCAGGAGATGAATAACCCATATGTTGCGGCAGGAAATGCAGACCACTATCCCAGATAGCAACGCGCGCACCGAGCGACGTCGAACTATCGGAATCGTAGTTCTCAAGATTATTGATGCCCTGGAGCCAACGCTCACCCGTCAGTGCCGCCAGCGCAACCACAATAACTAACGCGATTAAGCGATTCCGTTTCGGCTGTAAAATCTTTAATAAGCCGTAAAAACGGCTGATCTGGCACAGCGTAATAAAGAAAAAGGCCAGTTGAGTGACCCGCGTTCCGGTGAGCAGCACCAGACTCAGCGTCATAGCGATCAAAGCAATATCCAGAATCTGCCACCTGAGATCCGCCTCTTTAACCGACAGCCACAGATACGTGCAATAAAGAAACATCACCATGTAGGAGGAACTGGACGCCACATTTGCGGTAAGCCTGATACGATCGTCCGTTAACAGATGCTCATGCACCCCCATCACCAGCGCCACAGCGGCACCCACCCACAGAATCGCTTTACACCAGTTAATACTGGCTTCAGCAATTCCTTTGTTATAGATGCTGATCACTAAAACAATAAAAGCACCCAGTATCAACCGTTTACCGCCAAGCTGGTAATTACTTATGGTGTTTATCGTGGTTAACGAAAAGTCAGCATAGTGTTTGTTGATATAGAACGCCCAGCTGACCTGTACCAAACCCAAAGCAAACACCGCGATAAACAGCAGCAAGGCGTACTTATTCAGCCTTTTACGATTGTCCGAAGTGGTTAAGGTATAAACAAACAGAAATAGCGATAAATAGGAGGCAAAATAGAATATTTTTTGCGCATAGCCGTAAGTAGAAAGGCTACTCGCCAATGAAGCGCATAATAAAAGTGAGATGGTGGTCACAATCATCGCAACCCATTTGGCAGGTGCGACGAAGGGAAGAGAGTTATTCAATGTGGGTGTCCTGAACAATGATACGTTCCAGTCTTTCCATGTAATTTGCCTCGTAAAATGCCGCGAGACTTTGTTTGATTTTCTGCGCATCGGGCAACGCCCTGCCATCCGCAATGCCCTGCAATATTTCAGCCAGTTGCCCAACCTGATTCACCGGATAAAGCAAGCCATTGACGTCTGGGTAAATTATCTCCGATGGACCGCTGATGCAATCGGAAGAGACGCAAAAAATACCACGTGCCATCGCCTCCAGCAGTATCAACGGGAAACCTTCATGATTCGAGGTCAGTACCAGGCTGGTCACTTCTTTGATATGTGTTTCAATATACTTCCAGGCGTTGGGTTGCCAGCCATGCCATTGCAGGTTAGCGGCAATTCCCAACTGCTGCGCATAGTCTTCACAACGTTGCCGATCATAGCCATCACCCACGATATCCAGCGTCCAGTTTCCCTGCACCTGCTGCAATGCATCGAACAGGTCCTTCAGCTGTTTCTGATCTTCCAGATGCACCCGCCCGACGTACAAAAAACGCGTGTGAGCAGGACGCGGGATCACCAATGGCACGGCTTTTACCGGATTAAATACCACATGGATGCTGTCAGGTTGGGCACCCAGCGCGATCAACTGTGATTTGATTTCCGTGCTAATAGCCAGATGGGCATCCGCCATCAATAAATAATGCGGGCGGTAGCGATTTTTTGGCGGCAGGTGCATCCAGGAAAACAGCATCGCCTTGTGTCCAGAAAGGGACAGCGCTTTGCGCACCAGCATGCAGGGGATAGTGTTAAGGGCGATGACATAGTCAGGCTTGTGTCGGCGCATAAAACGCGCCAGCCGGAGAATATGCACAAAGCGGGCAATTTTAGGATTGCGGGAAACATTGCTGCTCTGACCCCAGACCAGCCCATCTAACCAACGTTCTGAGGCAATTTCCTGCCGGGAATCCAGCAGAAACAGGCCCGCACTTAACGCGTTATCATTATTGATTAAATTTATGACCTGCCTGGTGACGTTTTCCATTCCGCCATGGCCATGCAGCGTTTCGCTTACGAAGAGAATTTTTTTATGGTTTGCGTCATGCATTTTTTATCTCATTACAGTAGGTCACTAGCGCCGTAGCCCGAAATTCCGCGCATTTCTGACCGCTTTCTTCGCACTATCCCTGGTCATCACAATGAGCATAGATAAAGACTCACTGGAGAGGTGGCCTTTCTACCATTTTTGTACTACCCAGGCAACCTGCCTGACCCCAGGAATAAACTGGATTGATATGCGTCAAATTTTGCCCGACACATTTCCTGCAAAATTATAACGATATTAATATCTTGCCTCATTTGATTTGCTGTGCACAGCAAGGTAACCTGCTGTGCTCCACATCACGACAAAAGAAGACCGATTTTATGGCAAGTTCACGTTTTACCGTCCGTTTACGTCAGACGCTGGCGCTGGCATTACTGGCAGGCTGTGCGTTTGGTGCTCAGGCCAACATTGATCAGGTGCGCTTCGCGGTTGATCCTACCTACCCTCCTTTCGAATCTAAAACGCCGCAGGGCAAACTGGTCGGTTTTGATATCGATCTCGGTAACGCCCTGTGCGAGCAGATGAAAACCAAATGTGTCTGGGTAGAAAGCGAGTTTGACGGCATGATCCCAGCGCTGAAGGCACGCAAATTTGATGCCATTTTGTCCGACATGGGCGTAACAGAAGAACGCCTGAAACAGATCGATTTCACCATGCCGCTGTACGATACCAAAACACAGCTGATCGCGCGCAAAGGCTCAGGCCTGTTGCCAACCGCAGAATCGCTGAAAGGCAAAACCGTGGGCGTGGAACAGGGCACCGTTCAGGAGCGCTATGCGCGCGCCAAATGGCAGCCCTATGGCGTGAACGTGGTGCCTTATGGCGACCAGGCACAGGTTGAGAGCGACCTGGTTTCTGGTCGTCTTGATGCGGTGTTTACCGATGCCGCACAGGCTGCCATCGGCTTCCTCAAGCAACCGCAGGGCAAAGACTTTGAACTGGCAGGACCGACGGTGCAGGATCCGATTATCGGACCGGGAACGGCTATCGGCCTGCGTAAAGGTGATACCGAGCTGAAAACCGCGCTGGATAACGCCTTTAACGAAATCAAAAAGAACGGCACTTTCGACAAAATCCAGAAGAAATACTTCGCGACAGATATCTCCATTCAGCAGTAAACCCAGGGCGGCTATTGCCGCCCTTCTTTTCAATCACACTATAATAATTGCCATTCGGACAACTTTTGCCGGTGTGAATCACCCTGCACCGTGGCAAACAACAGGACATCATCAACGTCATGCAACAACAACATCATCCTCTGCTTAGCGCGTCGCTGGGAACACAGCGCGAAATCTTTAGCTTCCACTTCAGTGGCGATGGACATAAACGTGTTTATATTCAGGCGGCACTGCATGGTGATGAGTTACCCGGCATGGCGGTGGCATGGTTTCTGAAACAGAAGTTGCTGGCGCTGGAGTCCGCCGGACAACTCAGAGCCTCATTCACGCTGGTACCGGTCGCCAATCCACTGGCGCTGGGTCAACACTGGCACGGTACGCACCTGGGGCGCTTTCATACCCTCTCGGGTCAGGACTTCAACCGCCGTTTCCCGGCATTGGGTGAAACACTGGCCAGTGAACTGGCTGGTACGCTGACCCAGAGCGAATATGAAAACAAACGACTGATTCGTGATGCCATCGACCGTCACTACCGTGACAAAATCGCCAAAACCGAACTGGATGCACAACGCTTCACACTGATGAGGATGGCAAGCCAGGCGGATTTGATGATCGACCTGCACTGCGACTGGGATGCGCTGCCACATTTGTACACCACACCTCACGCCTGGCCTGATATTGAGCCGCTGGCTCGCTGGCTGGGAAGTGAAGTCCAGCTGCTGGCGCAAATTTCCGGTGGTGAACCTTTTGATGAGGCCTGCTGTGAACCCTGGCTGACGCTGGCTGAACGTTTTGGCGACGAATATCCCATGCCGCGTGGCTTGCTACCGGTGACGCTGGAACTTCGTGGTGTGGCAGATGTTGCCGCCGATCAGGCGGAGAAAGATGCCGATGCCATTATCAATGCGTTGATTGAGGGTGATTATATTGCCGGAGAGGTGGGTAAATCCCCTGCCCTGATTAACCCCGCGACACCATTAGCCGGATGTGAGTATATTTTCGCCCCACACTCAGGTCTGATTCTTAATCGCCGTAAACTCGGCGAAAAGATAAAGGCAGGGGAAGTGGTCGCAGAGATTGTCGATCCCATTACTGATCAGGTCACACCGTTGGTGGCGGAATTTGGCGGGGTGCTGTATGCACGTCATCTGATGAAGTTTGCAACGGCGGGCATGCTGGTGGTAAGACTTGCGGGGGAAAGTGCGGGTCGGGAAGGCGATTTGCTGGTGGGTTAAAAAAATAAGGCTTCCCGAGGGAAGCCTTATCATTATCAGTCCAGCCACTCGGTGTGGAACACACCGTCTTTATCGATACGCTTGTAAGTATGCGCACCGAAGTAGTCACGCTGAGCCTGAATCAGGTTTGCCGGCAGAACTTCTGAACGATAGCTATCGTAGTAGGCAATCGCTGCGGAGAAGGTCGGCGTCGGGATGCCGTTCTGTACCGCATAAGCGACGACGTCACGCAGCGCCTGCTGATATTCGTCAGCGATATTCTTGAAGTACGGAGCCAGCAGCAGGTTCGCAATGTTCGCGTTTTCCGCGTAAGCATCGGTGATCTTCTGCAGGAACTGGGCACGGATGATACAGCCTGCACGGAAGATTTTAGCAATCTCGCCATACTGCAGATCCCAGTTGTATTGCTCTGAAGCAGCACGCAGCTGAGAGAAGCCCTGAGCGTAAGAAACGATTTTGCCCAGGTACAGCGCACGGCGTACTTTCTCAACGAATTCAGCTTTGTCACCGGTGAAGGCTTTCGCCTGCGGACCGCTCAGCACTTTAGATGCGGCAACACGCTGAGTTTTCAGAGAAGACAGGTAACGTGCAAATACTGATTCGGTGATCAGTGACAGCGGTTCGCCCAGATCCAGCGAGCTTTGGCTGGTCCATTTACCGGTGCCTTTGTTAGCCGCTTCATCCAGAATCACATCAACCAGATATTTACCGTCTTCATCTTTCTTGGTGAAGATATCTTTGGTGATGTCAATCAGGTAGCTGCTCAGTTCACCGTTATTCCAGTCGGTGAAGGTTTTCGCCAGTTCTTCGTTGGTCAGACCGAGCGCACCTTTCAGCAGCGCGTAAGCTTCCGCGATCAGCTGCATGTCACCGTATTCGATGCCGTTGTGCACCATCTTCACGTAGTGACCCGCGCCATCCGGACCGATATAGGTCACACAGGCTTCGCCATCTTCGGCACGTGCAGCGATTTTGTCCAGAATTGGCGCAACCAGCTCATAAGCTTCTTTCTGGCCACCAGGCATGATAGAAGGACCTTTCAGAGCGCCTTCTTCACCACCGGAAACACCAGTACCAATGAAGTTAAAGCCCTGGTCAGACAGTTCTTTATTACGACGGATGGTATCTTTGTAGAAGGTGTTACCGCCATCGATGAGGATATCGCCCTTATCCAGATGCGGCGTCAGTGAAGCAATGGTTTTATCAGTAGCTTCACCAGCCTGTACCATCAGCAGGATACGACGGGGTTTTTCCAGTGAGTCAACAAACTCTTCAATGGTGTAGTAAGGCGCGAGTTTCTTGCCCTGATTCTCAGCAATGACTTCGTCAGTCTTTTCACGAGAACGGTTGAAGATAGATACAGTGTAGCCGCGACTCTCAATGTTAAGCGCAAGGTTACGGCCCATTACCGCCATACCAACAACACCGATTTGTTGCTTGGACATTTCTTACTCCTGTCTGGATATAAAAGCTCTAACAGCTTTGGCCTTATCTAAGGGAAGTATCGATTACATTATCAATGACCGCACCATCATACATCACCAATGATGCTAAGCGCTCTCCCAAAAAACACGAATCGATAATTTCAAATCACTGATAAAAATGAGGTTTTAATTTGTACAATCTTGACCATCATGAGATTTTATCGTCCGTACAACCTCGTATTATCGGAATGACTTGTCAAACATTTCGTGCCTGAGGAAGCTCTGATAAACAACGCGTGTTCAATGCATCGCGGTCTGTATCCAGGAACCATCCCCACTTATTAAAGTAGCGAACAGCAGAAAAAACATGGTACATCAGGAACTTGACATCACGGTATGAGCGTCGCTGCGATTCATGTACCACGATTGAACCGGGACAATATTCAACCGGTAATGCCGATGTACAGACCCGACGGCTGAGATCCACATCTTCCAGATAGAGGAAAAAACGCTCATCAAAACCACCGGTCTTTTGCAGGGCTTGCCGGCTGATCAGCATAAAGCAGCCTGACAATGAAGGTGCGAAAAAAGAACAGCTGTAATCGGCATGGCGCAGTTCGTAATCCTGATTCATTTTGTCAGCAAGTGACGAACCAAAGCGACGGACAAAAAGCTGCCAGGGCTTAGGCAACAGCTTACAACCATGCTGCAAGCTGCCATCAGGATAGACAACTTTTGGTATTGAAAGCCCTGTTTGCCGCTGCATACTGAAGCTATACAGCTTATCAACCTGCCCGGTAGAGAAAGAGATGTCAGGATTACACACCAGAATGTAGTCGCAGTCCTGATTGAACTTTTGGAATACCGCATTGTGACCGCTGCCAAACCCACGATTAACAGCCAGCTTGATCACTTCAATTTTAGGGTGGCTTAAGCCATCCAGCCAGCTGCAATGACCACCGTTATCGACGATACAAATCTTATCGATACTTTCCTCGGAAAATAACGATTCCAGCGTTTTTTCGATATCCGCCTGGCTATGGCGATATAAAACTAAGGAGGCAATAATTTTCACTGAAACACCAGTTGGTTACATACGGTTCAATAGTGTGTAAGACACAGTGGTTAGCGTACCAGCCAACTGTTGGTGATAGACACCTGAATGCCTGAGCAAACGTAAACGCTGTATTAATGAGCTATTGCGGATAGCAAAAAAATCATTAAGTCTGCGTTGGTTGTCAGCAGTCATCTGCCCACCTATCAACCTCATCATGGCAATATTAGTATCATTCCAGGCAGCCTTTCGCCCATGGTGTGCTTTCCGAAAATTAGCAATGCGCGTCATAAGACCCATGCCATTACCAATGACGTTGTTATCGTGCTGACGATATAAAACGGTTGGTTTACGATCAAAGAAAACATGGCCACCACAGGCTGTCACGACGAGGTACAATGCCCAGTCATGAATCACCATCTCGCCATCAGCTACCTGCCTCAACAATTCGCGTGCTTTATTATTGAACACCATGGTATTACCGCTTGCGATATTCTGCAGTAAAGCATTAGCGAATGAAGGGGGTTTAGCATAATCAGGAGAAAAGCCGACCTTTTCTCCGTTAGTGTTGATAAGTTCTGTCCGGCTGCAATAGAGTGCAGGAATCTCTGCATCAATTGTATCAAGCCAGTTTACGGCCCGTTCTAACTTATCATTTATCCAGATATCGTCCTGATCAGAAAAAGCATAATAGGACGCATTAATATTTTCATTATTGATTAATGAAACAAAATTGCGACAAACTCCCTGCCGGGGACCTTCGAGCAGGTTAACAGACTGCGACACAGACAGGGAAAAATCTTTAATAGCGCCCAATCCCTCATCTGAGGACCCATCGTCTGAAGCCCATAAAGACCAGTTGTTGTACGTCTGTCGCTTATATGAATCCAGTTGCTGATTGATGAAGCGGGCACCATTATAGGTGCCCAGCAGAATAGCAACAGAAGATGAAGAGTTATTCATCATTAATATTCATGGCTTCTTGAAATAATCTGCAAATTTCACGGTTTGATTGCGAGAACTCCCCCAGGAATCAAAATTCTCAACTTGTTGAAAAAGTGGATTCTGGCGCCAGCTATCTTTTGTTACCAGCTCGACGAGAGGAGAGGATAACTGCAATGGAGTCAGGCTAACCTGAAGTTTACCAATCAGGTTATGGTAATCGTTGCAAAAGGCATCGACACCGATATTGAGCTTATCATTAATAACGTTATGATCTTTTGCCTTGGAACGCCCCACATCGGTAACAGGAATTACACGCTTACCAACCGGTTTATAGCCAATAACTGTATTATGTGGTGCAGAGAAGAAGAGTTCCACTGCAACGCGATTTTCATAGACTTTATCAATAACGGCCTGAGGGAATGATTCGGCATTAATTAATGCCTTCATATTCATATGTGAATCACGACGTCTGCGTTCAATTGTGTTAGCAAGGCAAAAATAATAACCCACCACATTGATATTGAAGAAAGATTTCACAGTTTGCTCAAATGCTTCCTGTGTCGTGCCGCTCCAACCCACATCCACCAGGGCAATGGTATCGCCGGGTTTAATGCCCAGACTATTGAGATAAATAAAAAGTCCACGACGATTTCGCTGACAAACTTTTAAAATCTCAGCCTTGTAGCCAAGCAGGAATTTTTGAACTAATGCGTAATTATCTGGTTTGATGATCATTTGTGGTGGCACACCCAGCGAATACATCACATCATCGGTGGGCGGCTCAATACCAATTCGTTCCAATAACTCACCAGGTGACAAGCCATCCGAACCTGACATCAGGAAATTTATATGTTGACCAAAATTATCTTCTGTCATCAGCGCCAGATTGAACGCGATGCGGGACCCCATAAAATATGAAAAATCAGGGAGTCGATCGCTAAAATAGTTCCGGGCCAGACGTTCTAGCGAGAAACCATCACGAGAGACAAACAGAAGATTATCTACTTCGTCTTTAATACATTGCTTTCTGATCCACTCAAGAAAGCCTAGCGTTGCCGAACCCTGATAAACATATCCTAACTGCTGAAAAGTATGATTCGGGACTTCTTCAGGCGCACTTGTCCGATAGAGCCCCTCGATCAAAGAGGTGCCAAGTGACTGACCTTTGAGCTTAGAACGCAGATGCTTAGTACGGAGATGCTCAGGCTGGTAATGCCAAACCTTCAACCCTTTCTCCCGGGGCCGAACAACATCGGCAAGCTCATTATCGCCAATGTGCAAAATGTCATCTGCTGATACTTCGCAATCCTGAATAATAAAATCAAAGATCTCGCCTGTATCACGTTTGGTTGCATTGCGTGTAGCTGAAATATAAAGGGGAACCTGAGGTATATTATATTTATCTAATGCAGCACGGAAAAACTCCTCCCCCATATACATATCTGAAGTAATGACAACGGTTTTTCCGGCAGCTAGCATCTCGTTAAAAAACTTGAGAAAGAAAGGATTTGGTTCAACAAGTGCCAGCTCAATATCGTATTCTGCACGAGCCAAAGTGCCAACATCACTTCTTACATCAGGGAATTGATTATAGATATTCTCTAATGTAATTTCCTTTCTTCCCTCTTTAACCATTTGTTTGAAAGCAAGAGCCTGGGCCTTCCTGCGTAACTGGCGGAAGTTATCAAGCCCAAACTTACAACCAACAAGGTCAAAAGCATCCTCTGGATCATTGAGAGGCCGAACAAACAGGGTATCAAAAAAATCAAAAGAAATAACTCTGGCCTGCTTAGCCTGGTGGCGCAATGATGCTAATTCCATTTCATCATCCTTAAAATTCATCGTTTTTAATATGTCTTCATCATTCATTTCATGATCTCAAAGTTATAACCATTAGATGAAAAATTGATATTAAAAAATGGATCATATTGATAATACTGTGGGTGTTTATTATTAAGGCGACTGAGTTCATTCATCAGTCGATTGTATTTTTCAGTGCTCATATGATCCAGACCGCGCGATAATGACTCGTGATGAATCAGCGTTACAGCCTGGCACATCACATTGTAATAGCCTTCTTCAACCAAAAGCATACAAAGATCAACATCATTATAAGCAACCGGGAAGGTCTCATCAAAACCACCGATTTTTTCATATTTAGCACGCTCAACCATTAAACAGGCACCAGTAACAGCAAGCCAGTTATACTCAATTTGGTTTCGCAGAAAATAACCTGGATGATCTTTATGCTGACGCAAGTACGCATGCATCGGACCCGCATGCAGATTGATAATGCCCGCATGCTGCATGCTATGTCCGTCCGCATAGAGAAGCTTCGCACCAACCGCACCTATATGTTTTTGCTGAGCGTAGCCACCCAGGCGTTCCAGCCAATCGGCCTGCATCACTTCGGTGTCATCATTCAGAAATAACAACAATTCGCCTGATGAGTTCGCCACACCAATATTATTCAGTTCCGAGAAATTGAATGGTACATCATGCCGAATTACTTTTACGCCTTCTCGCTTATTCAGTGTTGCTAAATAATCCAGCGCTGCTGGCTGTTGAGAACCGTTATCAACAACCACGATTTCAAAGTTATGCCAGCGAGTCTTCTCAAAAATAGAATCAATACAGCGCGCGAGCACTTCATGATTATCCCGACTAGGAATAATGATCGATACCAGCGTATTATCTTTAATGTGATAATTAACGCGAAAATATCCTAAATACCCGTTAAGTTCTTCAACTTCACCTTTGATACCACGACGCTCAAGAGCAGCTTCACGCACTGCCTTAGATGCAGCGAGAACGTAAGGTTTTGCTGTAATATCCGATGCCACAGAAGCAGGAATAATACGCCAGTGATAAAGGATTTTAGGGATATGACTAATTTTATCGGTAATTTCACTAAGACGTAATATGAAATCCCAATCCTGACAACCATTGTATTCTGAACGCAATCCACCTAACTCAAGTGCTTTGCTGCGGCGAACACAAGCTGCATGGCAAGTATACATCGTGCCCATCATGGTATCAGGTGACCAATCCGGTTTGAAATGTGGTTGTGAGAAATCACCCTCTGGTGTGAATTTATCCTCATCGCTGTAGATAAAGTCGGGATCTTCCTCATTGATGCATTGCACAAATTCGTACAGACAATCATCGGTCAATTCATCATCATGATCCAGGAAGACAATATAATCGCCCATCGCTGTCTCAATCGCCACATTTGTCGCACCCGCAATCCCCTGGTTTTCAGGCATATGAATCACCTTAATACGAGGATCATTAAACGCATCTAGCGCTGGGACAATCTCAGGCATCGGACTGCAATCATTAGCTAATACCAGTTCCCAGTTTTCATACCATTGATTTTTTACCGAGTTAACCATCAACTCAAGCAAATCTAACGGCGTGTTATAAATTGGGACAATGATGCTGAATGTTGGCTTAATTTCCAGCTCAGAAATTAAATCTTCATAATGATGAGGTTTTCTCGCCGGGATATAAACATACTCATCCGGACGCTCGGAAAAATGATAAGTCCCATCATTATGATGGCTTATAAATACCGGAGGACGGGATGCATCGATCGGATTTTGCAGCTGCTTGTCATAAACAGCCTGAATGAAAGACGGATGGTGAGCGAACCAGCTCGGGCGGATTTTCATCGCTAGCGTCAGCGCTTTCGCCTTGTAACGCTCAGGTAAACGATAGTAGAGGGAACGAGCACTGCTCCGTAAATTACGCTTAAGCTTAGCCATTGCTGAATGTTGTAATGCTCTTCTCACCACTTGTCCGGCCTTAACTTTAATACGCTGACCAAGGTAAAAACAACGGAAAAATATCCGTTTGGCAGGTCCACGCACAGCAAATGGCACCCGCCGGCCCAACACACGGAATGGTGCTGAGATTTTCCAACTGGCGGAGGTCAAAATACTATCCATATCATGCTTGTATTGCGCCAGTAAATTGGCATCATGCTGATGAGCAGCTTGAATAGCCTGCAGTTGTTGACGCAGCTCAGCCGAAATAGCTTCTTCGCGGTTTAGCGATGTTTTTAATTCGTCAATTTGCACACTATCATTATTATGCGTGGTTTCAGCCAGTCCTTTTAATGACGTGAAGTCCTCAGCATTCACCCAATATTCAGCACGTATTGTAAGATTTAATGTCTTCAGCGTGGTATAAATTTCTTGTTCATCTTTATGTTGCGCCTGAGAAAGAAATGAGGCCTCTTCTTTTAAATAACTTCTCAGATTTTCGCTATCCACCTGAAAACCTACCGCTTTTAACACTGCGAGACACAGTTCTGAAATGTTGTTGGTCAAACAATAGCGGCTATTGCCTACTGATGTGATACGCAGGAATGAATGGAATACACCACGGAATGCCAAATAACCTAATGTAACTTTATCAGCAGCTTCCCATTCCTGATCAAAAAAGACATAATTGCCAGTACTATCGAGAATAACATTAAATGGTAGTGCATCTAAATATTCGACAGGTAACGAGGTCTCAGGATCGAGCTCTAATGATTTTCCTGTACGAAGCAAAACCTGATTAATCCACCCTCTCGCCCAGTCGGCAACTTCCTCAATTTGCCAATGTGGACGATTGATTATATGCACAAAATCAACCCACAATGACTGACCTTTAATGAAAACTTCTGAATATTCAACAGGCACAACATCTGTGGTTAAATTACCACCATCCTGAATAATGCTTGTCGTTAATTCATTCTCTTTACTAACAAAAGCAATGGTTTTACGCAACGCGACCTGACGACTGTCAGAGTAATGGAAAGCCGCAACACCCTGATTTAACTCTGGCTGAATCTGAACACTAGCGACCATAAGGAATGAGCTTGACATATCTGCAGCCAGCCCGTTATCCCAGATATTTTTAATACCCTGTTCAAGTGAAAATAAATGCTCAGGCACAACCTGCTTATCTTTGTGTGCACTTTCAAGCGCCAACTGACTTAAC
This sequence comes from Pantoea cypripedii, assembly GCF_011395035.1. NCBI lineage: Bacteria > Pseudomonadati > Pseudomonadota > Gammaproteobacteria > Enterobacterales > Erwiniaceae > Pantoea > Pantoea cypripedii. The sequence continues at coordinate 2,798,140 of NZ_CP024768.1, forward strand.
TCTCTGGAGTATTTTTTCCATCCAAGCGGAGTCACGACTGTGCAAGGTAACTTATAATCGGGTAACGGAATATACTCTTCCTGGTGAGAAAAACCACAATCACCCAGCAGCCTAATTAATTCCTGACGCCCAAAGGTCACAACCCCTTTTTCATTATAACTATTGTTAATACCAAACATAGGTAGATTAACATGGTCTTCGCATGCGCCTGAAAAATACTTAATTCCTAATTTGTTTTCGATAGCAACAAATAATTTACCGTCGCTATTTAAGCGCTTACGGCAATCTTCCAGCAGAGCATATTCACCATTTTCTGCCACAAAGACTCTGGCATACTCCAGTACACCGATCAAAAGAACGGCATCAAATTCGCCCAGGTCAGGCAAAGTATCAGCTGGTGCACAGATAACTGTTACATTCGGAAGATCGCGGCTACGCGAACGCGCAATTGATGCACGTCGCAGGCTCCCTTCGACAGAAACCACCTGTGCTCCGCATTCCCCTAAAAATCGGGTTATCGCGCCGCAACCACAGCCAATCTCTAAAACACGCTTATTTTTGAACCAGGAACTAAAAGGTTTGAGCAAATTGGAACGAGATGAACTCAAATGATAAGTCGATGGCCAGTCAACCATCTTTGCCTCAAGTTCTTCAGAATTGATGCTCAAGTCACTGACGCTTGCAATGGCTTCAGCAATATAATTTTCTGCATCATCACCATCACTGTAGCCAAATTCATTGTGCTCAGCCGGATACCAGAGTTGATTATCCTCATGTTGTTTGAAACCTGAGGTTGACAATATTTCAATCAAATTAGTCATGTTCAATCTTTATTCTCGCGTTCAAATCGGCCAAACCAGTAAAGGTCCCAACCGTACCTACAGCTAAATGAATGGAATCATATCGGCGATCATGCGGTATTACCTCTCCATGAGTATTGCTGCTGGCAATTCCTACGGATAAAAAGTAGTCACCTTCGAAGAGAAGATTTGGGAGAGAAACGGTGACAACCATTTCCTGACCCTGCTTACCTTCATCAATTAACGCAACAGACTGCCATTCGCTGTTGGTGTTATAGATGGTAACCCCCTCTTTGGTTTTAACAGCGAAACCAAAAATAGGTCGAAATACGGTATCCTGAAATTCAACTTTAAAATAACAATCAATCTGTTTACGTGGTTCTAAGCTACCAGGGAATGCTTCTCCTGCCTGCTCAATATAAAAGTCTGAAATTTTCGCCGCACCATCGCCCCATCGATACTCGGCTGGGTTATAGTTTGGCCGCTGGTCATATATACCGCGCAGTTTTGCATGAGAAGATGTTTCGCCGTCTTTTTCATTTACTACACCCGATTCACGTTCGAGGCGTTCTTTTTCACCTGCGGATGCCTGCTCAATTTGACGATCTACTTCATCACGCTCGCTGTCATTATTCTTTTTCTTACCAAAAAGAATGTCCAGATAGCGGTTAACAATATCGCGTGGTTTGCCGTTAGCCTGGCATACCCCGCCATCCAGCAAAATTGCACGATCGCAGTGCGTGACGATTTGTTCTGTTGCGTGGGAAACAAAGAGTATTGATGTCCCGTTTTCCTTCAACTTTTTCAGTCTGGCGAAACATTTAGCCTGAAATTTAGCATCGCCCACAGCCAATGCCTCATCAACAATTAAAATTTCAGGATCGATTTGTGCCTGAACGGCAAAGGCCAGACGCACCAGCATACCACTTGAGTACGAGCGGACGGGTGAATCAATAAAACGTCCAATATCGGCAAAGGAAAGAATATCGTCTAATTTCGCATCTGTTTCTTCACGAGAGAGGCCAAGAAGCGAGGCATTCAGATAAACGTTTTCCAGACCAGAGAAGTCACTATTAAAGCCTGCTCCCAATTCCAGTAATGCAGCAACACGCCCATTCACTACCACATGTCCAGTAGTGGGTGTTAACGTCCCAGCAATAATTTGCAGGAGTGTCGATTTTCCAGAACCATTTCGCCCCACAATGCCCATTGTTTCACCTTTAGGCAAAACAAATGACACGTCATTAAGTGCCCAGAAATCTTCATGATAGACTCGTGACTCGCGTCCGACCAGATTATCTATACGTGGCATAATGAACTGTTTCAGGCGTCGAGTGGGATTCTCGTACACCTGATAACACTTGCTGACATTGTGAATTTCAATTGCATTGTCTTCAGAGGACATCAGCAAATCCTTTTCTTGTTTTCTGGAACCATGCATAGCACAACCACATAATCACCAATGAAATTAGAGCATAAATACCCAGCCCGGAAAACGAGGGAAGTTTACCCCAAATAAGTACAGCGCGAGCCTGTTCAATAATGAAGGTCAGTGGATTTAGCATGATAATTGGTTGAAGATTTTTCGGCAGTGAACTAATAGGATAGAACACCGGAGACAGAAACATCATAACCGTCATGATAATTGTGATTGTTTGTCCGACATCTCGCAAATACACACCTAGTGATGCGAGGAACCATGAAAGCCCCAGAATCAACAACACCAAAGGGAATAACACTAAAGGAATAAAGACCAGAGTCCAATGAATAAAACCATTAAATATAAAGAAAGCAATCAATAAAACCAGAAGACTAATAAAGCTATGGAATAGTACTGAGCCGAGGTTAATAATCGGCAGTATTTCCAGTGGAAAAACAACTTTCTTAACATAGTTTACATTAGCAAGAATCAACGTAGGTGCCCGGTTTAACGTCTCTGCAAATAGACTATGGACAATTAACCCGACGAACAAAATGACGGCAAAGTCTGTTCTTGATTCCTGAACAGCTGAAGCTCCCCAGCGTGCTTTAAATACCACGGAGAAGACAAATGTGTAGACGGTCAGCATAAAGACAGGGTTGATAAATGACCACAGCAGTCCCATTGCTGACCCGCGATATCGTCCAACGATTTCACGCTTCGTCATCTGGTAAATAAGGTTTCTATTTCTCCAGGAATGAACGATCAATGAGCGCAAGGAGGAGGGTTTCGAAATATGAGGATCCATGAATAGTCTCTTATGAACACTGGCACCATTGGGTTAAAGATAAGTGCGGTACCATCTGGATTTTACGCAAACACTTCCGTAAGCAATACAAAAATAAAAGCCTCAACTTCTGAGGCTAATTAACTTATCAAACTAATTCAGATAAAAGTCTGCCCTGAATATCCTTTGCAGATAGCAGAGGCTCAGTAATCGGCCACTCGATCCCGATTTCCGGGTCGTTCCACAGTAAGCAACCTTCGCTACTCGGGTCATAATAGTTCGTACATTTATATTCAAAGTCAGCGAAGTCAGAGATCACCACAAAGCCATGCGCCAGGCCCGGTGGAATCCAGAATTGCGTTTTGTTCTCTTCAGAGAGATACACGCCAACCCACTGCTTGAAGGTAGGTGATTCAGGACGAATATCAACGGCTACATCAAATACTTCGCCTCTCACCACTCTCACCAGTTTTCCCTGCGGATTTTCACGCTGGAAATGTAATCCGCGCAAAACACCTTTAGAGGACCGTGAATGGTTATCCTGAACAAAATCACCCTCAATATTCAGAGCTGACAGGTAACGTTCTTTCTGAAAAGTTTCCAGGAAAAAGCCACGCTCATCGCCAAATACTTTCGGCTCAATAATTTTTACGTCCGCAATTTTCGTGTCAATAATCTTCATACTAACTTACCTTCATACAGCGCCATCAGATACTGGCCATATTTGTTCTTCATCATGGGTTCGGCCAGAGATTTCAAACTTTCCCGGTCAATAAAGCCCATGCGATACGCAATCTCTTCCGGACATGCAACCTTTAAGCCCTGACGCGTTTCGATGGTTTGAATGAAGTTATTTGCTTCAATCAGGCTTTCGTGAGTTCCGGTATCGAGCCAGGCATGACCACGGCCCATAATTGAAACAGAAAGCTCGCCTTTCTCCAGATAGAGATTGTTGATATCAGTGATTTCCAGCTCGCCACGCGGAGAAGGTTTGAGGTTTTTAGCCATTTCAACAACGCTGTTGTCATAGAAATACAGACCGGTCACAGCATAATTACTTTTCGGTTCTTTAGGCTTTTCAACCAGTGAAATTGCTTTTCCGGTTTTATCAAATTCAACAACTCCGTAACGCTCTGGATCATGCACGTGATAGGCAAAAACGGTTGCACCCTGCTCTTTATTCGACGCTTCTTCCAGCTGCTTATAAAGATCGTGACCGTAAAAAATATTGTCGCCAAGAATCAACGCGCAATTATCATCGCCGACAAAATCCTCACCAAGGATAAAAGCCTGAGCGAGCCCGTCCGGACTTTCCTGAACTTTATACTGCAGGTTCAATCCCCACTGGGAACCATCGCCGAGCAGGCTTTCAAAACGCGGAGTATCCTGCGGAGTGCTGATGATCAAAATATCCCGAATTCCCGCTAACATCAGGGTGCTTAACGGGTAATAGATCATCGGTTTGTCATAAATAGGCAATAACTGCTTACTGACTGCCATTGTCACAGGATAAAGGCGTGTTCCTGATCCACCCGCGAGAATTATTCCTTTTTTACTTTTCACAACGTTATCCTTCAATTTGTTAATCTGATGTCACAACACTCAGTTATATAATTCATCCAGCATACGAATCACCCCGAACTGCCAATCCGGCAGATTAAGTTCAAATGTGGCAGTGAACTTATCTGTACTGAGGCGTGAGTTCGATGGTCGCTTAGCGGGTGTAGGAAAGGCCGATGTTGCAACTTTATTCACGGTTGTGACTTTCAGTGGCAAGCCTTTTTGTCTGACATGTTCAATAACTGTTTCAGCATAGGCATGCCAGGTCGTGACACCGGAGGCAATGAGATTATAAATTCCTGACTTTTCAGGTTGTGCCAGCGTCATACGAATCGCATGTGCTGTACAGTCTGCAATTAAGTCTGCACCTGTTGGCGCACCATGTTGGTCATTAATCACCGATAATGACTCGCGCTCCTGAGCCAGGCGAATCATGGTTTTCGCAAAGTTATTTCCCTTCGCGGCATAAACCCAACTGGTGCGGAAGATAAGATATTTTTCAGCTGCGCTGATAATCGCTTCTTCACCTTCAAGCTTGGTCAGTCCGTAGGTATTTAAAGGCGCCGTGGCGTCCGTTTCCTTCCACGGTATGGTACCACTGCCATCAAAGACATAATCTGTTGAGTAGTGAACCACTAACGCGTTAATTTCTTTTGCCGCTTCTGCCATCGCTTTAACGCTGGTGGCATTGATCAGCCGGGCTTTATCGGCTTCACTCTCAGCTTTATCCACGGCGGTATAGGCCGTCGCGTTGACAATCACATCAGGTTTTATCTTCAGGATACTGTCAGCAATACCCGCTGGATTTTCGAAATCACCGCAATAATCGCGAGAGTGGCGATCCAGTACCACTACCTGACCTAATGGTGCGAGCGCGCGCTGCAGCTCCCAGCCAACCTGACCATTTCTGCCAAATAACAAAATATTCATTATTTGCGATTCTCGTAGTTTTCTTTTAGCCAGTTCTGATAAGAACCACTTTTCACATGCTCAACCCATGTCTGGTTATTCAGATACCACTCGACGGTCTTTCTCAATCCGCTTTCAAAGGTTTCCTGTGGCGACCATCCCAGCTCTTTTTTGATTTTATCAGCATCAATGGCATAACGACGGTCATGCCCCGGGCGATCCTGGACATAGACAATCTGCTCAGCGTAGGGAGCATTTTTTGGACGCAGTTCATCCAGTAATTCGCAAACCTTCAGTACCACATCAAGGTTTTTCTTTTCGTTATGTCCGCCGATATTATAAGTGGTGCCCGTCGCTGCCTTAGTCACCACGGTATAAAGCGCACGCGCATGGTCTTCAACATAAAGCCAGTCACGAATCTGGTCACCTTTACCGTAAATCGGCAACGGTTTCCCTTCCAGCGCATTGCTGATAATCAGTGGGATGAGTTTTTCCGGGAAGTGGTAAGGACCGTAGTTGTTGGAACAGTTGGTTACAATCACAGGCAGGCCGTAGGTACGTCCCCAGGCGCGGACTAAATGATCGCTGGCGGCTTTCGTTGATGAATAGGGGCTGCTTGGTGCATAAGGGGTCGTTTCAGTAAACAGCGGTAAGTCACCAGCCATTTCATCCGGGTGTGGCAGATCGCCATACACTTCATCAGTAGAAATATGGTGAAAACGGAATGCGTCTTTCTTGTCGGCAGGGAGCGAAGACCAATATTGACGGCTCGCTTCCAGCAATGCGTAGGTACCCACAACATTAGTCTGGACAAATTCAGCGGGACCGGTAATTGACCGATCGACATGGCTCTCGGCAGCCAGGTGCATTACCGCATCAGGCTTAAATTCATTGAAGACTTCCTGCAACCCGGCACCATCACAAATATCAACTTTTCTAAAGTTATAGCGCGCGCTCTGGCTGACTGCATCAAGAGATTCGAGATTGCCAGCATAGGTCAATTTATCAACATTGATCACTTCATCATTAGTGTTGTTGATAATGTGGCGAACCACGGCTGAACCGATAAACCCTGCACCACCCGTAATTAAGATTTTCATAACGTCTCGTTTATCCCGACTTACTCAGTAAGACTTACACCAAAATGAAATGGAAAATGCCTGCCAAACAGGCACGCTACCGCCCCTGGGTTACAGCTCCCACATAGCTGAGACGGGGTCAAAATGTAGAAGCGGCATATCAAACTTATTTGCAGCTATCTTTCTGAATAATCACTCATTTATCAAGGTAATTAATAAAGGCGGATTATCTTTAAACAGTCATTAATTCTATCACTCACTAAGATCAATGACGAATAAATTGCATTTCTCATCGGGGAGTTAGTGCAAATATTGACCGCTGCGTTGCGCGGAAGATGGTTACTGAGTCACAGAATCAACTCAATCAGATTTTGATGAAACAGACATAAGCCTGATTGGATGTGAAGGGGGAGAAGATATTGGCGGGTTAAAAACCCGCCGGAGAGAAATTACTTAAACCCGTTCGGGTTTTTTGACTGCCAGTTCCAGGTATCACGCATCATTTCATCGATGCCGCGCGTCACACGCCAGTCCAGTTCGGTGTTCGCCAGCGAAGCATCGGCCCAGAACGCAGGCAGATCGCCATCACGACGCGGTTTGAATTCAAACGGAATCTGTTTACCAGAAGCCTTCTCGAAGGCCTTAATCATTTCCAGCACCGAGAAACCTTTGCCACCACCCAGATTGTAGGCTTTATAACCGGTGACCTTGGGCAGATGGTCCAGCGCTTTCAGATGACCTTCAGCAAGGTCTACCACGTGGATGTAATCACGCTGGCAGGTGCCGTCTGGCGTATCGTAGTCATCGCCAAACACACCCAGTTTGTCCAGACGGCCAATCGCCACCTGAGCAATATACGGCAGCAAATTGTTGGGGATACCAGCAGGATCTTCACCAATTTCACCCGACTCATGCGCACCCACCGGGTTGAAGTAACGCAGTGCAATCGCATTGAAGTTGCTATCCGCTTTGGCGAAATCACGCATGACCAGCTCAATCATCAACTTGGAGGTGCCATACGGACTGGTGGTCCCGCCAATCGGCGTGGTTTCCACGTAAGGAACCGGTGCATCAGCGCCATATACGGTGGCAGAGGAACTAAAGATAAAATTCCACACACCGGCATTGCGCATCTCTTCCAGCAACACCACCGTACCGGAAACGTTGTTGTCGTAGTATTCCAGCGGCATACGGGTCGATTCGCCTACCGCTTTCAACGCCGCAAAGTGGATAACCGCGGAAACATCATTCGCGGCGAACAGATCGCGCAGGCAGGCACGGTCACGGACATCGCCTTCAACAAAAACCGCTTTTTTCCCCGCCAGCTTTTCAACGCGATCGATAGCTTCGCGCGACGCATTACAAAGATTATCCAGGACCACAACGTCGTCACCGCGCTGTAGCAGCGCCAGCACCGTGTGGGAGCCGATATAACCTGCTCCACCCGTTACCAAAATAGCCATGTTTACTCCTTTCAGCCGCGCAATGGCGCGGCACATGATGAGAAAAGCTTATTTTGCCAGGATTTTCTGAATTGCGGCGCGGAAATCACGGCCCTGGCTGTTATTACGCAGACCGTAAGAGACGAATGCCTGCATGTAACCCAGTTTACGGCCGCAGTCGAAGCTGGTCCCTGTCAGCAGGGTCGCATCGACCGGTTTTTTCTTGCCCAGTGCAGCGATAGCATCGGTCAACTGGATACGTCCCCAGGCACCCGGCTCGGTGTGCTCCAGCTCCGCCCAGATATCAGCAGAAAGGACATAACGCCCTACCGCAGCCAGATCAGAATCCAGGGTGTTGGCTTCTTCCGGCTTCTCAACAAAGTTGGTGATGGTGCCGACGTCGCCAGGGTTATCCAGCGGTTGTTCCGTGGTGATCACCGAGTATTCAGAGAGGTCAGCGCCCGGCATATGTTTTGCCAGTACCTGACTGCGTCCGGTTTCCTCAAAGCGCGCCACCATGGCCGCGAGGTTATAACGCAGGTGATCGGCCGTCGAGTCATCCAGCAGCACATCCGGCAGCACCACCACGAATGGGTTGTCGCCAATCATCGGACGCGCGCACAACACCGAGTGGCCGAGGCCCAGCGGATTGGCTTGACGGACGTTCATGATGGTCACGCCCGGCGGACAAATTGATTGCACTTCGCTCAGCAGCTGACGTTTCACACGTGCTTCAAGCAGTGCTTCCAGCTCGTAAGTGGTATCGAAGTGGTTTTCCACCGCATTTTTGGAAGCATGGGTGACCAGCACAATCTCCTTGATGCCTGCAGCCACGCACTCATCAACGATATATTGGATCATCGGTTTGTCGACGACAGGCAGCATTTCTTTTGGAATTGCTTTTGTCGCAGGGAGCATATGCATACCGAGACCCGCAACCGGGATTACAGCTTTAAGCTTGGTCATATTTATTCCATTTCATGAAGTGAATACGTGGGGTCGATTATGCAGGATCGGCCGGAACAGCAAGTATAATCTTTATCTGAAAAACCGGCACTAACTCTCTGTCATAACATGAAAAAACGCTTTTTTCGGCCCCAACCGTGACGCCAATTGGCGGGTAATTAGAATCGCTAACCTACTGTAAAACAGTGGGGGAGATGGGAGAAAGCCAGAATTGATGAGACCAGTCATTTTCAGACTGATCGTGTCGTCGCGGCGTGCTTTATTACGCCGCGACCTGAGGTTGTCTGAGGTTACAACCAACCCTCAAACCATTCTGGCATCACAAACAGGTTAAAGTGGTTTATCAGCAACATCAGGCCGACAAACACCACCGAGACCGAAACCCACTGGCGCGCATAAGGCATAAAGCGAATGCCGATAACGGGTTTGATGAAGAAGGGATGGGCAAAAGCGGAGATCAACACCTGTGAAATCGACAGTGTCAGCGCCACGTAGATGACATTCGGCCAGATCAGCGTGGTTGCCAGCACCGCCAGCACGACCAGACTGGCGACAACGTTCCAGTAGAACTCAACATTGGTACGCCCATTCGCCTGGGAAATTGCCCCGGTCAGCCCGCCCATCGGACGCAGCATGCCAAACAGCAGCATCAGCGGGATCAGATGGTAGACCTGCTCATGGGATGCGCCATACAGCAGACGCACGATCACCGGCGACAAAATACCAATAGCCAGATACATGGTGCTGCTGAATAACATGATAACGAGCGTACCTTTCAGGAACAGCTTTTTCAGTTGCTCAGGATCGTGCTGTTTCTCAGCAAAACGCGGCAGCGCCAGGCGGTTGATCACCGGCGAGACGAGCTTCAGCGGTTGCAGGATCAGCTCTTTTGCCAGTGAGTAGATACCCAGCATATCCGCCCCCATCACTTTCCCGACGATCAAGGCATCCGCCTGAGTACGAAGCTGATTAATGGTCTGCGATCCCAGCTGGTAGATCCCATAACGCACCGCGGCGATAAACGTTGCCCGATCGAATTCCCATGTGGGACGCCAGGACTTCTCGCCAAAGTAAATCATGCACAGAATGCGCGTGAAGGCATTGATAAACAGTCCAACGATGGCTGCCGCCACGGTCAGGGATGTGAAGAACAACATCGCCACAGTGCAGAGGAAGGCAAACAGCTTGGTCGCCATCTCAATCTTCGCCAGGAGCACCATGCGTTTGGTTTTGACAAAGTGCGCCTGATACTGCGAAAGGTGCCCAAGAACCAAAAAGTTAAGGCTGGTCAGCATAATCAGCCCGGTCAACTCCGGCAGGTGATAAAACCACGCTACCGGCCAGGCAATCATCAGCATAATTAACCCGGTACAGAAGCTGAGTGAGACGTTCACCCAATAAATGGTGCTCTGCTCACGCCGGGTGATATTCTGGCGATGCACAATGTAACTGCTCATCCCCATATCCTGGAGTACCCCGGCCACCGCCAGAATGGCGTTGATAATTGCCAGTAACCCCAGCTCATGCGCTTCCAGCCGGCGTGCCAGTACGCTGAGCTGTAAGACCTGCAGCACTGCGGCAAAGCAGGTGCTGCCAAATAGCCAAATGGCCTGTGACTTTAATCCGCTCACACCATGCGCTCCAGAATTTTTGCCAGCTCGCCATAGGCAATATGCTGATTGAACTCGGTTTCTACCTTGTGACGAGCGGCAGCGACCACCGGCCCAACATCGATATCTCCGCGCGACAGACGCAACAAAGTTTGCGCCAGCTCCTCAGGATCGTTTTCCGAGACCAGCCAGCCGCTAACGTTGTTCTGAATCAGCTCGGGAATGCCGCTGTGGAAGGTTGAAACCACCGGCAGACCCACGGCCATTGCTTCCATCAGCGCCACCGGAATGCCTTCCATATCGCCATCTGCTGCGGTTTTGGAGGGCAGCAGGAAGATATCTGCTTCGCTCAGCGCCTGGCGGATCTCCTCCTGGGGCTTAAAGCCCGGCATACTGACGTAATCTTCCAGACCGGCACGCGCAATATGCTCGCGCATCATTCCGTCCTGCTCACCGTTACCAATGATGGTGAACTGAAACTGCCCGCCCTGATTACGCAAAATTTCACTGGCTTTCACCGCCACATCCAGACCTTTCTTTTCGGTGAGACGTGCCACTGAAACAATGCGCAACGGAGTATGGAAAGCTTCACGCGGCTTGAAATTAAATTTCTCTGGCTCAATGCCCATACGCGTGACGTGTATCTTCTCTGCCGGACAACCCATCTCAATCAGCTTGTTTTCCCACAGATGGCTGATAGGCAGCATCAGCTCGCTCTGGCGGAACAGATTGAGATAGTCCTGCTTATGCTCTTCCAGAATATGACGACGTGAGATGTCTGCACCGTGGAACACCGTGGCCTGTTTGCCCCGAAGCACGCCAAGCTCGCGCAGCTTATTTGCCAGCGCCCCGGCGTAGCCAAAGTGCACGAGGAATACGTCAGCAGTGAAGGTTTGACGGGCATTGGCCACGATGGCTGGCAGCAGCAGTTTGCTGGCTTGTGCGCCATAGCGGCGCACATTGAGGGATTTCAGCAGAGCAGGTTTGGCGATTTTCGGCAGCATCAACCCAATACGCTGGGTGAGTTTATCGAAGTTTGAGACCTTCTCTTCCGGCAGCAGATAATGCGTTTTCGCCGCCAGATTGTAGTCATCGAACGCGGCATGACGATTGATCATGTCGCCCGGAAACACGGAGATCACCTCAACGTCATAACCGGCGTCAATGAAATGCGTGACCTGATTGAGAACAAAGGTCTCTGAGGCAACCGGAAAACGCATGGTGAAAAAGGTTAGCTTCATCACTTCACCCTAAGACGTTGAGAATTTCTTCAGTGATTCGATTACCAATCTCACGTTCCTGCGCCACCGCTGCGTCAACTTGCTGCTTCACCTGGTCGTAGTCAGCCAGCACGGTCTGCACTTTGTCGATAAGCGAGCCGTCCATCAGACTTTTCACATCCGTCGCCATTTGTGGCAGCCCAAGCTGGTTCATCACACCCAGTGACTTGTGTTCATAGTTGATAGCAATGGCCGGTGTGCCGAAATTCATGGAAATGATGGCGGAGTGCAGACGGGTGCCGATGGTCAGATGACAATGACTTAACAAAATGCCCAGTTCGAGGTCGTTGAACTCATCCATGATCACATGGTAGTGCTCCGGATGCTCGACACTTTCTCGCAACGTCAGTGCCACCATGCGATCATCTTTGGCATAACTGTCGATACCGGTGCAGGTTGAGAAGGCTACCACCTGATACCCGTCAGCAATCATTGCATTGATCACCCGGCCAAACGCGGCTTCATACTCTTTTTGCGTCACGCCAAGGCGTTTATCAAAGGGGGCCAGCTCGCGCACGGTAATGGCGATGGTTTTACGTGAACTGAGAATCTCTTTCCAGTGCAACAGGTTATGGCTGGGATGCTCCACCTCACGCGCTTTCACCAGAAACGCGGTATCAACGCCCTTCTTAACTTTGCTGGTGGTCACGCCATCCTGCTTCAGACGCTCATAGCTGACCTCTTCACGCAGTACCAGACTATCGACACGATCGAACACAAAATTAGCCAGGGCGTTAACGCGCGGATTCTCAAAAGGTCCGACCGAATGACCGATCATATAGAGTGGCTTTTTCGCCATTAATGCGCACAAGGCATGGTCAAACTGGGTCACGCCATACAGATCGACGAAGAAAGACCCCCCCACCTGGATAATGGCATCATAAGGTTCAAGGCTTTTGGTGAATGCGGCCAGATGCGGCGGCACGGAGAATGATTTGTACATTCCCCCCTTACCCAGATGCGCCATCATAATTTCCGGCATCAGGCGGTTCGCCACCTTGCGCTTTACACTTCCCACTAACCCTTTGGCCGAATTGCTATTGTGCAGAAACAGGGAATCCTGCTGGATTTCCTGTTGCAGTAAGTACCCAGAGCTGGTTGGATAACGACTGATGACGTCGATATCCAGATCACCACGTGCGGACTGAAGTGAATCAATCAGACCGCGTAAAATCGCGCCATCCCCACGATTTCCACAGGTATGGTTACCCACCAATAAAATCTTCATAAAAACTCCAGATAAATTTTTGTAATTCTACAAGCCGCCATTTTCCTGGACTGGCAAAAGTTAACTCTGCGTAAAAAAGGACTACAAACGAGGCGAAACACCTGAAAAAGAGGGGTTCCTTTTAATCCGGCCGCACTCCTGTTCGCAGCCGGTTTGCTGATTCCCGCATCAAGATTTCACGGCGAAATAAGGCAGTGCGCACGGTTCTCCGTTAATCACCACCGAGACATAACCTTTGGGTTCACGGGTATCGACCTGTTCCGGTTTCAGCATGCGTGAAGCCATCAGTAAATCGCCTTGCTCATTGCCGCCAATACCCGCTTTACCGTTGTGCAGACTGAAGCGCTGCGGCGCCTGTTGACTCCCGCTGGCGGGTGACCCCTGAGTCATGGAAGCATCAACGCGCGCGCAGCGACCGGCAAGGAAGCGGTCCTTCGCCGTGCTTTTAATCATCACGACCGCAATCGGCGTCCAGCCCGCCAGTTTGACGAACACTTTGGTATCCGTATCAGTGCGTGGTTCAAAGCGCACATCCACCAGCGGTGAACTCCCCTCCGCAGACCAGCTGGCTTCCGCCTTGCTTTTCTTACGCTGCAAATGGATTACCGCACGGCCGCCAGTGCCTTTGCCGTCGATGGGGTTCATCAGCGGTTGGTTGTCTGTCCCATTGCTGAACTGCGACTGACCAAACACCTCGATTTCCCAGCTATCACCGACGGCGGGCGAATAGAAATTCCCCAGCTCAAACCAGGTTTCCTGGTTGGTGTTGTTTGACAGGCGAAAACGTGAAGTGAGGTAGTTGTATTTCAGACTACCGTCGATAGCGACGCCGTAAGATTCAACGCGCGTTGACCCCATCTCCCAAATATTGAGCCAGCGCTCGCCTTCCAGTGAGTTATCGATCCAGCTTCCGGCCTGCAAATTGGTCTGGCGCATATTCAGGCGCGAGTTACGGGCGATCAGCGGGTTCTTACAATCTTCCAGACTCAGTGCATCAATGATCCATTGGCCATTGGAGATGTCTCCCGGATGCTCGGTGTGCTCAATCCAGCCGTTATGAATAATCGACTGGCTGCAACGTGGCAGATTCAGCACCATCCCGCCTTTACAGTGCTGGGCATTGAAGTTGGAGAGTTCAATCGCGGTGCTGTGATCCCAGTTGCCCGCTTTCTGCCCGGACCAGCTGGCTTTAATCACATCGCCAGTACAGCCGTTGGCGTACCACTGGTCGATTTTACAATCCAGCGTATCCAGCATACTCAGCGAGACACCGCCCACCTGGTTAAAGCGCAGACAAGCGCCACGGAAGAACTGGCCGCCCGCGCAGGTGTTGCGGAATAACCCCTGCTTATTCGGATGCTTGTCGGTGTTACCGTTAAAAATCAGGTTAGAGATTTCGGTCCAGCGAGCATTTACCTGAAACAGGAATTCGGAACTCCCATCCGAAACCAGCGTGGTGGCCGGGAAATAGCCAAAGTTCACCATCGCGCCAGAGATGCGGAAGAAGCGTTGCTGCTTGTCACCAAAATCACAACCGGAAACAAAGAAGGTGCCCGCCGGGAACTGGACACAAATCGGCTGACTGGCATCCTGTGACCATTGATACATCGCTTTGATCGCCGGTGCAGCATCGGTTTTGCCATCGGCAATCGCGCCAAAATCGAACAGCGTCAGGCGGTTGAAATCTTCCACTACGCGACGCCAGGTAAAGCCGTTGCCGCTGAACATCACGCCGTTGTCATCTTTGCCGTCACCAAAAGCACCGACAAATTCGCCACCGCCCACTTCCAGCCCTTCATGCCAGCTTTTCAGCTTGATCTTGGCACCGACAAACAGCGGACGGGTTTTACGCAATTCCTCAACGGAAGGGATTTCCCCAATCAGCTGATAACCATTGGGTTGCGCCAGACGCTGACTGAAATTGCTTTGATTGGGACGACTCACGTCATCAATGGAAAACAGCGTATTGCCGCTCTCGTCCTCAACGGCCATAGAGTGAGCAGGATCGGCAATTAACGCAGCATTATCGTGGATAAACTGCGCAAAATTGCCCTTATTCAGCGCAATTGGCTGGCTGATTTGCGATATTTTACCGCTGGCATCACGCAGATAAACCGGGATTTGGTTACCCGCTTTGCTGGCATCGCTACCGGCCTTACCGATCCACAATTTGCCCACAAAGTTTTGCCAGAATTGCGGCGGCATGGTGTAAACATTTTCCGGCGTGAGAATCGGTACATCTCCCTGCGGCACGCTGGAAGGATCGACCGCTTTCAAGGCTGGCTGGCCATTTTTTGCCGCATAGCTGGAAAATGCACTCACCGAGAGCGCAGCAACAATGGAGGAGGCTGCGGTTTGCAAAACTTCTCTTCTTTTCATGCATCAAATCCCGTGGTCATGGGGCCGCCGGGCGGCCATAAGTGTGTCCCCGAGGTAGCCATAGGCGTAAGCCGGCGCTAAATCAGCGCCAGCCAGCTTTGTTTGATCTCGTTGCCGTCAAACTTCAGCGCAGTTTCTTTGGTTTTTTCGCTCATGCGGTAGAACAGCGCATCATCGCTGGCGAGTTGATCCATCCGCGCCAGGAAGGTCGTTTTGTCATTCATCGGCACCAGGAAACCATCTTCGCCATGATTGATAATTTCCTGCGGCCCGGTCGGGCAGTCATACGCCACCACCGGCAGCGACCAGGATTTAGCTTCCAGCAACACCAGCGGAAGCCCTTCATAGCGTGACGTCATCAACGCCATGTCACTGCCACGGTAGTAATCATTGATGTTGCTGACTCTGCCAACGAAGTTGACGCTGTCGGTGATACCCAGCGACGCTGCCTGATCGTGCAACTGCTGGCGGACCTCGCCGTCTCCGGCGATCACCAGCGTCCAGTCAGGATGGGTTTTGCTGAAATCAGCCCAGATATCCAGCAGCAGGTCGAAGCCTTTCTGGTGCTCAAGGCGACCAATGGCCAGCGCCTGGCGGTTACGCGTCTGACGCGCAAAGGATTTGTAAACCACTGGGTTAGGAATCTGCTGGCTGCGGATGTTCCAGCGGCTGAATACCTGATGGTCTTTATCGGTCAGCACGATCACCTGGTCATAAAAGCGCAGCAGCAGCCATTTCAGCAATTTGATCGGTTTACTGAAGGAGTTGATGGCAATGTGCTCGCAGGCATAGGCTTTGAAGCGTTTCTTCTTCATGGACATCAGATTCCAGAAGGCAAACATCACACTCAGACGCCCCATACTGATCAGGAACACACTGTCGAACCCTTCCTGCTGGATGCGCGCCACGGCGCTTTTAATCGGATTGCTCTCACCTGCAAAGCTGACAATCTGTCTGGCATGGGTGAACGGATAGAACGGCTTTCCGCTGCCTTCCAGCGAATAGACGGTCACCTCATGCTGCTCGCCAAGGCACTCCGACATAAAGTTGCAGATGTTTTCCGTACCCGCGTACGAATAAGCATCCTTAATCACCAGTACAATCTTTTTCATGAAACGCTTTCCACCTCAAACGCAAAGGATGCCGGATATCAACGATGTTTTAAGGTGAAAAGCACACCGTTCACCATATACCAGCCGTAATAGTAATAGATTTTTAAGGGATTGTTTTTATAGATAATTCTTAATAATTCGAGGTGCCATTTCGCCGCTTTATTTTTGTTACGTGATAGCGAATCGCCCAGCTCGTAATAGTTCACCAGCGTCTTCTGGATCACCCGGGCTTGCCGGTAACGGAGAAACAGCTCGAAGAGGAACAGGAAATCTTCATGGCCTTTACGCTGAAAGAAGATGCCCTGCGGAGGACGGCGAAAACAGACCGAAGAGAAGCAGACGCGATATTGCTTCTTCACGAAGTTTTGCTGTTGCAGATAGGGTTTGTTGTAGTTGATATCGTGGTCAGCGCTTTTGGTTTTGTAGTGATAATGGGTAATAACAAAATCGTCACCGGCATGAATCGCGGCAGCCTGTTCAGCCAGCTTTTCCGCATGCCATTCATCATCGCTGTCAAGAAAAGCAATGATATCTTGCTGTGCAGCGCGCAGCCCGACATTACGGGTCTCTGCTGCGCCCTGGTTCATCTCATTGTTGAGGATAGTGATACGTTCGTCCCGGCAATGTTCACGCACCAAAGCCAGTGAATCGTCGGTCGATTTATCGTTGATCAGATACAGATGCCAGTCGCTATAGCTCTGATCGAGAATCGACTGCACCGCACGCAATACCGTCTGGCGCGCGTTATACATCGGCATCACAATGCCGATGGTGCCTACATGATTTTTCATCTGAATACCCGTAAGAGGAGATGACAGGAAGTAAAAAAAATTGCCCCGGTCTGGGAGCAAGTGAAATCAAAGGAACCACCAAATCAGGAAACAGCCCTGCGGCCAAAGAAACGGGACTTCACCTTGTCCATCACACGGCTCATAAAGTAAGCCTGGTTATCTTTGTTAGTCAGGAAGAAGTAACGCGCGAAGCTGATACTCGCCAGTAACGAGTTGCCATCCATTTTGTAGCGCAGCGGCAGTTTGAACGCTTTGTAGGTATGGATATCGCGCGCAGTCAGATAGGGTTTCATGGTATCGAGCCAGAAGAAGGAGTATTTCACCGACTCCCCTTTGTGCTTCGAACCAAATTTGGTCACCAGATGGTAGGTCGCCAGCGGCTTATCGAGCATCACGAAGTGATAGCCCATGCGATCGGCACGAATGCAGAAGTCATAATCCTGATGGCGGATATAGCGCGTATCGAATTTAATCTGTTCAGCATCGGCACGCTTCAGCACGATGGTGCTGGTCTGAATGAAGCCGTAACAACCAAACAAATATTCTGCGACAGTTTCGTTTTTGCCAGGTGGCTGCATGGGCATTACTTTCAGGAAACAACCGTCCTGGTGAATATTCACCTGACTAAAAATGACATAACGCGACTTGCCCTGTGCCTCAAGCCTGGCGATGGTGCGCGAGACTTCCAGCAGCTTGTCCGGATGCCATTCATCGTCGGCATCCAGAAAGCTGATGAAATCACCGGTGGCGAGTTCAATCCCTTTATTGCGCGCCCCTGCCCCGTTGAGTTTTACCTCAGACAGCTCCAGCCTGATGTCCAGGTCCTGATAGCGATCGCTGCGCACCACCTGCGCCAGTTCTGCCGCATCGGCTGATTTGTCATCGACAATAATGACTTCAAAATTGCGATAACTCTGCGCATTGACGCAATCCAGCGTCGTCACAATCGACTTCGACGCGTTATAAGCGGGAATTACAATTGAGAAGTGGATATCCTGCATTGCCAGCACCTCTTAAACAGCTGTTCCAGATTCAACGGTATACTTTGCAGTCTGATGATGGGAATCGGCTTTTTTCCTAAAAATCATGCCGTTATATCCATTTATCATTAAGCAGTGACATACCATTACGGAATTACCTAAGCGTGTGCTGTGTGTAATAGCGTGCCCAAAAAAGCACGATAAAAAGGGTGAAACTGTTTTATCAGCGCCTGATTTGTAGCGGCGCAATTTATTGCGCTCTTTTCAGGAACTGCGCTGTCTGTTTAAACCAGCGCGATAAATCGCGCCGCTACGCAATGTGCCCTAACCACGATAAAAACGGGGCGGATAAACCGCCCCGGAAGAGTGTCTGACTCTTAGCTTTTGGTTTCTTTACCGTATTCGTAGTTGTAGTAGTCGTAGCCATAACCGTAGACATTCGACGCTTTACGCACCACGGCGTTGAGGATGACGCCTTTAATCTCGATACCGTTCTGGGCAAAGCGACGGTAACTGACATCCAGCTCTTTGGTGGTGTTGGTTTCAAAACGCGCTACCATCAGCGACGTTCCGGCCAGCTTACCGATAATGGAAGCGTCGGTAACGGCCAGGATCGGTGGCGTATCAATCAACACCAGGTCATAGTTTTTACCCGCCCAATCCAGCAACTCGCTCATGCGGCGATGCATCAGCAGCTCCGATGGGTTAGGTGGCACCTGACCACGCGGCAGGAAATCAAAACCGTAGGCACCTTTCTGAATCATGGTCGGAGAGAACTCGCTCTTGCCGGACAACACGTTAGACAAGCCAACTTTGTTTTCCGCCCCCAGCAGTTCATGGGTATAACCGCGGCGCATATCACCATCGATGAACAACACGCGCTGACCCGCTTTCGATACCAGCGTCGCCAGGTTGGCACAGATAAAGGTTTTACCAATGCCCGGGCTGGCACCGGTGATCATCAGGATGTTGTTCTTCGCTTCCATCATCGCGAAGTGCAGGCTGGTACGCAGACTACGAATCGCTTCGATGGAGAGGTCAGTCGGGTTGCCCAGCGCCAGCAGCGTATTGTGCGGATCGCTTTTCTCTTTGTGCCCGCGACGCGCCAGCGCTTCGGTATCCTTCTTACGCTGCCAGTCAGACAGCGGCACGCTGGCATACACGTTCATACCCAGCTCTTCCAGCTGCTCCGGGTTTTCAATGCCGTGGTGGAATACAGCTTTCAGCAGAACGATGCCCACGGACAGAACCAGACCCAGAATCAGGCTGGCGGCGATGATCAGCAATTTCTTCGGCGCGACGGGTGAACCCGCGGTTTCTGCCGGATCGATAATGCGCACGTCACCGACGGTACTGGCTTTACTGATACCCAGTTCCTGCTGACGATTCAGCAGTTGCATGTAGATTTCCTGCCCTGCCTGCACGTCACGCGTCAGACGCAAAATCTCCTGCTGGGTCTGCGGCATCTGCGCAATTTTCTTGTTCAGATTGGCCTGCTCGTCTTCCAGCGTTTTGCGTTTTTCCAGCAGTGCGCGGTAAGTCGGGTGATCTTTGGTGTACAGCTGTGAGACTTCCGCTTCACGGAAGGTTAACTCGTTCAGCTGGCTCTGCACGCTCACGGAAGAATCCAGCGCCGATTTCGCTTCCAGTGACATATCTACCGATTCGTTTTCACGACGATAGGCGTTCAGCTTGTCTTCCGCTTCATTCAGGTTATCGCGTACCTGAGGCAGCTGATTGCGCAGGAAATCAAGGCTTTTCGCGGCCTGTTCTGACTTGCGCTCAACGTTCTGCAACAGATAGTTGTTCACGATCTGATTCAGCACGCGGCTGGCCTGATCCGGATCTTCGTGCTGGTATTCCAGCCCCAGTACGCCGGTATCTTTCGCTTTATCGGCGACGGTCAGATTGGCCAGCACCGCTTTGATCGCCTGCAGATCGCTCAGCTTGGTGACATCAAAGCTGGTGCCGGCATCCGCTTCGATACCGCTCACCAGCATGGTGACTTCACCGTGCTGCTCCAGCTGACCTACGCGGCCTTTAAACAGCTCGTCACCATTGCTGGTCACGGTGTAGGTCTGCGGGCCGGTCACTTCCAGCTGCACGGTACGTTTATCGATTGAACGCGGAATTTCCAGACGCGTGATGGCGATCTGCGCCGGTTTATTGCCCATCAGGCGCGACAGACCTTTACCGATAATCGGGAAATAGTTCTGCTGCACCACGGTATCCAGGCCGAGATCGTCTACCGTTTTACCGATGACCATGCGCGATTCAAGGATCTGAATCTCGGTATCGGATGCCGGTGTGGACGGCAGGATATCCTGCAAATCGTTCAGCACCGAGTTGGTGTTCTTCTGCTCGACTTGCACCATGGCATCCGCGCTATAGATCGGCGTGGCAAACAGTGTGTAGAGGGTTCCCACCAACATGAAGAAGGCGGTAACGGCAACAATGACCCACCGATGGTCAATGAGTTGTCCCACAAGATGCGCCAGATCCCATCCATTCGAATCCTCTTTCGGCGCTGTCATAACCTTGTTTTTTATATTCATGGATAATCCCAACTATCGGCTTAGTACGTTGACCCATTTCTGGGTAGCGTGTTCCAGTAACCCGTAAACCTCTTCAAAGGCCTCACGGCTTTTTTTGTACGGATCCGCTATTTCCTGTTGGTTGAGCCAGTGCCCAAGCAGCATGGTTTTCCCGCGTGCGGCTGGATCGATCCGATTTACCTGCTCAACATGACGCTTTTCCATCACCAGAATCAGGTCATAGTCACGGCACATTTCGGCCGTTAACTGCTGAGCATGGTGACCGGCCAGTGACACGCCATGTCTGGCAGCCACATCACTGGCAGTCTGATCTGCCGGGGAGCCACGCAGAGCACCCAGCCCCGCAGACGCTACCCGGGTTTCAGGTAAAGCGCGTTTGAACAAACGCTCCCCGGTCGGGGAGCGGCAAATGTTGCCGACACAGACGACTAACACGGAGCTAATCATGGTTAAACCTTAGTTATCCCATGTATGGAAACGCAGGGCTGCGGAGCTTGCATCGTCGATACCTACGATGGTCGGCAGCAGCGCGGAAATAACACGGTTCCAGCGGGTGAGCGGAGTGGAGGTGACATACACGATGTCGTACGGCTCCAGTTGGAATTCAGTACCCATCACCATTGAAGCGGCATCTTTGGTATTCAACTGATAGATGTTGGCGATCTTGGTACGGTTACTGCCACGAATAGGACGAATGACGAACACGCCGGTGGCATCTGCTGTGGTCTGATCCATGCCCTGAGCATTGCCCAGCGCTTCAGCCAGCGTCATACCGCTGCGGTCCATTTTCAGCGTGGTCTGCTGCTTCACTTCGCCCATGACGAAGACCTTCAGATCATCGTTACGAGGTACATAAAGAATATCGCCCGGATACAGCAGATGGTTCTGGCTCAGGTCGCCGTTTTGCATCAGCGCCTGCAGCGAAATACGTTGTTCACGGCCACCGTGCGTCAGCACCACGTTACGCCAGTCGGCATCCGCCGTCAGGCCACCTGCGGCGTTGACTGCATCCAGCACGGTGAGCGGTACGTTGGTGATCGCCTGCTGACCTGAGGTGGTGACCGAACCACTGATATAGGTTTTTTGTGAACGGAAAGCGGCAACATTCACGTCGACCTGCGGACTTTCGATGTACTGCGCGAGACGACGCGCAATTTCGGCACGGATTTCCGTCACGGTTCGACCGGCAACACGGACTTTGCCGATATAGGGATAGAAGATCGTACCATCCGCCTGCACCCAGTTACCGGTGTCGCTGGCACTGCGGTACTGACCCGCCGGGGTGGTCAATTCAGGGTGATCCCACACGGTAACGTTCAGCACATCGCCGATGCCGACACGATATTCATAACTTTGAATTTCGTTCTGCAACGCCGGGTTGGCCTGCGCCACCAGCGGTTTCGGACGCATCTGCTCAACCAGACGCGGCGTTAAAGGAAAGACGTTAACGTATTTGTCGATGTCAAAATTGCTGTCCTGCTGCTCAATGACATCTTTTCCGCTAGTGGAAAGGCGCTGACCTGGCTCGATCGTGCACCCGGAGAGAATAGTGGCCGATACCAGTAACGGTATCATTTTAATTTTCATTGTAATCATCTGGATCTTCGCTATCAGTTAATGATTGATAGAGGCGAAAACGCCGCTGTGTAAGCGTCTTACAAAAATAAAGCCGACGGGTTAAACACCGAAACTGTGGGTCATTATCATTTGCTCCCTGGGTTTTATGTTGTCGCCGTGTCCTCGCTGTCTATCAATAAGCTCCGTCGCGTTTCAGCACTACGCCAATGGTCTTAAACAGAATCGCGATGTCATTCCACAGCGACCAGTTTTTGACATACCACGAATCGAAATAGACGCGCGTTTCATAGTCAACGTCGTTACGACCGCTGACCTGCCACAATCCCGTCATGCCTGGTTTCGCCATCAGGTAATAATCGACATCACCGGCATAACGGCAGAGTTCATCTTCGATAACCGGACGCGGTCCCACCAGGCTCATATCGCCACGGACCACGTTCCACAGCTGCGGTAACTCATCCAGACTGGTTTTACGGATAAAGTGACCGACTTTGGTAATACGGGGATCGTTCTTCAGTTTGAAATCTTTGTCCCACTCGGCGCGCGCCACCGGATCGGTACGCAGTACCTCTTCCAGCACCTCTTTGGAGTTGATCACCATCGAGCGGAATTTGAGACATTTGAACTTGCGGCCATTCATACCGACACGTTCATGACCGTAAATCGGGTTGCCACCGTCACGTCCCACCAGGAATCCCAGCACCAGTAATGCTGGTGACAGTGCGATGATGATGCTGAGCGCGCCAACCACATCAAAGACACGTTTCAGGCAACGCGACGTCCGCTTCGCCAGGTTGTTGTTAACCCGCAGGATCATCACTTCATGGCTGAAGATATACGCCATATCAGTGCCGTAGAGCGGCACGCCACGCAGCGTCGGGATAACGGAAACTGAACGGCAGTTATGCATTGCCAGTGTCTTCAGCCAGTTATCACGATGCTGGCTCTGCTCAAATTCCACCGCGACGATAAATTGCGTCTCAACGTTGGTGAGCTGCCACAATTCCTGCTCATTACGCAGCACCGGCACACCGGCGATACTGGTATCAGGACAGCTGCCATCCACATCGAAAAAGGCAATCACATCAAATCCCATCACTTCTTCGCTCTGCAGTGCCTGCCAGGCTTCCTGGGCATTTTTGTTGCTGCCGATGATGATGGTCTGCTTTTTCCACATGCCAAAATGGTTCAGGACGCGTTTTGACAGGGCACGACCCAGTGGAATTAGGATTAATGCCAGAAGCCAGGTCAGTACCCAGACAAAACGCGACATCTGCCACTGCGACAGAGCGGTAATAGATAAATCGATAACAGAGAAAATAAGAATGGTACGAAAGATCTCTTTTAGCTCGAACCAGAAAGGCTTGCGATAGGTGAAATGTCGCAGGCGAACCCAGAACCAGCCAACACAAATAATCGACAGACAGATGTGTGTGGCGATTTTTAAATCGAGGTCTTTTTCAGAAATATCTGCCAGTGGGGAGTTCGTGAGCGAATTAATCAGCGCCAGAGCAATAAACAACGCCGCGTTGAAACAAATTAAATCCGAGCACGCCAGTAAAATTTTAGTGAGGAGACTTTTATAGGTAAATTCGTTATCGCGCATAATTAACTCTTTATTTTATTTCCCTAATCCTTAATGCCACAAGACTGCGTAATAAATGAGCGATATAAAAACTGTCACGAAAGCAGCAATCTGGGGGGTAAATCTACGGCATTTATGCCAATTGCTTTGCAGTTACACCCAGAAAATTATGATAAATACCAACAGATTAGTCCGAGTTCCTATTGATATCCCTGCAAAGCAAATCCCCCGGAGAGAAAAGCACTTCGGACACGCTACCGCCCTTGGCTGTCGCTGCCAATACCGCTTTACTCACCCTATTTCCTGTCCGCGATCGACCTTTAAAGCCATGACAATAACTGGCCTTAAGCTGGGCACGATCACAATTCTCAACATTAAGAAGCTAAACAGCGCGCTATTAACAACATAAGCGCAGACATTTACTAACACGTTGCTATACTAGTTATTACTGGCTTGTTTACAAGTAGACCCCGTCTTCCCTGCACTATTTTAGGAAAAAGACTACCAGTCATTAGTATTGATGCCATCCCTTTCAGGCCATTCCCACGCAAAAATCAGAATAATTCGATACTCACCTTCTGTTCATTTCGCATTAAAAATGCACGCCGCCGCATGGCAAAAAAAATTAATAGCGGTGATATCAGACGCATGTTGTTTATCCATACATTCAACTTATCTGTGCAAAATAGCATTTAGGAATATTCCTTATTATCACTGGCAACCGTTGTCATACGCAGCTAAGGCGCTATTTGTTCCCCGGCGGCGGATTAACTATGATAAGACTAAGCTCATTCTCAGACATTCAGGTGATGAAAGCATGTTGGAGTGGATCGCTGATCCCTCGCTCTGGGCAGGATTAGTTACGCTAATCGTTCTGGAGCTGGTGCTGGGCATTGATAATCTGGTTTTCATTGCCATTCTGGTAGAAAAATTACCCTTGTCGGTGCGCGATCGCGCCCGCGTGATTGGTCTGTTGCTGGCGCTGGTATCGCGTCTGCTGCTGCTGGCCTCGCTCTCCTGGCTGGTTACCCTGACTCAACCCCTCTTTACCCTCTGGCAACATAGCTTTAGTGCGCGCGATTTGCTGCTGTTTTCTGGCGGCGTCTTTCTGTTGTTTAAAGCCACTACGGAACTGAACGACAGACTGGAAGGTAGCGACGAAGACGACGGTCAAACTAACAATGGTGCTAAATTCTGGCCGGTGGTGGCGCAAATCGTGGTGCTGGATGCCATCTTCTCGCTTGATGCGGTGATCACCGCCGTGGGTATGGTAAATGAATTACCGGTGATGATGACAGCCGTGACCATCGCCATTTTACTGATGCTGCTGGCCAGTAAACCCCTCACGCGTTTCGTCAATGGGCATCCCACCATCGTCATTCTCTGCCTGAGTTTCCTGCTGATGATTGGCTTCAGCCTGGTAGCGGAAGGTCTTGGCTTTATCATTCCTAAAGGGTATCTGTACGCCGCCATCGGCTTCTCGATCCTGATTGAAATGTTCAACCAGCTGGCGACATTTAACCGCCGACGCTTTCTTTCTGCGGGTCGTCCTCTGCGCCAGCGCACTGCGGAAGCGGTGCTGCGCATCTTACGCGGTGAAGCACAGCGTGCAGAACTGGATGCCGACACGGCATCGCTCCTCGCAGACAGCGAGGAAGGTGCGCTGTTTAACCGCCAGGAACGGCGCATGATTGCACGCGTGCTGGGGCTTGGGCAGCGGCAAATCAGCAGCATCATGACTTCACGCCATGATGTCGAACATATCGATTTAAGTGAAGATCCAGCAGAAATTATGGCAAAGCTCGATCGCAACCAGCATACGCGTATCCTGATTACCGAAAAGGGTAACGAGCCGCTTGGCGTGGTGCACATCATTGACCTGATGCATCAGGCTTTACATGATAAATCGCTCGATTTACGTTCGCTGATACGTCAGCCACTGGTGTTTCCCGAGCGCCTCACGTTACTCCAGGCTCTGGAGCAGTTTCGCCAGGCACGCACCCACTTTGCCTTTGTGGTCGATGAGTTTGGCTCTGTGGAAGGGGTGGTCACGCTCAGCGATGTGATGGAAACCATCGCCGGTAATCTCCCCAATGAGGGGGAAGAGATTGATCCCCGCTATGACATTCAGCCCAGCCCGCAAGGTGGATGGATTGCTAATGGGCACATGCCGCTGGAAGATCTGGCGGTATATGTACACCTGCCGTTGGATGAGAAACGTAGTTATCACACGCTGGCCGGTTTACTGATGGATAGCCTGCAACATGTGCCGCAGGAGGGGGAAGTCTTACAGGTAGGGGATTACCTGCTGCGTACCTTGCAGGTAGAAAATCATCGTGTGCAGAAGGTGGAGATCGTGCCGCTGGAACCTACCTCGTAACTACCAGGTACAAACCAGGCCAATAACCGCACGTTTTCGTAGCGGCGCGATTTATCGCGCGCCTTTGGGAATAGGCGCAGCGGAAAGACATGCGCGATAAATCGCGCCGCTACAACATCAGGGTTTTTCTTTGGGCGACTGCTGCCGGTCAAGCCATTGATCCAGTCGGCTTTTCGCTTCGCTTTGTAATTGCTGGCGCAGAACCTGATCCACCGGCAGCGAATATTGCAAATTATCCCACTTGCCATACATACGCAGCGGGATAGTCTGCTCATTCATCACCGCAGCCAGCTTATCGTCACCTTTCCAGCCACGCAGCATCATATTAATGGTGACATCCAGCTGACGATTAACCAGGTTAATATTGCCCTGGCTCTGCACAGCCAGATGGCTACTGCCGCCCTGCAAATCAGGCAATACGATGTTGCCGTGATTCAGGCTGATTCGGCCACTCAGCTGCTGGATATTCTGGTCGTCGCTGGCGTCGTTGGTGACGCGATTGCTGATACGATCCACGGCACGACGCACCATCTGCTGAAGATTGATCTGCGCCAGTTGCAGGTTATTAGCGGTGAGTTCCGCACTCCCCTGCCAGTTCTGCTTAGCATCATCGATGCTCAGACCGCTGCCGCTTAAATCCCCCTGAAGTGACACCGTTCCCTGCAACGCTTCCGGCAATTCAAACGCCTTCAGCAGCGGCGCAATCGCCACCTGGGACAGTTCCGGTTGTAGCGTCACCTCAGTGACCGGACGACGGATATCCACCGTTCCCGGTAGCGAGAACTGCCCGTCGCCCAGCTTGCCCTGCAACTGGCTCAGGGTCATCAATCCTTGCTGGTTGCTGGCGGCCAGTTGCAGATTGCTGAGCGTCAATCCACGCCATACCGCTTTATCAGCGTTGAGATTGAGTGACAGGTCCATCATATTCAGCGGTGAATCGCTGTTATCACGCTCACGCGGCTCGGCGATCACCGGAGTGCGTATCACGCTGGCATGCTGCGGTGCACTGTTATCGCTGACGGGGGCACTGGCCATCAGATTATCGAGATTCAGCGTTGAGGCATGCAGCTTCAGGGCGAGTTGCTGCGGCAGCGAAATACGCCCTTGTGCGCTGCCATCGAGCGAGCTGTCATTGGCACTCAGTTGCAGTTTATCCAGCGCAAACTGCTGACGGTCATTATTCCATTCACCCTCACCACTCAGCGTCCCTTTGATGCCCTGGGGCGGCAAATTGGCACCATCCAGCGCGTAATCCAGCGAATCAATCTGTCCGCTCAGGCGATGGGGATATTGTGCAGCGTTAAGCTGCCCTTTGAGGCTGACCACCAGGTTACGCTGATTACGTGAAATACGGGTGCTGAGATCAATGCTGGCTTGTTTGCTGGCATCCTGACTCAGATTGAGATTCAGCGCGCGAAAGTTGTATTCGTCACCGCCCTGCTGCTGCCAAATCAACAGACTATCGACCAGGCGCAGCTTACCAATATCAAATGACCAGCCATTGTTGCTGGCGACCGGTTCGGCATCACGCGGCCCTACCGGTGCTCCCGTCGGTTTTTGTGCATCGCTATCGGGCGTGACGCGGATGATGGCATTTTTCAGCATCACCTGGCTGACGCTCAGCTGATGAGAGAGTAACGGCCACAGGTTAACGTCGAGACGCATATTTTCCGCGATGACCACCGGCTGAGTGGCCCCAGGCGCGGTCAGACTCATCCGGCCAGCCAGAATGCTCAGCTGCGGCCAGACGTGCCAGCGCAGATCGCCACTGACCTGAAGCCGATAACCACTACGTTGTTCCACCTGTTGTACCATATAGGTACGAAAGTCGTTGGGATTCACCAGCAACACCAGCGCTGTCATTCCCGCTACGACCACCACTAACAGGATGGCCAGCGTGGTTATCACTCTTCTCATTACATCCTCAATATCCGGCGATCAATCTTTGTCGATACGACTGGCATCAGCACCCTGCTGGCCCCGATATTTGGCATCTTCACGACGGTTGTACGGACGCGCCGCCGGGCCAGAAAGCGGCTCAAAACTCAGGGCACCAATCAGCATACCGGGACGCAGTGCCAGCGGCAGCTTACCGGAATTATAAAACTCCAGCACGATGCGCCCCTGCCAGCCTGGGTCAATACGGTGTGCCGTCACATGCACCATCAACCCCAGACGGGCCAGTGATGAGCGGCCATCCAGCCAGCCGACCAGATCATCCGGTAACGTCACCGACTCCAGCGTCACCGCCAGCGCCAGCTCTCCCGGATGCAGGAAGAACGCTTCACCTTCCGGCAGCACAATTTCATCACTCATTACGCGGTCCAGGGCAGCACTCACTTCATGCTTTGGACCACTTAAATCGATAAATGCCGCGGTGTGACCGCGAAACGTGCGGAACTGATTACCCAGGCGCACATCGACGGTGGCACCACTAATACGCTCAACCGGCGGACGTGGCGAGATCGCCAGCTTACCGCTGTCCAGCCAGGTTTCTATATCGCGATCGCATAATCTCATCGCTGTGACTCCATGATTTAAGTGTAGCGAAAGGCTGTCGCTGTTGTGACAACCTCTGCGCGTCACGTCCATCCGGACGCGGTTTATTCGAAGAACTGGTTAATTTTTGCCTTGAGGATATCAATGGCAATACGGTTTTTCCCGCCGCGCGGCACAATAATGTCGGCGTACTGCTTGGAGGGTTCGATGAATTGCAGGAACATCGGGCGAACCGTCTTCTGATACTGGCTCATCACCGAATCCATCGAACGGCCGCGCTCATTCACGTCACGCTTCATACGACGCATCAGGCAGATATCCAGCGGGGTATCGACGAAAATGGAGAAATTCATTTCCTGACGCAGACGCGCATCAGTCAGCAGCAAAATCCCTTCAAGGATAATCACTTTCTTCGGTTTCAGGTGGATGCACTCGGTCGTCCGGGTATGCTCGACATAGCTGTAAACCGGCAATTCGATGTTCTGCCCGGCCTTCAGCGCCTGAAGATGTTGCAGCAGCAAATCATGATCCATCGCGCTCGGATGGTCATAATTGGTTTTCACCCTCTCTTCCATGGTGAGGTGGCTTTGATCTTTGTAGTAGGCATCTTCCGGGATCACCCCGATATGCTCGTCACCGACCTGGTCACGGATTTCACGATAGAGCGTGCTGGCAATAAGACTTTTTCCGGATGCGGATGCACCTGCAATGCCAACGATCACGCACTGATGAGACTTGTCAGTCATACTTTTTTAAGACCTGATAACTGGAGCCTGTTGAAGTCGGAACTTCGACGGGCCGATAATGAGAGGGTAAAGTTTGCGGCGATTATAGGTATTTCACCGGTTTGATGCCAGAGAAATGCAGCCCATGGCTTTTCAGATTATCCCCTTTTGCAGCAAGCCGCTTAATCGATACACTGTTCTTCTGCCAATATTGCGTGCAATGTTGTGCCTGAACGATCGTAAGTCCAAAGGAGATGTATGAGCTGGAAAACCCTGACCTATTTCGGTGACAGTATGCTGCTGATCCCCACTGCGGTGATCATCGCACTGGTGCTGCCGTGGAAAAGCGACAACCGTCGTACCGTCTGGTATTGGCTGTTGGCGTTTGGTCTTGCTGGTTTGCTGGTCAGCATTTCTAAAATAATGTTTCTCGGCTTTGGCATTGGCAGCGCGCGATTTAACTTTACCGGTTTTAGCGGCCATAGCGCGATGTCCGCCACGCTCTGGCCGGTGATGATGTGGCTGGTTTCCGGCCGCTGGTCCAGCTTCTGGCGTACCGCGACCATCAGCCTCGGTTATCTGATCCCGATGATGGTCGGGTTATCCCGTCTGGCCATCCATGCACATTCGCCCAGCGAAGTGATCGCCGGTCTGGCGCTCGGTTTCACCCTCAGCAGCGCCTTCCTGCTCAGCCAGCGCGACACCGCGCTAAAAGCATTCAGTCTGCCTCAGATGGGTGTGGCTTTTTTGGTACCACTGTTACTCGTCAGCCATGGCCGCGTCGCCACCACACAGCAGTTCCTTGAGCGTTTTTCCGCTGATCTCGCCGGACTGGAAAAACCCTACACCCGCGCCGACCTCTTTCGTCAGTAACCTGACTGCCCTTTGTTAACAAAAGGGCAGTCAATGTATTGAATAAGGGGCAAAAGTGAATTGGCGGCAGACATCTGTTTCAGATGTGCTAGCATGCCTGTAGAGAATGACTGGCGCATTTTTCGTCGTGTTACGAATGCGCGCTGCTGGATTCGTGCATGACCCTCGACATATTGACCTCGCAGTATGGCTCAAAGAAATATTGGCTCAGCGCCCTCTACCTGGGGGTAATCGCGTTTCTGCTAACGCTGTTTTGTCTGGAGCTGATCATCGTCAGCGGACGTATTTCGCCGCTGTGGTACTCCACCGCATTGATGACCATTGTGGTGTTTCGCGCCCCTGCCCCCCGCGTGCCCCTTTTGTTGCTGGGTTGCCTGATTGGCACTGCGCTGGCCAACCTGCTGGTGATTGGCCCGGCATTCAGTAACCTCAAATTTGCCTTACTGAATGTGCTACAGGCGCTGATTGGCGGTGTGATGCTCCGCGCCCTGCTCGCCAGAAATGCCCCGCTGAATTCACTACTCGACTGGGGACGCTACGTGGTGTGTGCCGGGATTCTGGCGCCACTGGCGGGTGGGGTGCTGGCACTGTGGCTCCTGAATGTCGATGGTAAAGCCACCCTGACGTTTTTCTCTACCTGGGTGATTTCCGAAATTATCGGTATGCTGGCGCTCGGCCCGGTACTGCTGCTGTGGCCATTAGGTAAACAGGAAAACCCGGTAGCACGCCATCGCGGTCTGGAAACGGTCTTCACCCTGGCCGTCACCCTGCTCGCCAGTTACCTGAGCCTGCGCTATCTGCCGTGGCCCTTCACCTTTATTGTGGTGATTCTGTTCTGGTGCGCGATACGCTTGCCGAAGTTCGAAGCCTTCTTACTTTTCCTGCTTAACTCCAGTTTTATTTCGTTGCTGCTGGCGTTTGGTCTGGTCAATCTCGGCCACGAGGATCGCATGCTGGGTCAGGCGGGTACCTGGCTCCCCTTCCTGCTGGTGCTGATCCCAAGCCACGTGATGGCCCTGGTCATGGATGCCTTTCAGCGCGAGAAAAACCATATCTCCGAAAATGAAACCCGCTTCCGTAATGCGATGGAATATTCCGCCATCGGCATGGCGCTGGTGTCGCCTCAGGGCAGCTGGTTGCAGGTCAACCAATCGTTGTGTCGCACGCTGGGCTTCCCGGCTGATGAGTTAAAAAAACTCACCTTCCAGCAGATTACCCACCCCGACGATCTTGAGACCGACCTGCAGCAACTGCAACGTCTGCTAAAGGGAGAGATCATGACTTACACCCTGGAGAAGCGCTATTTCCGCAAAGATGGCGACATTGTCTGGGCGCGACTGACGGTATCAATGGTACGGGATACACAGCAGTTACCGTTGTACTTCATTTCGCAGATTGTCGATATCTCCGAGCTGAAGCAGAGCGAGCAGGTTAACCGTCGGCTGATGGAACGTATCACCCTGGCAAATGAAGCCGGTGGTATCGGCGTATGGGAGTGGAACCTGCTGACAGGCGAACTGATGTGGGATAAGCGCATGCATGAATTGTACGGCCTGGCTGCCCATGAAATACCGACCTACGACCTGTGGATGCAGCGCGTGCACCCATCAGAGCAGGAGTACGCCGCGCTTACGGTTCAGGAAGCCATTGAGCGGCGCAGCGCTTTTCATATGGAATATCGTATCAACCTGCCGGATGGCATTCGTTATGTGCGCACCGAAGCTAACCGCATCCTCAGCCAGGATGGGCAAATCGAACGCATGCTCGGTATCAGCCAGGATATCACCCATCTGCGCACCCTCAACGATGCGTTATTTCAGGAAAAAGAGCGCATGGCCATCACCCTCGATTCTATCGGTGAGGCAGTGATCAGCACCAATGACGACATGTGCGTCACCTTTATGAACCCGGTGGCGGAAATGATGACCGGCTGGACACAGGATGCCGCTGCAGGGCTGCCAATATCCGGCTTGCTCAATATCACCCGTGGAGCCAGTGGTCCTCGTCTGGACAATTTGCTGCTGTGCCAGTTACCGGGGGAAAAAACCACGCCAGGCCTGGAAGAGGAGCTGGTGCTGCATACCGCCGACGGTGGCGTGTTCGAAATCCATTACAGCATCACCCCATTGAAAACCCTGACCGGCGAAAATATTGGCGCGGTGATGGTCATCCAGGACGTTAGCGAATCACGTAAAATGATGAAGCGTCTTAGTTACAGCGCTTCACACGATATGCTGACGCGTCTCCCCAATCGCCTCAGCTTTGAACAACAACTGAAACGTCTGCTGAGTGATGCCACGGTGAATCAGCATCAACACGTTCTGGTGTTTATCGACCTCGATAAATTTAAAGCGGTGAATGATACCGCAGGCCATGCGGCCGGAGACGCGTTGCTGCGCGAGTTGGGTGAACTGATGCAGCATCATTTACGCAGCAGTGATTTCCTCGCCCGCCTCGGGGGGGATGAGTTTGGGCTGCTGCTGCCGGACTGCGAGGTGGACCAGGTGCGGGATGTGGTGCATCGTCTGGTCACGGCGGTGAATC
Source organism: Pantoea cypripedii (assembly GCF_011395035.1). Lineage (NCBI taxonomy): Bacteria > Pseudomonadati > Pseudomonadota > Gammaproteobacteria > Enterobacterales > Erwiniaceae > Pantoea > Pantoea cypripedii. Next base: position 2,831,222 of record NZ_CP024768.1, read on the forward strand.
AATACCGCTTTATGTGGATGGAGAATGTTTACCAGGTCGGTGCCAGTGCGGGTATGACGCAAATTGACGAGCATAACTGCATCAGCAACCTGGTGATGTCACAAGCGGATGTCGCCTGTTATAGCGCCAAACATGCCGGACGTGGTCAGTATCACGTTTATCAGGAAATACAGATGTAATCTGCCTTGCCTGCCCGCCTGAGCTGCGCTAAAGTCGCCCCCTTTTTTCAGGCATGGGGGAAATGATGTTTATCGGATTCGATTACGGCACAGCCAACTGTTCCATCGCAGTCAGCGATCGGGGCGAACCACGACTGCTTACGCTGGAGAATGGTCAGCGCCTGCTTCCCTCCATGATTTGTGCCCCGACCCGCGAAGCCATTAGCGAATGGCTGTATCGCCATCACCAGGTACCGACCCCGGATAACGAAGGTCAGGCCTTGTTGCAACGCGCGTTGCGTTTTAACCGCGAAGAAGACATTGACGTCACGCCAGGCAGCGTGCAGTTCGGGCTCACCGCGTTGCAGAACTATATGGTCGACCCGGAAGAAGTATGGTTTGTTAAATCGCCAAAATCCTTTCTCGGGGCCAGCGGCCTGAAACCACAACAGATCGCGCTGTTTGAAGATTTGGTGTGCGCCATGATGCTGCATATTCGTCAGCAGGGTGAAAGCCAGCTGGATCAACCGATTGAACAGGCGGTGATCGGTCGCCCTATCAACTTTCAGGGTCTGGGCGGTGATGAGGCGAATGAGCAGGCACAGGGCATTCTGCTGCGAGCCGCAAAACGCGCCGGGTTCCGCGATGTCGAATTCCAGTTTGAACCGGTCGCTGCTGGCCTTGATTTTGAAGCCACACTGACGAAAGAGACGCGCGTGCTGGTGGTCGATATCGGCGGCGGCACCACTGACTGTTCGATGCTGTTGATGGGACCTGAGTGGCGCAATAAAGCCGATCGTCGTGCCAGTTTACTCGGTCACAGCGGTTGCCGCGTCGGGGGGAACGATCTGGATATCATGCTGGCATTTAAAACCCTGATGCCTCTGCTCGGTCTTGGCGGCAGCACGCAAAAAGGCATTGCGTTACCCGCCCTGCCGTGGTGGAACGCGGTAGCGATCAACGATGTTCCGGCACAAAGCGAGTTCTACTCAGCCGCCTGCGGCAAGCTATTGCGTGATTTGATACGCGATGCCCAGAATCCCGACCAGGTCTCTCACCTGCTGAAAGTGTGGCAGCAAAAACTGAGTTATCGCCTGGTGCGTGCGGCAGAGGAAAGCAAAATCGCCCTGTCTGATCAGCCGATCACCTCCGCTTCGCTGGCATTTATTGCCTCACCGTTGCAGGCGGAAACCAGCACCAGCCAACTGGAAGAGGCGATCAATCAGCCGCTGGAGCGGATTCTGGAGCAGGTGCATCTGGCACTGGCGACCTGCGCCACCAAACCTGAGGTGATCTATCTGACCGGAGGAAGCGCGCGTTCCCCCATTCTGCGCGCGGCGCTGCAACAGGCACTGCCGGATACCCCCATCGCCAGCGGCGATGATTTTGGCTCGGTTACCGCCGGGCTGGCACGCTGGGCTGAAATTATGTTCGCCTGAGTCGAATGATAATCCCAGGTGCGAATAAATTCGCACCCTACATGTGTAGGGGCGGCATTTATGCCGACCAGGCCGATACCGTAGATAGAAAAAAGGCGTCCCGCAGGACGCCTGGTTAAACAGTTTCTGCTTAGAAACTGATATTTGCCGCGATACCACCAATAAACGCATCTTTCACTTCGCTCACTGCACCCGGAGCCGTTACGTATTGCAGGTTCGGACGCAGCTGGAGCCATTTGGTCAGCTGAGCGTTGTAGTAGATTTCATAGTTGTATTCTGAACCATCCTGAATCGGCAGATAAGTCGGGCTGTTGTAGTCCGTCTCACCGTTAGCCGCATTCTGCTGGCGTAATGCCGTGGTGTAAGAGCTGTTGACGTGGATGCGTGCCGCGCCAATACCAATTTCATCGGCAGGACGCGCATCAAACGGTCCTTTCCAGGTAAAGCTGATGGATTGATAGTTGTCGGTTTTCGAGGTTTTGTGGTCGTTCATTACCGCCTGAACGGTCACGCCGAGTCCACGGCTGGCATCGCCACCCTGTGCTGTCAGCTGTTGTTGTAACAACACATAACCGCCGTAGGCATGGGCCTGATCCTGGTAACCGCCGTTACGCCAGCTGCCGTAGACATCGCCATCAACGGAAGAGTAGTAATAACCGATGCGGTAATTACCTGGCAGTTTGTCCGGACCAAAGGTCGGTTTCCAGCCCAATTCCACCGGCACCATGTTGCCTAAGGAATTGCCCATATCCAGACGGAAGCCATTGCCGGTATCGTAGTTTTTCGGGTTATCGTTATAGAAGCCCACCTGGAAGAACACTTCCGGGGTGATGTTAAATTTGATACGACCGCCCCACTGGGAAACCGGCCAGTTGTACCAACGATCGCCGCGCCAGTTACCGGCCTGGCCGCTGCCGAACGCCAGGTTCTGGAACTTGCTATCAAAGTTGTCGAAGTCTTCACCCACCGTGACACGACCGGCTTTGATATCGACCACATCATTAAACAATCCCTGACGTAACCAGAACTGCGTTAAACGCCAGGTCTGTCCACGGCCATAAACTTCCTGTACAGAGGAGAGCATGCCGCTACGCGGGTCACCCACCTGATCAGAAATGTTTCGGCCATTACGATCGGTGATGGTCATCTGGAATTCAGCATCCTGCCAGTTGAGCAGTTTTTCCAGGTCTAAATTGACGCCAAACGCCCATTGGTCGCTGTAACGCATTGAGGTGTTTTTATCGTAACCGCCACCCAGGTTAGAAGCACTTTCCATGGTGTAGTTAACATCAAACTTAACGCCGTCATTCTCCAGTTGGGTTCGGTAACCGCCCCAGTCACCGAACATGTAGGGTGAATCGTAGCTGAATGCATCCGCTGCCACGGCAGAAGCACTCAGCAGAGCAAACATAATGGTTCCTGCGGCCAGACGGCCTGGAATGCGCTGCACTGCTTTTTTTCTGTTCATGATGATTATTCTTTTGTGAGTTACTGGAAAGATCGAGCAGAGAATAGTGCTGGGATGGGGGGCGTTTTTGCAAATATGTGCTCAGAGTTCCGCAGAGTGACAGTTTTTTAACGCAATTGTGACACTGATCTATGAATGAAAATCTTTTGCCGAAAATGGCATTTTTTGACTGGAAAAAATAATGGGACAGTCCTGAAGCTAACGTATTGTCGCGGCGCGATAAATCGCGCCGCTGTGGTTCAGCGATTACACGGCGCTGGCGCGAGACAGCTCTTCAATCTCTTGCTTGCTTAACGTCAGCTGCGTCGCTTTCACCAGCTCATCAATCTGCGACAGAGACGTGGCGCTGACGATTGGCGCGGTAATGCCCGGACGCGCAATCTGCCAGGCCAGGGCGACCTGGGTTGGGGACGCATCGTGTGAGTCAGCAACATCGTCCAGCGCTTCGAGAATACGTAAGCCCCGAGGATTGAGATATTTAGCGATGACGCCTTCGCCGCGTGCACTTTTGCTGGCATCTGCCGCTTTGCGATATTTTCCACTGAGGAAGCCACTCGCCAGTGAATAATAGTTAATCACGCCCAGGCCATGCGCCACCGCAACCTGTTCCAGGCCACTTTCGTAACCCTGACGATCATAAAGGTTGTACTCTGGTTGCAGAGTTTCATATCGTGCTAATCCCTGCTGCTCACTGATCTTCAGTGCTTCCTGCAAACGATCGGCAGTGTAGTTAGAAGCGCCGATGGCTCGCACCTTGCCCTCTTTGATCAGCGAGTCAAACGCGGCCAGCGTCTCGGCCAGCGGGGTATCCTGATCGTCACGGTGTGCCTGATACAGGTCGATGTAGTCGGTTTGCAGACGGCGCAGTGAATCTTCTACCGCCTGGCGGATGTATTGTGGCTTCAGTCCGGTTTTTTCCGGTGACAGCTCCATGCCCACTTTGGTCGCCAGCACGATACTGTCGCGTTTACCGCTGTTTTTCAGCCATTTACCGATGATGGTTTCGGACTCACCGCCTTTATTTCCTGGAACCCAGCGTGAATACACATCGGCGGTATCGATAAACCACAATCCCTTCTCAACCAGCGCGTCCAGCAGGGAAAACGAAGTCTTCTCATCAACGGTCCAGCCGAAGACGTTACCTCCAAAGGTGAGAACCGGCACTGCAATACCACTGTCGCCAAGCTGACGGGTAGGTTGTTGACTCATTTTATTTCTCCTTAATTGAAACGAGACGGTATAGCTTCCGAGCTTAGCAAAGCGGCCAAAACAGCTGATGAAAAAATCCTGATAAATTCGTACAGAATATGAATAATTAGCAGGCTCAGAACGATATTCTTAATTCCTTCAATTTTTGCCCATGCCAGGCGACTACAATTCTTTGGTTTGCGCTCCGGCTGGTTGGGTTGCGCATTTTGGGAAACGACTACGCTGGAGAGCACATCAATTCATGAAGAATCGACATCCGTTGTGGAAAAAAAGTCTCATCACCCTGGCGATCGTCGCTGTGCTGGCCGGCGGTTACTACTGGTGGCAGCATCCGGCAGAACCGAATAAACAACCCCAGGCCGAAGGCCAGCGCCATCATGGCCGCGGGGCCGGGGCCGCCAATGGCGGGGGCCGTCCACTGGCACCCGTACAGGCCGCAACCGCCGAATTGCAAAGCGTACCGCATTATCTGAGTGGCCTGGGCACCGTCACTGCCGCCAACACCGTCACGGTACGCAGCCGGGTTGATGGCCAACTGATGGCGCTGCATTTCAACGAAGGTCAGCAGGTGGCGGCTGGGGCGCTGCTGGCGGAAATCGACCCACGTCCGTATCAGGTGGCATTGATTCAGGCCCAGGGACAACTGGCAAAAGATCAGGCGACGCTGGCTAACGCACGACGTGATTTAACCCGTTATGAACAACTGGCTAAGACCGCGCTGGTGTCGCAGCAGGAGCTGGATACCCAACGTTCACTGGTCAGTGAAACGCTCGGCACCATCAAAGCCGATGAAGGTAACGTCGCCAGCGCCCAGCTCAACCTGACCTACAGCCGCATCACCGCCCCGATCTCCGGGCGAGTGGGCCTGAAACAGGTGGATGCCGGTAACTACATCACCTCCGGCGATACCACCGGCTTAGTGGTGATCACGCAAACCCATCCGATCGATGTGGTGTTCAGCGTGGCAGAGAACAATATCAGCCAGATCCTCAAAGCACAGCAAAGCGGCCAGCCCTTAGTGGTGGATGCCTGGGATCGCAGCAATAAAACCCTGCTCACCTCCGGCACCCTGCTGAGTATTGATAACCAGATCGATGTCACCACCGGCACCATCAAGCTAAAGGCGCGCTTCAGTAATGAGGATGACGCGCTCTTCCCCAACCAGTTTGTCAATGCGCGCCTGAAAGTCGATACCCTGCAGGACGCGGTGGTGATCCCCACCGCCGCGTTGCAAATGAGTAACGAGGGCCATTTCGTCTGGGTGGTGAACAGCGAGAACAAAGTGAGTAAAAAACGGGTCACCGCCGGATTGCAGGACAGCCAGAAAGTGGTGATTAGCGCCGGGCTGGCCGCAGGTGATCGTGTGGTGACCGATGGTCTGGATCGCTTAACCGAAGGGGCGAAGGTCGAGATTGTCGCGCCGCAAAGCACGACGCCACTTAACCGGCGCGCCACCCAACTGGCACGCGGAGAACGTCAATAATGCAGGTGATGCCTCCCGACGCCAGCGGCGGTCCGTCGCGCCTGTTTATTCTGCGCCCGGTGGCGACCACGCTGCTGATGATCGCCATCCTGCTGGCCGGTATTCTCGGTTATCGCTTCCTGCCGGTGTCAGCGTTGCCGGAAGTGGATTATCCGACGATTCAGGTGGTCACCCTCTATCCGGGAGCCAGCCCGGATGTGGTGACCTCCTCAATTACCGCACCGCTGGAGCGTCAGTTCGGTCAGATGTCCGGGCTGAAGCAGATGTCCTCGCAAAGCTCCGGTGGCGCTTCGGTGGTCACACTGCAATTCCAGCTCTCGCTAGCGCTGGATGTGGCCGAGCAGGAAGTGCAGGCGGCGATCAACTCCGCCACCAATCTGCTCCCCAGCGACCTGCCCAATCCGCCGGTCTACAGTAAAGTCAATCCGGCGGATCCGCCGATTATGACCCTCGCCGTTACCACCACCAGCATGCCGTTAACTCAGGTGCAGGATATGGTGGAAACGCGCGTGGCGCAGAAAATCTCCCAGGTTTCCGGTGTCGGGCTGGTGACCCTTTCGGGCGGGCAACGCCCGGCCGTGCGGGTTCAAATGAACGCCCAGGCGTTGGCTGGGCTGGGGCTGACCAGCGAAACGGTGCGTACCGCCATCAGCAATGCTAACGTCAATTCCGCCAAAGGTAGTCTGGACGGTCCAACGCGTTCGATCACTTTGTCCGCCAACGATCAGATGACATCCGCCGAGGATTACCGGCGGCTTATCATCAGCTACAACAACGGTGCGCCGGTACGTTTGGGCGATGTCGCCACCATTGAACAAGGGGCGGAAAATAGCTGGCTCGGTGCCTGGGCCAATCGGCAGCCCGCGATTGTGCTTAACGTGCAACGCCAGCCGGGGGCCAACATCATCGCCACCGCGGACAACATCCGCGCCCTGCTGCCCTCACTCACCGCTTCGCTACCGAAGTCGGTTGAGGTCCAACTGCTGACCGACCGCACCACCAATATCCGCGCCTCGGTTGCGGATACCCAGCATGAGCTGATGCTGGCGATTGGTCTGGTGGTGATGATCATCTACCTGTTTCTGCGTAACGTCCCGGCGACGATTATCCCGGCGGTCGCCGTACCCTTGTCGCTGGTGGGCACCTTTGCCGCGATGTATTTCCTCGGTTTCTCCATCAACAACCTGACGCTGATGGCGCTGACCATCGCCACGGGTTTCGTGGTGGATGATGCCATCGTGGTGATCGAGAACATTTCCCGATACCTGGAGAAAGGTGAGACACCGCTCACCGCCGCGCTAAAAGGTGCGGGTGAAATCGGTTTTACCATCATCTCCCTCACCTTCTCGCTGATTGCGGTGCTGATCCCGCTGTTGTTTATGGGCGATGTGATTGGCCGCCTGTTCCGCGAATTTGCCGTTACCCTCGCGGTGGCGATCCTGATTTCCGCCGTGGTATCGCTGACACTGACGCCGATGATGTGCGCGCGCATGCTGAGTGTCGAATCGCTGCGCAAACAGAACCGTTTTTCCCGCGCCAGCGAAGCGATGTTTGACCGCATCATCGCCGGTTACGGTCGCTGGCTGACACAGGTCCTCCGCCATCCGTGGCTGACGCTGTCGGTGGCGCTCGGCACCCTGCTGCTCACGGTGCTGCTGTGGGTTATGATTCCCAAAGGCTTCTTTCCGCAGCAGGACAACGGCATTATCCAGGGCACGTTGCAGGCTCCGCAGTCAGTCTCCTATGCCAGCATGGCGCAGCGCACGCGTGATGTGGCGTCGATTGTGATGAAAGATCCGGCAGTACAAAGCCTGACATCATTTGTTGGAGTTGATGGCACCAATGCCGCCCTCAACAGCGCCCGGCTGCAAATCAACCTGAAACCGCTGTCCGAGCGCGCTGACCGCATCCCGGCGGTGCAAAAAAGGCTACAGGCCGCAGTGGCGCAGGTGCCAGGGGTCTCACTGTGGTTGCAGCCGGTGCAGGATCTCACCATCGATACCCAGGCCAGCCGCACCCCTTACCAGTTCACGCTGCAATCGGGTTCGCTGGAGTCGCTCAGTACCTGGGTTCCCGCGCTGCTCAACCAGCTCAATACCCTGCCTGAATTACGTGACGTCAGCAGTGACTGGCAGGACCAGGGGCTGGAAGCCTTTATCCGCGTCGATCGCGACAGCGCCAGCCGACTCGGTATCACCATGGCAGATGTCGATAACGCGCTGTACAACGCCTTTGGTCAGCGCCTGATTTCCACTATCTACACTCAGGCAAATCAGTATCGCGTGGTGCTGGAACAAAACAACGACGCCACGCCTGGCCTTGCCAGCCTGGACGGTATTCGTCTCACCAGCACCGATGGCGGCAGCGTACCGCTGAGCGCCATTGCCGGAGTGGAAGAACGCCACGCGGCGTTGAGTATCAACCATCTTGACCAGTTCCCGTCGGCGACTTTCTCGTTTAACGTCGCCGAGGGCTATTCCCTCGGTGAAGCGGTAAAAGCCATCAGCGCGGCGGAAGATCAGGTGGGGATGCCGGCGGAGATGATGACGCAATTCCAGGGCAGCACGCTGGCGTTTGAGGCGGCGCTGACCAGCACGGTGTGGCTGATTATCGCGGCGGTGGTGGCGATGTATATCGTGCTCGGCGTATTGTACGAAAGCTTTATTCACCCCATCACCATCCTCTCGACGCTGCCCACCGCCGGGGTAGGTGCGCTGCTGGCGCTGATGCTGAGCGGTAACGAGCTGGATATTGTCGCCATCATCGGCATCATCCTGCTGATCGGTATCGTGAAGAAAAACGCCATCATGATGATCGATTTCGCGCTGGCCGCCGAACGTGAACAGGGGATGGCACCCTATGAGGCGATTTATCAGGCCTGCCTGCTGCGTTTCCGCCCGATACTGATGACAACCCTGGCGGCCCTGCTTGGCGCGCTGCCGCTGATGCTCAGCCAGGGGGCGGGTGCTGAACTGCGGCGTCCGCTGGGTATCGCCATGGTCGGTGGCCTGATCCTCAGCCAGATCCTGACGCTGTTCACCACGCCGGTGATCTACCTGTTATTCGACCGTCTGGCACAGGCTACGCGCCGCCGCTTCCGCCGTTCGGAGGCACAACCGTGAAGTTTTTCTCCCTGTTTATCCACCGGCCTGTCGCCACGACGTTGCTGACACTGGCGATTGCGCTGGCGGGCATTCTCGGCTTCCGCTTGTTGCCGGTCGCGCCACTGCCGCAGGTGGATTTTCCGGTGATCGTGATTTCCGCCTCACTGCCCGGTGCCTCGCCGGAAACCATGGCGTCATCGGTGGCGACCCCGCTGGAGCGCTCGCTGGGGCGTATCGCCGGGGTGAGTGAGATGACCTCCACCAGTTCGCTCGGCAGCACCCGTATTATTCTGGTGTTTGATTTTGACCGTGATATCAACGGTGCTGCGCGTGATGTACAGGCGGCGATCAATGCCGCACAAAGCCTGTTGCCGACGGGTATGCCGAGCCGTCCGACTTACCGCAAAGCTAACCCGTCCGACGCGCCGATCATGATTCTGACGCTGACCTCGGACATTTATAATCCCGGTCAGCTGTATGATTACGCCTCAACTCAGCTGGCGCAGAAACTGTCGCAGATTGATGGGGTGGGCGATGTCACCGTTGGGGGAAGTTCGTTACCGGCGGTGCGTGTCGATCTCAATCCGCAGGCGCTGTTTAATCAGGGAGTGTCACTGGACGCAGTACGCACCGCCATTGCCAACGCCAATCAGCGCCGCCCGCAAGGCGCGATTGACGATCAGCAACTGCGCTGGCAACTCCGCACTAACGATGAACTGCAAACCGCCAGCGATTACCAGCCGCTGGTGGTGCACTACAACAACGGCGCAGCCGTCAGGCTGAGTGATGTGGCGAACGTGCAGGACTCGGTGCAGGACGTGCGTAACGCCGGGATGACCAATGGTAAACCCGCGGTGTTGCTGATTATCCGTAAATCACCGGATGCCAACATTATCGATACGGTGGATCGCATCCGCGCCGAACTGCCGGAGTTGCATGATGTCATCCCCGCATCCATTGATTTACAGGTCGCTCAGGATCGTTCGCCCACTATTCGCGCCTCGCTGCATGAGGTGGAGCAGTCGCTGATCATTGCCGTGGCATTGGTCATTCTGGTGGTATTTTTCTTCCTGCGCGATGGCCGTGCCACGTTGATCCCCGCAGCAGCCGTGCCGGTTTCGCTGATTGGTACTTTCGCCGCCATGTATCTGTGTGGCTTCAGCCTGAATAACCTGTCACTGATGGCGCTGACCATCGCCACGGGCTTTGTGGTGGATGATGCCATCGTGGTGCTGGAGAACATTGCGCGCCATGTCGAAGCCGGCATGAAACCCTTGCAGGCTGCCTTACAGGGTGTGCGCGAGGTTGGCTTTACCGTGCTGTCGATGAGCCTGTCGCTGATTGCGGTGTTCCTGCCGCTGCTGATGCTTGGCGGCCTGATTGGACGTTTCTTCTCCGAGTTCGCCATCACGCTGTCAGTGGCGATCCTGATTTCGCTGTTTATCTCCATCACCCTGACGCCGATGATGTGCGCTTATCTGCTCAAGCCGCAGGCTCGGCACGCGCAACCGCGTTTACGAGGGGCCGGACGACTGCTGATGGCGGTGCAACAGGGCTATGGTCGCTCGCTGGGCTGGGTACTGGATCATGCCCGTTGGGTATTGCTGGTCTTATTAGCCACCGTCGGTCTGACCATCTGGCTGTTTATCTCCATCCCCAAAACCTTTATGCCAGAACAGGATACCGGGCGGCTGACTGGCTTTATTTCCGCCGATCAGAGCATCTCCTTCCAGGCGATGCGCGGCAAATTGCAGGATTTTATGAACATCATCAAAGCCGATCCGGCGGTGGATAACGTCACCGGCTTTACCGGCGGTTCGCGTACCAACAGCGGTTCGATGTTTATCTCACTCAAACCCTTATCCGAGCGCAGCGAAAATGCGCAGCAGGTGATTGCGCGCCTGCGCATCAAACTGGCGAAGGAGCCGGGTGCCAACCTCTACCTCAACGCGGTGCAGGATATTCGCATCGGTGGGCGTGAATCCAACGCCAGTTACCAGTACAGCCTGCTGTCCGACAATCTGACGGATCTGCGCACCTGGGAACCCCAGATCCGTCAGGCATTTTCCAGTTTGCCGGAGCTGGCCGACGTTAACTCGGATCAACAGGATAAAGGCAGCGAAATGGCGCTCACCTATGACCGCGACAGCATGGCGCGGTTGGGGATCGATGTTTCAGCCGCCAACGCACTGCTGAATAACGCTTTTGGTCAGCGCCAGATTTCCACCATTTATCAGCCGCTGAATCAGTACAAAGTGGTAATGGAAGTCGATCCACGCTACACCCAGGATATCAGTGCGCTGGACCAGATGTTCGTGATCAACAGTGACGGCAAAGCCATCCCTCTGAGCTGGTTTGCTCAGTGGCAACCGGCCAACGCGCCGCTGTCCGTTAACCATCAGGGTTTATCGGCCGCTTCGACTATCTCATTCAACCTGCCGGAAGGGGTATCGTTATCCCAGGCGTCGGATGCTATTGACCGCACCATGACGGCACTCGGGGTGCCCACCAGCGTCCGCGGCAGTTTTGCTGGCACCGCGCAGGTCTTTCAGCAGTCCCAATCCAGCCAGCTGTACCTGATTCTGGCGGCGATTGCGGCGGTGTATATCGTGCTGGGGATTTTGTATGAGAGTTACGTCCATCCGCTGACCATTCTCTCCACCCTGCCCTCAGCCGGGGTCGGCGCGCTGCTGGCACTGGAGTTATTTAATACGCCGTTCAGCCTGATCGCACTGATCGGCATTCTGCTGCTGATAGGCATCGTGAAGAAAAACGCCATCATGATGGTCGATTTTGCACTGGAAGCAGAACGTAACGGCAACCTGACGGCGCGCGAAGCGATCTTTCAGGCCTGTCAGCTGCGCTTCCGCCCGATCATGATGACGACGCTGGCGGCGCTGTTTGGTGCGCTGCCGCTGGTGCTGACCAGCGGTGACGGCGCGGAACTGCGTCAGCCGCTGGGTATCACGATCGCCGGTGGCCTGGTGATGAGCCAGCTGCTGACGCTCTACACCACCCCGGTGGTGTATCTGATGATGGATAAGCTGCGGCGCAGGAAGCGTCCGGTATTGATCAATATTCAGGAGAATTGACGGGATGAAGAGACCATGACCACTCAGAACGCGACGGTGCGTTGGCAGCTATGGATTGTCGCTTTTGGCTTTTTTATGCAGTCGCTGGATACCACTATCGTCAACACCGCGATCCCGTCGATGGCGCGTGACCTTAATGTCAGCCCGCTGCATATGCATTCGGTGATTGTGTCCTATGTCCTGACGGTGGCTGTCACGTTACCCCTGAGCGGCTGGCTGGCGGACCGCTTTGGCGTGCGCAATATCTTCTTCACCGCCATCGTGTTATTCAGCATCGGCTCGATATTTTGCGCTTTCTCCTCCTCGCTGGATCAACTGATCCTGGCGCGGGTGATTCAGGGAGTGGGCGGCGCGATGATGGTGCCGGTCGGGCGCTTAACGGTGATGAAAATTGTCCCGCGCGAGCAGTACATGTCGGCAATGACGTTTGTCACCCTGCCCGGCCAGGTTGGCCCACTGCTCGGCCCGGCGCTCGGCGGTATCCTGGTGCAATACGCCAGCTGGCACTGGATCTTCCTGATTAACATCCCGGTGGGCATTATCGGCGCAATCGCCACTCTGACCATCATGCCCAACTACACCATGCAAACCCGACGTTTCGATTTTCTCGGCTTTGGCCTGCTGGCCGTCGGCATGGCGACCCTGACGCTGGCGCTGGATGGGCAGCGCAGCTCCGGTGGCTCCTCGCTGCTGCTCGGCCTGCTGATCCTGGTTGGCGTATTTTCTCTGCTGTTCTACCTGATGCATGGTCGCAACAACGACAACGCGTTGTTCAGCCTGAAATTATTCGATAACCGCATCTATTCCATCGGCCTGCTCGGCAGCTTTACTGGCCGCATCGGCAGCGGCATGTTGCCGTTTATGACGCCGATTTTCCTGCAAGTTGGCCTCGGGTTTAGCCCGTTTCATGCTGGCCTGATGATGATCCCGATGGTACTGGGCAATATGGGGATCAAACGCGTCGTGGTCAGGATCGTCAATATGTTTGGCTATCGCAACGCGCTGGTTGGCGGTACCTGCGCCCTGGCGCTGGTGGTGCTGCTGTTTCCGGCGGTGGCGCTGCTCGGCTGGACCTGGCTGTTGCCGGTGGTGTTGTTACTTCAGGGCATGGTCAACGCTATCCGCTTCTCCTCCATGAACACCCTGACGCTGAAAGAGCTGCCGGACGATTTGGCATCCAGCGGCAACAGTTTGCTGTCGATGATTATGCAGCTCTCCACCAGTATCGGGGTGACGGTGGCCGGTCTGTTGCTCGGTGCTTTCGGTCATGGCGCGGTGGTGAATAGCGCGGCGGCCCATCAAACCTTTATCTACTCCTACCTGTGCATGGCGCTGGTGATTATCCTGCCTGCGCTGGTGTTCTGGCGCGTGCCGAAAGATGTGAGCAAAAACGTCGATTTGCGACGCAAAAGGAGTGAAGGATGAAGCGCCCAGTCAAACTCGGGATCGGTCCCAAGCTGTTTATGGCCATTTTTTCCACCTGCATGTTGGTGATCATCATCATGCACTGGGGAGTCCGGCTCAGCTTTGAACACGGCTTTGTTGATTACATCCGCAAAGGGAACGAACAACGTCTGACGCTGCTGAGCGATGCCCTGGCCGATCAATACGAGCAGCACGGCAACTGGGATTTCCTGCGCAACAATGACCGCCTGATTTTTACCATCCTGCGTTCGCTGGAGCAGAACCCTGGCAGCGAAAATCAGCTGCCACCGCACGGCTGGCGTACCCAGTTCTGGATTATCGACCAGCAGTACAAAGTGCTGTCCGGTCCGCGCTCGCCAGTGCCGCCGGAAGGCACACGCCGTAACATCACCACCAGCAACGGTAAAGTCGTCGGCTGGGTCATTGGCTCCCCGGCGGAACGTCTGACACGCAGCACGGATATCAATTTTGACCAGCAACAACGCCGTACCAGCTGGATGATTGTGGCGTTTACCGCGCTGATGGCGGCGCTGGCGACCTGGCTGATGGCGCGTGGTTTGCTGGCCCCGGTGAAACGGCTGGTGGATGGCACCCATCATCTGGCGGCAGGCGATTTCGCCACCCGCGTTGAGGTGGGCAGCAGTGACGAACTCGGTCAGCTGGCGCGTGACTTCAATCTGCTCGCCAGTTCACTGGAAAAAAATGAGAGCAATCGCCGCGCCTTTATGGCGGATATTTCCCACGAACTGCGGACACCGCTGGCGATTTTGCGAGGCGAACTGGAAGCGATGCAGGATGGCGTGCGCAAACTGACGCCGGAGGCCATTACCTCGCTGCAAAGCGAAGTGGTGGTGCTGACCAAGCTGGTGGATGATCTGCACCAGCTGTCGCTGTCGGATGCGGGTGCCCTCGCCTATCGCAAGCAGGCAGTGGATTTGGTGCATCTGCTGGAAGTGGTGGCAGGCAGTTTTGCTGAGCGCTATCGCAGCCGCCAGCTGGCTTTGCAGCTGTCGCTGCCTGCTGAAGCGGCGAGTTTCGGCGATCCGGATCGGCTGATGCAGCTGTTCACCAATCTGCTGGAAAACAGCCTGCGCTATACCGATGCGGGTGGTCAGGTACGTCTGACCATGAAAAACACCGGCGATAACTGGCAGCTGTGCTTTGCTGACAGCGCACCCGGGGTCGATCCGGCCCATCAGGCTCAGCTTTTTGAGCGCTTTTTCCGTGCTGAAAGCTCGCGCAACCGCGCCAGCGGCGGCTCGGGCCTCGGTCTGGCCATCTGCAAAAATATTGCAGAAGCGCATGGCGGCAGCATCAGTGCAGATCTCTCTGATTTAGGTGGCCTGCAAATCACGCTAAACTTGCCTTATGTTCCTCACTAAGCGCAGCCTATGAGCACGGAAAAGCAAGACCCTTTAATCCTTGTTGTTGAAGACGAGCCAAAACTGGCGCAGCTGATGATTGATTATTTGCAGGCGTCCAACTACCGCACCCATCACATTGGCGATGGCAGCGAGGTGCTGAGTTATGTGCAGCAGTCTCCGCCGGATCTGATGCTGCTGGATTTGATGCTGCCAGGCCGTGATGGCTTAACCCTGTGTCGCGAAATCCGCCGTTTCTCCGATCTGCCGATCATCATGGTGACAGCGCGCACTGAGGAGATCGATCGCCTGCTCGGGCTGGAAATCGGTGCCGACGATTATATTTGTAAGCCTTTCAGCCCGCGTGAAGTGGTGGCGCGGGTGAAAACCATTCTGCGCCGCGTCAAACGTTCGCCGGAAGAAGCCCAGCAGGCGTCCCATCTGCTGATTGATGAAGGCCGCTTTCAGGCCAGCTGGCGTGAACAGCCGCTGGAACTGACACCCGCCGAGTTTCGTTTGCTGAAAACCCTGGCGCTGGAGCCGGGCAAAGTGTTTTCGCGCGAGCAGCTGCTCAACCATTTGTATGACGACTACCGCGTAGTGACCGATCGCACCATCGACAGCCACATCAAAAACCTGCGTCGTAAGCTGGAAAATCTCGATGCCGAGCAACCCTTTATTCGCGCGGTGTACGGGATGGGCTATCGCTGGGAAGCGGATGTGTGCCGCTTAGTGTAGCAGGCAGCGCATTACCTTGATCCAGGTCAATTTACTTCGTCAGTGGCCCTGCCTAAAATTCCCCACCTTTTGCAGGGCCGTCTGACGCGGCCACTGCACGTGCCATCCACGATGGCATGCTGACCTGACATCAGTGAGATCCCATGTTTAAACCTGAACTGCTTTCTCCAGCGGGAACGCTGAAGAATATGCGCTATGCCTTCGCCTATGGAGCCGACGCGGTGTATGCCGGTCAGCCTCGTTACAGCCTGCGCGTGCGCAATAATGAATTCACCCATGAAAACCTCGCCAAAGGCATCGATGAAGCCCATCAGCTTGGTAAAAAATTCTACGTCGTGGTCAATATCGCGCCGCATAACGCCAAGCTGAAGACCTTTATCCGCGATTTGACGCCAGTGGTGGCGATGCAGCCCGATGCGCTGATCATGTCCGATCCCGGCCTGATTATGCTGGTGCGCGAAGCCTTTCCGGCCATGCCGATTCATCTTTCGGTGCAGGCCAACGCGGTCAACTGGGCGACGGTGAAGTTCTGGCAGCAAATGGGACTGACGCGGGTGATCCTGTCGCGCGAACTGTCGCTGGAAGAGATTGCCGAAATCCGCCAGCAGGTGCCGGAGATGGAAATTGAGATCTTTGTACACGGCGCGCTGTGCATGGCGTACTCCGGTCGCTGCCTGCTCTCGGGCTACCTGAACAAACGCGACCCCAACCAGGGCACCTGTACCAACGCCTGCCGCTGGGAATACAAGGTGGAAGAAGGTCGCCAGGATGAAGTCGGCAATATTGTCGGTTTTCATCAGCCGGTTGAGATGCAGGACAGCGCACCGACGCTGGGCATCGGCAGCCCGACTGACCGCGTATTCCTGCTGGAAGAGAAAATGAAACCCGGCGAAACCATGAGCGCCTTTGAGGATGAACATGGTACCTACATCATGAACTCCAAAGATCTGCGCGCAGTGGCACATGTCGAACGTTTGAGCCAGATGGGGGTACATTCCCTGAAAATCGAGGGACGTACCAAGTCGTTTTATTATTGTGCCCGTACCGCCCAGGTTTATCGCCGGGCCATTGACGATGCGGCGGCCGGTAAACCCTTCGACCCCGCGCTGCTGGAAACGCTCGAAGGGCTGGCCCATCGCGGCTATACCGAAGGTTTTCTGCGTCGCCACACCCACGACAGCTACCAGAATTATCAGCAGGGTTACTCGGTGTCGGAACGCCAGCAATTTGTCGGTGAGTTCACCGGGGAACGCCTTGGTGACTGGGCGCAGGTCGCAGTGAAGAACAAATTTCTGCTGGGCGATGAACTGGAGATCATGACCCCCAACGGCAACCTCAACTGTCGGCTGGAAGCCATGCAGAATGACAAAGGCAGTGCGGTAGAGGTGGCTCCGGGTGATGGTCACCGCATCTGGCTGCCCGTGCCGCAATATGTCGATCTGGCTTTTGCCCTGCTGTTACGCAATTTCACCGATGGCGACAGCACCCGCGACCCTCACGCCAGCAATCGCACGTAATGAAAAGAAATGGTTGAAATTAGAACAAGATCACAGACCGCCGTTTCGCCCTGGCGTAAACTCGCTTCCGCTGCTAACGAGTAACAATAAACAGCAGGTAGTACCAGGAACCACCTCATTCACCCGCCCGGCTCCCCCGTGCGGGTTTTCTTTTTTCGTCACCCGCCGATAAAGTTCCCCGCCCAGCTATGCTATAACCACTTTTCTGAGGAAGCATTAAGGGACGAATCATGCCAAACAAACCGCTTACGTTATTGATCCTCAATGGCAAAGGTGCCGGAAATGAGGAATTACGTGCCGCCGTCAATCAACTGCGTGACGAAGGCTTTAATCTGGCCGTTCGCGTCACCTGGGAAAAAGGCGATGGTGACCGTTATGTCCAGGAAGCGGTCAGCCTGCAGGCAGAAACCGTCGTGGCCGGTGGCGGTGATGGCACCATCAATGAAATCGCCACTGCGCTTGCCGCATTAACGGCGTCACAGCGTCCCGTGCTCGGAATTTTACCGCTTGGCACGGCCAATGATTTTGCTACCAGCGCGGGTATCCCGCTGGAGATGGAACCGGCACTACGCCTGGCGGTGCTCGGCAAGGCCAGCACCATCGACCTGGCGCGGGTGAATGGCGATCGCTACTTTATCAACATGGCAACCGGGGGCTTTGGCACCCGTATCACCACAGAAACCCCGGAAAAACTTAAATCGGCGCTCGGCGGCGTCTCTTACTTTATTCATGGTCTGACGCGCGTGGATACCTTAAAGCCGGATAGTTGCGAAATCAGCGCCGCGGATTTTAACTGGCAGGGCGATGCGCTGGTAATCGGCATTGGTAACGGTCGCCAGGCGGGCGGCGGGCAGAAATTATGTCCGGATGCGTTGATCAATGATGGTCAGCTCAACCTGAGCATCGTTACCGCTCAGGAACTGCTGCCTACCCTGCTGCATTCGCTGACGCGTGATGATGAAAACCCGAACATTGTCACTGCGAAGTTACCGTCGCTGCATATTCGCTCACCCCATGAGATGACCTTCAATCTCGATGGCGAACCCCTCACCGGCAGTGAATTCCAGATTGAGGTGCTGCCTGGCGCGCTAAGCTGCCGTTTACCGCCGCAGTGCCCGTTGCTGGCGTGATCTGAACCACACCTGGTCCCGTAGCGGCGCGATTTATCGCGCGTTATTTCTGGCACCGCGCACGACATTGCGCGATAAATCGCGCCGCTACGAATCAGTACCCGCAGGTACGCCCGGCCCATCTCATCTTGTGACCCTCTTCACAACTCCGCAACGTAGACTTGTATGGTAGTATTTGTGCGCGTATTTTTTCCTCATTGATTTCCCGTTAATGCCAGATACCTCCGCTGATAAGGCGTCAGGCAAGGAGCTAATGATGAAAAGTGTCGTGATTGAACAACCGGGCGAGCTGGTGCTGGCGGAGTGTCCTGTGCCACAGCCTGCCGCTGGAGAAGTACGCGTTAAAGTGCAGTTTGCCAGTATCTGTGGCTCCGATGTCCATATCTGGCACGGTCATAATCCGTTTGCCAAATATCCACGTGTGATCGGTCATGAGTTTTTTGGTTTGATCGATGCCACAGGTCTCGGCGTTGATGAGAGCCGTATTGGCGAACGCGTCGCTGTCGATCCGGTAGTGAGCTGTGGCCACTGCTATCCCTGCTCCATTGGTCGCCCCAACGTCTGCAAAGAACTCCAGGTGATTGGCGTACACCGCGATGGCGGCTTTAGCGAGTTTGCTGTCGCTCCCGCCAAAAACGCCTTCCGTTTGCCCGACAGCATTCCCGATAAACTGGCCAGCATGGTTGAGCCTTTCACCATCGCCGCCAACATCACCGCTTTCCTGCAACCGCAGCCGCAGGATGTAGCGCTGATTTATGGTGCAGGTCCGATGGGGCTGACTGCCATTCAGGTACTGAAAGGCGTTTACGGCGTTAAACAGGTGCTGGTGGTGGACCGTCTGCCAGAACGTCTGGCGCTGGCGCAGCAAAACGGTGCCGACCAGCTGTTTAACAACAGCGAGATCCCGCTGGCTGCCCAGCTTGAAGGAGTGCAGCCCACGCTCATCATTGATGCCGCCTGTCATCCCACCATTCTGGCGGAAGCTGCCGCTCTCGCGTCACCGGCGGCCCGCATCGGCCTGCTGGGTTTCTCGGGTGAACCCTGCAGCATTACGCAGCAAAGCCTGACCAGCAAAGAACTGTCGCTGTTCACTTCGCGCCTCAACAGCAACCGTTTTCCGCAAGTGATTGAGTGGATGGAAAAAGGCCAGATCCAGCCAGAGAAACTGGTCACGCACTACTTCCCGCTGGCGGAGATTGAGCGCGCGATGACGCTGTTCGAAAAAGACCCGCGCACCTGCTGCAAAGTGATTCTGCACATGGCTTGAGTTAACCTTCACACCAGGTGTCCTCCTGCCGGTACGTACCCACCGGCAGCACTACTATAAAGATGATGATGTCGGAGTTTCTATGTTTAAGAACCTGCGCTGGACCCTCGTACTGCTGTTGTTTCTGGTTTATATGATCAACTACCTCGATCGTATTGCCCTGTCCCTGACCGTGCCGCTGGTGGAAAAAGATCTGATGATCAATGCCGAGCAGTTCGGCATGATTTTCGGTAGTTTCTTCTTCGGCTATGCGCTGTTCAACTTTATCGGCGGCCTCGCCACCGATAAATTCGGCCCGACCATTGTGCTCGGCACCGCCGTGGGAATGTGGTCGCTGTTTTGCGGTATGACCGCGCTGGCCACCGGCTTCTGGTCGATGATGATCCTGCGCGTACTGTTTGGCATGGCGGAAGGCCCCATCTGCGCCTCGGCCAACAAGGCCATCAACGGCTGGTTCCCGAAAAAACAGGCCGCCACCGCCATGGGCTTATTAAGTGCCGGTTCCCCGTTGGGTGGCGCGGTCGCTGGCCCGATTATCGGCTATCTGGCGCTGTCATTCGGCTGGCGTCCGGCCTTCGTTGCCATCTGCGTGATTGGTCTGGTGTGGATGGCGATCTGGTTCTTTATCGCTGCGGATAACCCGGCGAAAAGCAAACGTGTCTCACCGGAAGAGCGTGCGCTGGTGGAAAAACTGAAAGCGGAACAGTCGAATGAAGAAGAGGACCTGGCCGGTGCCGCGCACGGTATGGGTTATTATCTGCGCCAGCCAATCATCCTGGTTACCGCATTCGCCTTCTTTTGCTACAACTACATTCTGTTCTTCTTCCTGAGCTGGTTCCCGGCGTATCTGGTGCAGGCGCATGGGCTGGATATCAAAGCCATGAGTATCACCACCATGATCCCGTGGATTGTCGGTTTCGTCGGTCTGGCGCTGGGTGGCTGGATTTCCGATAAAATTTTCAACATCACCGGTAAGCTACTGTTGTCGCGTAAAATTGTGCTGGTGGTCTCACTGCTGGCCGCCGCAATTTGTGTCGCGCTGGCGGGTACGATAAAAGAGGTCAATTCAGCGGTGATCATGATGTCGATCTCCATCTTCTTCCTCTACATCACTGGCGCAATCTACTGGGCGATTATTCAGGACGTGGTGCACAAAAGCCGTGTCGGGAGTATCAGCGGCTTTATCCATCTGGTGGGTAGCCTGTCGGGCATCATTGGTCCGATTGTGACGGGTTTTATCGTTCAACACACCGGCAAATTTGACAGCGCCTTTGTGCTGGCCGGTGTGGTCGCTGGTCTGGGTGCCCTGCTGGTGCTGTTTGTCATCCGCAGCCCCAAAGTCAGCAATAAACCGATTTCAGCTTAACAAATTGATCATAACGGGGCGGTTCTCCGCCCCGTTTGCCTAAAGGAATGATTATGTTAGAACTTAGCAGGCTTCCCACCGACGTCCTACGTCCGAACTATGACCGCAGCAAACTGAAAACCCGCATGGTTCACATCGGGTTTGGTGCATTTCATCGCGCCCATCAGGCATTGGCGAGCGACAAACTGGCCGCTCAGGGCAGTGACTGGGGTTACTGTGAAGTGAACCTCAATAGCGGCGCATTAATTGAGGCGCTGCGCCAGCAGGACTTACTCTACACCCTGACCGAAATGGCCGACGACAGCCTGCATACCCGGGTGATCGGGGTGATCACCGCCGCCCTGCATGGCAAGGGGGATGGCATTGAGGCGGTGATTGAGGCCATGAGCCAGCCGGATGTGGCGATTGTGTCCATGACGGTAACCGAAAAGGGCTACTGCCACCTGCCTGCCAGCGGCAACCTCAACCCGGATCATCCGGACATCGTTCACGACCTGGCGCAGCCGCAAGCACCGCGTTCTTTACCGGGCCTGATTCTGGCAGCGATCATTCGTCGACGCGAACGTGACTTAGCGCCGTTTAGCGTCATGTCCTGTGACAACATGCCGGAGAATGGCCATGTGACGCGCAACGTCATCGTTCAGCTGGCGGAGCGTCACAGCCCTGAACTGGCCGACTATATTAAAGCCCACCTCTCCTTTCCTTCGACCATGGTTGATCGCATCGTTCCGGCCATGACCGATGCGGCATTCGCTACCCTGGCTGCTCGCCTCGGCAGCAGCGATCCGGTCGCCGTGGAAGCGGAACCGTTTTTCCAGTGGGTGATCGAAGACAACTTTGTCAGTGGCCGCCCGGCCTGGGAGAACGCCGGAGCGGAACTGGTCAGCGATGTGCTGCCGTTTGAAGAGATGAAACTGCGCATGCTGAACGGCAGCCACTCTTTCCTCGCGTATCTTGGCTACCTGGCGGGTTACGAACATATCAGCGACTGCATGGCCGATCCCCATTATCGCCGTGCTGCCCACGCGCTGATGATGCAGGATCAAGCCCCGACTTTGCGTACCCAGGGGGTTGATCTGGCGGCCTATGCCGACTCGCTGATTGCCCGCTACGAGAACCGCGCAATCAAACATCGCACCTGGCAGATCGCGACTGATGGCACGCAAAAGTTGCCGCAGCGCATGCTGGACAGTGTGCGCTGGCATTTGCGCCATGGCTCAGGCTGCGATTTCCTGTTGCTGGGTGTAGCAGGCTGGATGCGTTATGTCAGTGGCGTGGATGAACACGGCCAGCCGATTGAAATCCGCGACCCATTGAAAGATCAGCTGGCGCAGATTGTAGCGTCGAGCGAAGAGGGGGCACCGCGTGTTCGCGCCTTACTGGGATTGAAAGCGGTGTTCGGTGAGGACTTACTGCATCATGCTGACTTCGTGGCACGCGTAACCGAACTCTATCAGCAACTGTGTGCTGAAGGTGCACGCGCCACGGTGCATGCCCTTACCCGGCCTGCAACAAACTTGTAGCGCAGAGGCAGCGTGCTGATTAGACTGCTCCCTTATCACCTCCATAATTCGATACGGATATTGCTGCATGTCGATTGCCTATACCATAACCACCAGCGAACCCGTAAATCAGCAGATTTACCGCTATCTGCGTCGGGATATTGTCACCTGCGCCATCCATCCCGGCTCGCTGCTGTCGGAAAAAGAGGTTTCAGCGCGCTTTAATGTCTCACGCCAGCCCGTGCGTGAAGCCTTTATCAAGCTGGCAGAGGCCGGACTGGTACAGGTATTACCGCAACGCGGCACCTTTGTGCGCAAGATTTCTGCCCAGCGCGTCGCCGATGGCCGGTTTATCCGTGAAGCGGTGGAAATCGCCGTGGTGCGCCGCGCTGCGCAGGAAATCGCGCCAGAGGCGCTGATGGCGCTGGAGCATAATCTTCGGCTGCAACGTTTAGCGGCCGAACGCCATGACAGCCAGTCGTTCCTATCCCTCGATGATGAGTTTCACCGCCTGATTGCAGAAAGCATCAACTGCCTGCTGGCATGGGAAACGGTGGAGAACATTAAAGCCACCATGGACCGTGTCCGTTTTCTGACACTAAGCGAAGTTTCGCCACCAGAGAGTCTGATCCAGCAGCATGAAGAGATTTTTGCGGCGCTGAAAGCGCATGATGTCGAGGCCGCAGAGTCAGCGATGCGTCGTCATTTGCAGGAAATGATTCTGACCATCACGCCCATTGCAGAACGTAATAGCGAGTGGTTTGAAGCGCCTTAATTTGTCCCGGCCGCGTAATTTGCGCGAGTAATTGCGCCGCTACGTCAGGTGCGGTTTGTACGAAGAGGATTTACAGATGGCACGCATTGTAGCGGCGCAATTTATTGCGCAATGCCATGCACAGTGCCGGAAACCATCGCGCGATTAATCGCGCCGCTACACGAATTCGTGCCGTTATTCGGAGGTTGCGATTAAACCGTCGGCGTCGCAGGCAGTTCGCGTCCGGCCAGCGCGCAGACGCTGGGAGCATACATCAGTATGTGACCAGCGGTGAGCACTGCCCGGACGAGAAATGGCCAGTAAGCCAGGTTTAATTACGCGATGGTCACATCTTTCGCCAGATACACATCCTGCACCGCGTTAATTAACTCCACGCCCTCTTTCAGCGATTTTTTAAACGCTTTGCGCCCCAGGATCAATCCCATGCCGCCCGCACGTTTGTTAATCACCGCCGTTCGTACCGACTCGGCGACATCGGTTGCCCCGGCGGCTGCCCCACCCGAGTTAATCAACCCGGCGCGTCCCATATAGCAGTTCGCCAGCTGATAACGCACCAGGTCAATCGGGTTTTCCGTGGTCAGCTTGCTGTAGACGCGCTCATCGGTATGACCGAAGTTTACAGCGGTGTAACCACCGTTATTCTCCGCCATTTTTTGCTTCACAATGTCCGCGCCAATGGTCGCCGCCAGATGGTTGGCCTGGCCGGTTAAATCGGCGCTGGCATGATAATCCACACCATCTTTCTTAAAACCATTATTACGCAGATAGGCCCACAGCACCGTCACCATTCCCAGCTCATGCGCGCGCTCAAACGCGACGGAAATCTCTTCGATCTGGCGACGCGACTGCTCAGAGCCGAAATAGATGGTCGCACCGACCGCAATGGCCCCCATATTGAACGCCTGCTCCACGCTGGCGTACAGGGTCTGGTCGTACTGGGTTGGATAACTCAGCGTCTCGTTATGGTTCAGTTTCACCATAAAGGGAATTCTGTGCGCGTAACGACGCGCAACTGAGGCCAGCACCCCATAGGTGGAAGCCACGCAGTTGCAGCCAGCTTCAATCGCCAGCTCCACGATATTTTTCGGATCGAAGTAGTGCGGGTTGGCAGCAAAGGAAGCGCCTGCCGAGTGCTCGACTCCCTGATCAACCGGCAGAATCGACAGATAACCGGTGCCCGCCAGACGGCCGGTGTTGTAGAGAGTTTGCATATTACGTAACACGACTGGAGAACGATTGTTGTCCGTCATTACGCGATCAACATAATCCGCGCCCGGTAAATAAAGGCTTTCCGCTGGAATGGTCATGCAGCGATGTTGAAGAAGGCTGTCCGCTTCTTTGCCCAATAACTGAACGATGTCCGTCATGCTGACTCCTGAATAAATGGCTGGATTGGAACCGGCACCTGCCGATTCGCCCCCAACAGCCTGGACCCAAATCCGCCAGGCAGGCAAATTGCTGACTCCATTTTTCAGACAGATGCGCAGACAAAAAACGGCAATCAGGCGTTACGCCCTACCACCAGCGATGAAAATGATGCACCGGCCCAATCCCTTTGCCGACTTCCAGCGAATCCGCATGGATCAGCGCCTGTTGCAGCCACGCTTTGGCCTCCGAGACGGTGGCTGACCAGCTATCATGCCGTGGGCGCAGCGCCGCCAGCGCCGCTGACAACGAACAGCCAGTGCCATGGGTGTTACGGGTGTTGACGCGCGGCGCGGTAAAGCGCTGACGCCCGGTGCGGGTGATCAGCCAGTCCGGGCTTTCTGCATCACTCAGATGTCCTCCCTTCATCAGGACCGCTTCACACCCGAGATCGAGCAACGCATCGCCCTGCTGGAGCATGGTGGCTTCATCCTGCGCCACGCTACGCCCAAGCAGTGCCGCCGCTTCCGGCAAATTTGGTGTGATCAGGGAAACCTGCGGCAGCAGCAGTTCACGGATACTGTCGATGGCATCCGGTGACAGCAATGCATCGCCGCTTTTGGCAATCATCACCGTATCCAACACCACAAACGGCAGGCTGGCACGCTTCAGCTTCGCAGCGACGATTTCCACCACGGCCGTTTCCGCCAGCATGCCGATTTTCGCGCTGTCGATGCGAACATCGTCGAGCACCGAATCCAGTTGCGCACCAACAAAATCCGGCTCGATGCGATAAACCGATTGCACGCCACAGGTGTTCTGCGCCACCAGCGCGGTGATAACGCTGGTGCCATAAGCGCCGAGCGCCGAAAAGGCTTTAAGATCGGCCTGAATCCCTGCGCCACCGCTTGGATCGGTGCCTGCAATGGTTAATGCGTTGATGCGTTTCATGGCGTCACCTCCAGCGTCCACAGCTCATCAAGGAAGGTGGCCACAAAGCTCCCCGGCCCCGGCACCTGACGCGCCGCGCTTTCACCTGCCAGCGACATCACGCGGCAGGCCGCCGCCACATGTTGCAGGCGCTCACCCGGCAGGCTGGCAAAGGCCGCAACCACTGCCGATAGTGCACAGCCGGTGCCCACTACACGCGTCATGAGCGGGCTGCCGCCGGGAATAGCCAGGGTGTGGTGGCCGTCAGTGACATAATCCACTTCGCCAGTGACCGCGACGATACTGTGATAATCACGCGCCAGCTGCTGCGCGGCACTGATCGCCGTATCGGCCTGATGCAGGCTATCCACACCACGCCCGCCTGCTGCCTGATTCGCCAGCGCAAGGATTTCTGAGGCGTTGCCACGAATAGCAGCGGGTTGCTGGCTCAGCAGTTGCTGACAGAATTCTGTGCGCAATGTTAACGCCCCGACAGCGACCGGATCGAGCGTCCAGGGTGTTCCCGCATGGTTAGCTGCTGCGACAGCTGCCTGCATTGCATCACGACGTTCGCGTGTCAGGGTGCCGACATTAATCAGCAACGCATCGGCGAAGCCACTGAACTGCGCGGCTTCCTCAGCATCAATCACCATGGCAGGAGAAGCACGCAGCACCAGCAGGACATTCGCGGTAAAGGTTTGTACCACATCATTCGTCATGCAGTGCACCAGCGGCATATGCTGACGAAGTAACCGAAGAGATTGCGCGAGTTGCGCAGTGGAGAGAAGGTCAGGCTGTTTCATAAGGCTCCCAACCGGCGATCAAGAAGGCGAATGCGGTCAGGCATCTGACTTCCCTACGCTGGCATTATCCAGATCAGGTCAGCGGGTGTATCTCAGCCCCATTTAAGAGGGCACCCCGAGTCATTTAAAATCAAATAGTTGCGTTAATGTTCCTCATTAACTCACGAACAGGATAATGCCAGCAGAAAGCCCGACAAACAAGCGCTAAAATCCACGTAAATCCCATGATGATTAACTTTAGCGTCCAGCTGGTGGGCTGATCTGCTGCAAACCATTGAATGTTGAAAACACAACTGAAAGGTAACGCCCACTATCAATATCGTTTTTTTCAATCGTGTAATACGCAGTATATGTATGGCCCCGTTTGAAATCATAACCAAACGTTGGCAGACATTGTCCATTAGTTACATCTATAGGTTTTTTGGCTAATGTCCTGAGAAGATGATTATCTTCTCCATCGGAGATCTGTACCGCGGATACATATTCACCCGTTTGGATTGGTGCTGTAATACAAACCAGGTTATCTCTTATCGCGACATTGGCAGGCTCTTTAGGTGGAATTCTATCGCCAGGCCCCGGACAACCCGAAAGCAGAACGGTTGCCGCTATTATTACGTAATTTTTAAACACTTACATTCCCCTGCCTGTCACAATCTTTTTATAAAGTGCCGGAACATCTTTTAAGGGTTGTTTGCCCCGGGAGTTTCCATTGATGGAGCCCACTTCACAACAATAATGCTGTGACTGACTTAAATATAAAAAACCCCGCAGAGCGGGGTTTCCAGGCAGAATTGACACCTACTTACCGAGATACTGCTTAACTTTCTGAGTATCTTTACCCACGTTGGCTATTGCGGTTCGTAATTGTGCGGCGGAGACATCCAGGGTTTTAGTCCAATATTCGACTTCCCAGGTTTCACTGAGACGAATAACGCGTTCGTCTTCAGGTTGTCTTTTCTTCAAAGAATCAGTCATTTTACAGCTCCTGAGGTTAAATTTTGTGGCGTAACGCCCCCTTCAGATCAGCAGCCAGAACTGTGCTGGCCACCGGCGAAAATCCTAGGCAAATTCCCCATCAAGATCAAGGTATAGAAACTACACCAAAGTGCAACAACACGTAATTATCATCCATAAGAAAATTTTTATCTTTGGATTCATGAACTCCCTGCTTTGTAAAGAAGGACCTTTGCCCGTCACCTTGTAACGCAACCGATCACCCGAGTCATTTCACCTGCCCTTTCCCTCGTTTCGTCAGTGAATTCATCACGACAGGAAATTCCTCCACCTGACCTGAAATATCTTTATTTAATTAAAAATCATAAAGATGACGGTAACCATCCTGTCAAAACCTGAGATCCTGTATTTTGCGTGCCACGTCATAATTTGCAAAAAATGCTATTGATAATTCGCGTCGCGAAAAATAGCATTAGCCCACTTGTTACACGAGGTAACAGTTACACACAAGATCATTACTCAAAGGAATTATCACGGAGGATTTACCATGAACCGGACTCTTCGCACTCCCCTGTCCGCTGCAATTGCTGCCATCCTGGCTGTCACGGCATTGATTCCCTGCACACCCGCTCTGGCGGCAGGCTTTGTTGATGACTCATCTCTCACCGGTTCGATTTTCTACTGGCAGCGCCAGCGCGATCGTAAAGAGATGGACCCGCAGCATGGCAAGTACGGCCAGTATGATGCCAACCTGCATCATGCTTCAGCCAATGCCAGCCTTGATTTCTCTTCCGGCTATCTGGCGAATTTTATTGGTCTCGATCTCGCCGCTTTCGGTGCGCTGGAATTGACCAACAGCGGCCCGGCCGCCCCCAATGAGATCGGCTTTAGCGATGCCCGCACGCGCTGGGACGAAAAATGGACCGGCGATAAGAGTGGAGCCAGCCTGTACAAGGCTGCGCTCAAAACCAAATGGCAGGATAACTGGCTGCGTGCCGGTTATTTGCAACCGACAGGCCAGACGTTGCTGGCACCGCACTGGAGCTTCCTGCCAGGCACCTACCGCGGCGTTGAAGCAGGAACCACTTTTGATTTTGCTGACAGCGGTGCGCTTTCCTTCTCCTGGATGTGGACCGATCAGTACAAAGCCCCCTGGTATCAGCACATGTACAACTTCCGCAAAGCAGATGGCAAAACGGGCATTCCCTGGTTGCAATCTTTCGGCGCGAAGTATGACTTTAAAAACGATTTGATCCTGGAAGGCGCATATGGTCAGGCGGCAGACTACATGGATCAGTATTTTGCCAAAGCTTCTTATCAGCTGCCGCTGGCCGGATCACCGCTGCGTACCAGCTATCAATTTTACGGGGCCAAAGATCGCGAAAGCGGCGGTGCCAGCAATGTTAACCATGTTTATGACGGTTTAGCCTGGCTGCAGGCCATGACGCTGGGTTACACCCTGGGGGCTTTCGATTTCCGCCTTGAAGGAACCTGGGTCAAAGCCGAAGGTAATCAGGGCTTTTTCCTGCAACGCATGACGCCTTCCTACGCCAGCTCTAATGGCCGCATGGATGTATGGTGGGATTCACGTTCAGACTGGAACGCTAACGGCGAGAAAGCGCTGTTTGCCGGGGTCATGGTCGATCTTGGCCACTGGCAATTGCCGGGCTGGCAGGCGGGTGGATCTTATGCCTATGGCTGGGATGCAAAGCCCTCTACCAATCCCATCTACAACCAGCAACAACGCCTGACGGAATCCGCCTGGAGTCTCGATCTGGTCTATACCCTGCAGGAAACACGCGCCAAAGGCACCCAGTTCAAACTGCATTACACCCAATATAACAACCACAGCAACCTGCCCAGCTACAGCGGTGGCTACGGCAATGTTTTCCAGGACGAGAAAGACATCAAATTTATGGTCATCGCGCCCTTTACCCTCTTTTGACCCTGAGCTGGCTGGAGCCAGAATTCATCCGCGTATAAGGATAACAGCATGAAAAAATTGAAATTAAGCCTTCTGGCCTTGAGCGTTATCGCGCTGGGTGCCTGCAAATCAGTGCCACAAAACCAGCAAGAGGTGGTGGATCAAATCAGCCAGTTTGGCGTGCAGTACCAGGTCACTGACAATCAGGCCGCCAGCCACGGCGTGGACTGCGCCCAGCTCGGCGCTGACTGGGCTTCCTGCAATCGCGCCATCATCAGGCTGACCAACAATGGCCCGGCCATCACCAGCAAAAACTGGGCGATCTATATGAGCAACGTGCATGAGACGCTGCGCGTAGATAGCGACCAGTTTACGATGACACATGTCGTCGGCGATTTAACCCGCCTGGAACCGACTGACAAGTTCACCGGTTTTGCCGCGGGTGCCACCGTCGAGATCCCTATCGTGAACGAATACTGGCAGCTGTTTATCACGGATGTGATGCCACGCTGGTACGTCACCGCCGAA
Source organism: Pantoea cypripedii (assembly GCF_011395035.1). NCBI lineage: Bacteria > Pseudomonadati > Pseudomonadota > Gammaproteobacteria > Enterobacterales > Erwiniaceae > Pantoea > Pantoea cypripedii. The sequence goes on from NZ_CP024768.1 coordinate 2,860,760, forward strand.
GGTGCATCGCCAAAAATTATCAGCAGCACCGACACGGAAAATTTAACTGACTTCGTCCAGCCCTTTGGCGAGCAGTGGAAGCGTGTGGCCGATGATAAAAACGTGCTGATGCAACCTGAAAGCCGTTTCGCCAAAAATGCCGATATCAAATGGCTGCCGGCAGCCAGCCTGCGTGGGCAAATTACTCCGACACCACGCTCCGTCAACATCCATGCGGCGGATGTCGATCTGAGCAAGGGCGTGGTATTGCATCTTAACGCTCTGCCCTCAGACCAGGCTAATGCGGTACAGCAGCGTTTTGCATTGCTGGGCATCCCGCCAAATCCACAGGGCTATGGCATCACAACCCACATTAACTCCCGCCGATTCCACGGCACAGAAGCAGTATCTGGCGCTTACCAGCTACGCATTACCCCTCGTGGTACCGATATCGTGGGCTATGATGCTGCTGGCGCATACTACGGCCTGATGTCGCTGCTCTCACTGGTTCCGGCCGAGGGCAAACCCGTGATTGCCACGCTGGAAGCGCAGGATGCCCCGCGTTTTGCCTATCGCGGGGCTTTCCTTGATGTGGCACGTAACTTCCACAGCAAACAGGCGGTGTTGCGCATGCTGTACCAGATGGCCGCATGGAAAATGAACAAATTCCACTTCCATCTCACCGACGATGAAGGCTGGCGCATTGAAATCCCTGGCCTGCCGGAACTGACTGACGTCGGTAGCAAACGCTGTCACGACCTGAGCGAGCAACAATGCCTGGTGCCGCAGTTAGGCTCCGGTCCGTTCAGTGATAATCATGGCAGCGGGTATTTCAGCCGCGCCGATTACATTGAGATTCTGAAGTATGCCCGGGCGCGCAATATTGAAGTGATTCCGGAAATCGATATGCCCGCCCATGCCCGTGCCGCCGTCATCTCGATGGAAGCACGTTACAACAGATTGATGAAAGCAGGCAAAACGCGTGCGGCCAGCGAATTCCGCCTGGTTGATCCGACTGACACCTCCAATACCACATCGGTGCAACTGTATGATCGCACCAGCTATCTCAATCCCTGCCTCGACTCCTCACAACGTTTTGTTGACAAGTTGATAGGTGAAATTCAACGCATGCACCGTGAAGCAGGTCAGCCGCTCACCACCTGGCATTTTGGTGGTGACGAAGCGAAAAACATTCGTCTTGGTGCCGGCTACATCGATATAAAAAATCCTGAGGCAGGCAAAGGCATTCTTGATCAGAGCCAGCAAGACAAGCCCTGGGCTAAATCACAAGTCTGCCAGGCATTGGTGAAATCCGGCAAGGTGCAGGATCTGGAACATCTGCCGAGCCACTTTGCGCTGGAGGTCAGCCAACTGGTGAAAGCGCACGGTATACCTGTGATGCAGGCGTGGCAGGATGGCCTGAAAGATGCCACCAACGCCCATGCTTTCGCCACCTCACGCACACGCATTAACTTCTGGGATACGTTGTACTGGGGCGGCTTTGACAGCGCCAGCGACTGGACGCAGAAAGATTATGATGTGGTGATTTCCAACCCTGATTACGTCTACATGGACTTCCCCTATGAGGTCAATCCTCTGGAACGCGGCTATTACTGGGGTACGCGTTTTAGCGATGAACGCAAAATGTTCAGTTTCGCACCGGATAACCTGCCGCAAAATGCTGAAACCTCAGTCGACCGCGACGGTAACGCTTTCGCGACAACATCAGACAAGCCGTGGGGCGGCGCATATGGCATCTCTGCCCAGCTATGGAGCGAAACCGTGCGCACCGATCAACAGATGGAATATATGATCTTCCCGCGTCTGTTATCCGTGGCGGAACGTGGCTGGCATCGCGCCAGCTGGGAGCTGGATTATCAGCAAGGCCGCAGCTTCAAAGGCGGTGAAACCCATCATGTCAACCAAAAGCAACTCACTGGCGACTGGCAGCGTTTTGCCAATCTGCTGGGCCAGCGTGAACTGGGCAAACTGGATAAAGCCGGTATCCATTACCGGCTCCCTGTCCCTGGCGCACGCATCAATGCTGGCAGGCTGGAAATGAACATCGCCCTGCCGGGTCTGCCGCTGCAATACAGTCTGGATAATGGCAACAGCTGGATTGACTATCACCCGCAGGCACAGCCGACCATTGCCGCAGGCGATAAGGTGATGGTACGCAGCCTGAGTCTGGATGGAAAAAGGGTGAGTCGCAGCGAAAGCCTGTAATCGAATAAATTGCGCTGGATCATTTCACACCACTGACGCCCTCAGTCGTCATAACTGATCCAGCGCAAATAACATCCCGGATGTTGAATAGTGAAAAAGGAGGTGGCGCAACAAATAACTCAAAATAGTTATCCGCATTAATAAAATAAGACCGGGTAAATCAAATTATATTGCGCGCAGGCTGAGTCCCCTGCGCGCTTTTTTATCTGAAATTAATAAATAATTTCAAAATGGGAGCAACATCACTGTTGCTTGATTAATATCAAACTATGAACGGGTAAAAAACGGCCTAATTTCATTCCGGACCTGAAGAATATAATTAAATCCGGCAGACATAATGAAATTAAAATTATTCAGTTTTATCCCGCATGCACATAAATGGCGTAATATTCAGATCTCACGTAAAGGCGCGGTTTCACCCTCTGGTCGCCACTACCATTCCACACATATCCAGGCGCATTGCAAAGGATGCGGGGAACGTATTCATCGGGTTTATTATCGTGATATCAGTGATGCGGAAGCACGTCGCTGGTTAGGATAATCAGGCAGATATTAGCGGATTGTATGTTGCAGAGATGTTATGACATGGTACTCTGCCGATATTGACCTCTTGCCAATATCACTGCTATGCCTGATTTGTTAACCACATTGAGTCACCAGATTTACCTCTCGGCCCCATTATTTATTCTTATTTTTCTCGGTTACTGTTTGACGCGCTTTGGCAAATGGCCCGCCAGTATCAGTGAAGGGATGAACCGTTTTGTGTTCAATGTCGCCCTGCCCTGCATGCTGTTTGATGTGATGAGTGATTTCTACAAAAGCCCGCCGGTGGATTTTCGTCTGCTGCTGGCATTTTTTGGCAGCTGTTTGCTGGTATTTATTGCCGGACGCGTGATCGCAGCAAAAGTATTCCGACTGGAAAGCATTGCCGGATCGGTGTTTGCACTGGGCGGTATTTTTTCCAACAACGTGATGCTGGGTATTCCGATTGCTACCGTGTTGCTGGGCGAGCAGGCGCTACCATCGGTGGCGCTGGTTTTGGTGTTTAATAGCCTGATCCTCTGGACACTGCTGACGGTGTCAGTCGAGTGGTCAAAACACGGCAGTTTTTCGGTACAGGGGCTGGGCCGAACGCTGATTAGCGTACTGAAAAACCCGCTGATTATCGGCATCCTCAGTGGCACGGCCTGGAGCTTTCTGCAACAACCGCTGCCACTGATTGCGGCGCAACCGATTGACCTGCTGGGATCGATTGCCGCCCCCCTGTCGCTGGTCACGCTTGGCATGAGCCTGGCGCACTATCGGGTGCGTGATGGCCTGAAAGAGAGTTACAGCATCTGCCTGCTCAAGCTGATTGTTCAGCCGATGTGCATCTGGGCAATCGCCTGGCTGACAGATTTACCGGCTCTGGAGAGTAAAGTGGTGGTGCTGCTGGGATCGATGGCGGTGGGTGTCAATGTCTACCTGATGTCGCAAAAATTTCAGGTACTGACCGGCCCGGCTGCGGCCAGTATGTTGTTTTCCACGCTGTTCGCGGCGGTGACCACACCCGTGTGGATGATGCTGATGACGCTGGCGGGGTATTAATCCCCCCTTGTAGCAGCGCGATTTATCGCGCTAATTTCAGCACTTTCACATCCAAAGACGCGCAATAAATTGCGCCGCTACGAATGTGTGCAGGCACACGGGTTTAATCAAAAAAAAACCCCACAACACAGGTTGCGGGGCATTTGCGTGGCTATCGCAACAAAATTATTCAGCCGGGTTGGTGCGGATCAGGTAATCAAACGCACTCAGTGAAGCTTTGGCACCTTCACCGCTGGCAATGATGATCTGCTTGTACGGCACCGTAGTACAGTCACCCGCCGCGAACACACCTTTCAGGCTGGTTTCGCATTTCGCATCAATGATGATCTCACCCATGCGGTTGCGCTCAACAACGCCTTCCAGCCAGGTGGTATTCGGCAGCAGACCGATCTGCACAAAGATGCCGCTCAGCGCGATTTCATGGCTGTTCTGGTTGGTACGATCGGTATAAACAAGGCCGGTCACTTTGCTGCCGTCGCCTTTCACTGCCGTGGTCTGTGCGTTAAGGATCACATCCACGTTTTTCAGGCTGCGCAGTTTGTCCTGCAATACCTTGTCAGCTCGCATTTCGCTGGCGAATTCCAGCAGGGTGACGTGCTCTACCAGACCCGCGAGGTCAATGGCCGCTTCAACACCCGAGTTACCGCCACCGATAACCGCCGTGCGCTTACCTTTAAACAGCGGACCGTCACAGTGCGGGCAATAGGTTACGCCTTTGGTGCGATACTCTTCTTCACCCGGCACACCCATATTGCGCCAGCGAGCGCCGGTTGCCAGGATGATGCTACGTGATTTCAATACCGCGCCAGAAGCGGTTTCGATGGCATGCAGACCGCCCTCTTTGGCTGCGGGAATCAGCTTGATCGCGCTCTGGGTATCAATCACATCCACATCGTAATCATCAACGTGGGCACGCAGTGAGCCAGCCAGCTTCGCCCCTTCGGTTTTCGGTACGGAGATGTAGTTTTCAATGTCCACCGTATCCAGCACCTGGCCACCAAAACGCTCACCCATCAGGCCGGTACGAATACCTTTACGTGCTGAGTAAATCGCTGCTGCTGCGCCCGCCGGGCCACTACCCACGATCAGCACTTCATAGGCATCACGCTTATTCAGTTCTTCCGCCGCACGTTTGTCAGCGTTGGTGTCCACTTTACCGACGATTTCCGCCAGGCTCATACGGCCCTGACCAAACTCTTTGCCGTTCAGATAGACCGCCGGAACGCCCATCACGTTACGTTCGGTGATTTCTTTCTGGAACATGCCACCGTCAATCGCAGTATGGCTGACGTTTGGATTGAGGATGGCCATCAGGTTCAGCGCCTGAACAACATCCGGGCAGTTGTGGCATGACAGGGAATAATAAGTTTCAAAATGGAACTCCCCTTCAAGCTGAGCCACCTGCTCCAGCAGGCTCTGCGCTTCTTTCGAAGGGTGTCCACCGGTCTGCAACAGTGCCAGTACCAGTGAAGTAAATTCATGGCCCATCGGCGAACCGGCAAAACGCGGGCCGCTGTGGCTGCCAGGGTTGGTAATCAGGAACGAAGGTTTACGCACCGGACGATCGTTCTCTTCGCGGAAGCTGACTTTGTCAGACAGGGTCGCGATATCAGCCAGCAGGGTCCGAATCTCTGCGGATTTGGCGCCATCATCCAGTGTGGCAATTAACTCAACCGGTTTCGTTAATTTCTCAAGGTAAGCCTTGAGTTGGGTTTTTAAGTTGGTGTCGAGCATAATGAGTTCCTGTTGCTGGTCGAAAAATCGGGTGCCGTAGCACCCGATTGGAGAAACATCGAAGGGCTGCGTGGTGGCTTAGATTTTGCCAACCAGGTCCAGTGATGGAGCCAGAGTCGCGTCGCCTTCCTGCCATTTAGCCGGGCAAACTTCACCTGGGTGAGAAGCAACATACTGAGCCGCTTTCACTTTACGCAGCAGGTCAGAGGCGTCACGGCCAATGCCTTCAGCAGTGATTTCGATAGCCTGGATGATGCCTTCCGGGTCAACGATGAAAGTACCACGATCTGCCAGGCCTTCAGCTTCACGCATGATTTCAAAGTTGCGGGTCAGTGCACCCGTCGGGTCGCCGATCATCGCATATTTGATTTTAGCGATGGTCTCAGAAGAACCGTGCCAGGCTTTGTGGGTAAAGTGGGTGTCGGTAGAAACAGAGTAGATATCTACGCCCAGTTTCTGGAATTCTTCGTGATGATCAGCCACGTCGCCCAGTTCGGTCGGGCATACGAAGGTAAAGTCAGCTGGGTAGAAGAAGAAAACACTCCATTTACCCTCAACGTCTTTCTCGCTTACATCGATAAATTCGCCGTTTTTGAATGCTGCGTTTTTGAACGGTTTGATTTTGGTATTAATGATAGACATCGGGTGACCTCCATATAAAAGATGTGATGCAGGTTACATAATTTTCGGGCCAACATCTAATATGCAGCCGTTATCAATTAGATAAACAAAAGCTATCAAACGCGGCAAGGCCCGATTGCTGCGGCCTGCCGCGGCATTCTACACAGAAACCACCTTGATTTAACGTGGTTTATCTTTTTGTAGCGGAACTGCTACTTTTGAGTGACGTGACTGCTGGAGTCCATCTGTGCATATTCGATTGTTTCAGGAAGCTGACCGCCCTTTTCTGCGCACGCTGTTTCTGGCGGCGCGCCGGACCAACTGGACCTGGCTCGACGGTGATGACTGGCAGCTGGAGGATTTTGACCGGGTGATCCTCGGCGAGACCGTGCTGGTGGCGGAGATTGACGGCCACCGCGCCGGTTTTGCCGGTGTGCTCGATAATGATAATTTCCTGCACAGCCTGTATGTCGCCCCCGATTTTCAGGGCCAGGGGGTGGGCAGTGCGTTACTGGACGCAGTGCAGGCACGTTTTACCAGCACCGGGGCGCTGAAATGCCTGCTGCTGAACCAGCCAGCGCAAACCTTCTATCTGAAACACGGCTGGCAAAAGGTGGCTCAGGGCGAGAGCGATCAGGGGAAATACCTGCTGATGCACTATCCGCTGACGGCACGCGCCAGCGGATAGTTTGCGGTTAAACGGCGCGGAAGGCGATATCGTCGGGGATCACTTCCCCATGCCAGTAAAGCTGCGCCGCCACGCGCCCGGCCAGCTCACGATACAGGGCGGTAAATTCGCTGTCGGGACGACGCACCACCGTTGGCTCACCATCATCAAGATCTTCGCGCAGATTAATATGCAGCGGCAGCTGCGCCAGCAGTCGGGTGTTGTAGTCCTGCGCCAGTTTCTGCGCACCACCCGTGCCAAAGATCGGCTCATGATGACCACATTCGCTACAGATATGGATGCTCATATTTTCCACCACACCCAGCACCGGTACGTTGACCTTCTCGAACATCACGATACCTTTACGCGCATCAATCAACGCGATATCCTGTGGCGTCGTCACCACCAGCGCGCCAGTTACCGGAATATTTTGCGCCAGCGTCAGCTGGATATCGCCGGTGCCGGGCGGCATGTCGAGCACCAGATAATCCAGCTCAGGCCACATCGTTTCATTGAGTAGCTGCATCAGGGCCTTGCTGGCCATTGGCCCGCGCCACACCATCGCGTTATCGTCAGTCACCAGATAACCAATCGAGTTGGTCGCCAGGCCGTGCGCCATGATCGGTGCCATATGGGTCCCATCCGGTGAGGTGGGTCGCTGGTTTTCCGTACCGAGCATGTTGGGAATCGACGGACCATAGATGTCAGCATCGAGAATCCCGACACGAGCCCCTTCTGCCGCCAGCGCCAGCGCCATATTCACCGCAGTACTGGATTTACCCACGCCCCCTTTGCCGGAACTGACCGCAATGATGTTCTTCACACCATTGACGCCGGGATGATTTTTCACCCGTTTCAGGGTGACGATATCGTGGCGCAACCGCCAGTCAATGGCGCGCGTCTGCGTCAGGCGCAGCAGCTCGCCACTGGTTTGTGCTTTTAATTCTTCAAACGCGCTGGCCCAGGCGAATGGCATCACCAGTTCCAGATGCAGTTTGTCATCCAGCAACGCGACGTGGCGCAAGGCTTTCAGTGTCGTAAGATTGTGCTTCAGTGTCGGATGTTCAAAGCCACTCAGCACGCCTATCACCACGGCGCGCAAGGCTTCGGGTGAATGTTGTTCCCGGGATTGTGAAGTCATCCCCGCTCCTTACTCTTTATTCTGACGCTGAATTTCAGCGGTGTGTTTTCAATAATATCAGATAGGGCATAAAGTGACGTGGCTGTCAGGTTGTGTTTACGCCAGAGAGTGCTTCGGTTACCATCTTAAGCCCGATTTTTCATTTACAGAAAGCTACGCAAACTATGACTCAAGTCGCTAAAAAAATTCTGGTGACGTGCGCGCTGCCATACGCGAACGGTTCAATCCATCTCGGCCACATGCTCGAGCATATCCAGGCAGACATTTGGGTGCGTTACCAGCGAATGCGTGGCAATCAGGTTTACTTCATCTGCGCCGACGACGCGCACGGCACACCGATCATGCTGAAAGCACAGCAACTCGGTGTGGCACCTGAGCAGATGATTGCTGAGATGAAGCAGGAGCACGAGACTGATTTCGCGGGCTTCGACATCAGCTATGACAACTACCACTCGACCCACGGCGACGAGAACCGCCAGCTGTCGGAGCTGATCTATGGCCGCCTGAAAGAGAACGGCTTCATTAAAAATCGCACCATTTCTCAGCTGTACGATCCGGAAAAAGGCATGTTCCTGCCCGATCGTTTCGTTAAAGGCACCTGCCCGAAATGTAAATCGCCGGATCAATATGGCGACAACTGTGAAGTCTGTGGTGCCACTTACAGCCCGACCGAGTTGATCGAACCGAAATCCGTGGTTTCTGGCGCGACGCCGGTAATGCGTGATTCCGAGCACTTCTTCTTCGATCTGCCTTCCTTCAGTGAAATGCTGCAGGCGTGGACGCGTTCTGGTGCGTTGCAGGAGCAAGTAGCGAACAAGATGCAGGAGTGGTTCGAATCCGGCCTGCAGCAGTGGGATATCTCGCGCGATGCCCCTTACTTCGGCTTCGAAATTCCAGGTGCGCCGGGCAAATACTTCTACGTGTGGCTGGATGCGCCCATCGGCTACATGGGTTCGTTTAAAAACCTGTGTGACAAGCGCGGCAATATCGATTTCGACGAGTTCTGGAAGAAAGATTCCACCACCGAGCTGTACCACTTTATCGGTAAAGACATCGTCTATTTCCACAGCCTGTTCTGGCCGGCGATGCTGGAAGGTAGCCAGTTCCGTAAGCCGACCAACCTGTTTGTTCACGGCTATGTCACGGTCAATGGCGCGAAGATGTCGAAATCACGCGGCACCTTTATCAAAGCCAGCACCTGGTTGCAGCATCTGGATGCCGACAGCCTGCGTTATTACTACGCGGCGAAACTCTCTTCACGTATCGATGATATCGACCTGAACCTGGAAGATTTCGTACAGCGCGTGAATGCGGACATCGTCAACAAAGTGGTCAACCTGGCGTCACGTAACGCTGGCTTCCTGACCAAACGCTTTGACGGCAAATTGTCGTCCGAACTGGCCGATCCGGTGCTGTATCAGACCTTTGTCGATGCCTCAGAGAAAATCGGTGAAGCCTGGGCCAGCCGCGAATACAATCGTGCCATCCGTGAAATCATGGCGCTGGCGGATCTCGCCAACCGTTATGTGGATGAGCAGGCACCGTGGGTGGTGGCGAAACAGGAAGGCCGTGATGCCGATCTGCAAGCCATCTGCTCAATGGGTATCAACCTGTTCCGCGTGCTGATGACCTGGCTGAAACCGGTGTTACCGTCCCTGAGCGCCCGCGCTGAAGCCTTCCTGCAGAGCGAAATGAGCTGGGATGCCATTCAGCAGCCGCTGCTGGATCATCGCGTTGCGCCGTTCAAAGCGCTGTATGGCCGCATCGAAATGGCAAAAGTTGACGCGCTGGTTGAAGCGTCGAAAGAAGATGCCGCCGCCGCGAACAAGCCCGCAGTCACCGGCCCTCTGGCTGACGCACCGATTGGTGATGCGATCACCATCGATGATTTTGCCAAAGTCGATATGCGCGTGGCGCTGATCGAAAAAGCGGAGCTGGTGGAAGGTTCGGACAAGCTGCTCCGCCTGGAGCTGGATTTGGGTGGCGAGAAACGCCAGATCTTCTCCGGTATTCGTGCAGCCTACCCGGACCCATCAGTACTGGTCGGCAAGATGACTATCATTGTCGCGAACCTGGCACCGCGTAAGATGCGCTTCGGTGTGTCGGAAGGCATGGTGCTGTCAGCAGGACCTGGTGGCAAAGACCTGTTTGTGCTGTCCGTAGATAGCGGTGCGCAGCCTGGGATGCCGGTGAAATAAGGATCTAAGCCGCCACACCATGGCGGCTTTTTAATTTACCGGGTCGGCATAAATGCCGCCCGTACGAAATGTGATCGCTAGCACGCTAAGCGCTTAATGCGTATGATGAAGCCCTATGAAAACAGGAGCCTGTCATGCCTACCGTGCTGTCTGTCAGCTGGCGCTATTTGCGCGCCTTTGTCATCATTTACGCTGCTCTTTATGCCGGGATCGGCATTTCTGCTCTGCTTCCTATTACCATTCCCGGTAGCATCATTGGCATGCTGCTGCTGTTTCTGCTGCTGGCGCTGCAAATCCTGCCTGTTGACTGGGTCAAACCGGGCTGCCATTTGCTGATTCGCTATATGGCGCTGCTTTTCGTGCCGATAAGCGTCGGGGTGATGAGTTATACCGATATTCTTACCGCACAATTCGGTCCCATCGTGGTTTCCTGCCTGGTCAGTACCTTCCTGGTGCTGGTGGTGGTTGGCCTGAGCGCCGAACGTATGCAACGGCCTGGCGTACCAAAGGAGCCGGGAGATGAGTGATATCTGGTGGTCGTTGCCGCTCACCTTACTGGCCTATTTCCTCGCCCGGAAGCTGGCGGCCAAAATCAAAATTTCCATCATTAACCCGTTGCTGGTTGCGATGGCGATTGTGATCCCGATTTTGCTACTGACGCATATGCCTTATGCCCGCTATTTTGCTGGCAGCGCACTGCTCAATCAGTTACTGCAACCCGCTGTGGTGGCGCTGGCGCTGCCGTTGTATGAGCAGATGCATCAAATCCGTGCACGCTGGAAAACCATTATTAGCGTCTGTTTTATTGGCAGCCTCACGGCGATGATTTCCGGCACGGCCATCGCCTTATGGCTGGGTGCCACCCCGGAGATTGCCGCCACCATCATGCCGAAGTCAGTCACGACGCCGATTGCCATGGCGGTTTCCGCCTCCATGCACGGTATTCCGGCAATCAGCGCCATTTGCGTACTGATTGCAGGGGTGTTGGGCGCGGTATTCGGTCATATGCTGCTGAACCTGTTGCAGATAAAAAGCAAAGCATCACGCGGGCTGGCGATAGGTAATGCCTCACATGCGCTGGGTACCGCACGCGCGGCGGAGATTGATTATCAGGAAGGGGCGTTCAGTTCGCTGGCGTTGGTGATTTGCGGCATCATTACATCGCTACTGGCACCGTTTCTCTACCCGGTGCTGATGCACTGGCTGGGCTAAACTTGCGAGAGATCTCGCAAAGTTGAAACAAGCAAGGCAGCTTACATTGTCAGAGCGATACAGATCACATATAACCGTTCAGGCGGCGCACCGCCGCTGACGCGTTAACGAGGCCATCATGCATCCAAGATTCACTTCCGCTTTCTCTGCCCTGCCGGTCAATCTGCAACAGGCGTTGCAACCCATTCTGGATGCCGCTGATTTTCATGGTGTCTTGCAGGCCAGTGAAGTGACGCAGTTACAGCAGGCTACCGCCCTGGAAGCCGATGCCCTCGCCCTCACCTTGCTGCCACTGGCTGCGTCCTGTGCCATCGCGCCGGTTTCAAACTTTAACGTCGGTGCCATTGCACGCGGCATCAGCGGCAACTGGTATTTCGGTGCCAATATGGAGTTCCGGGGTGCACCGCTGCAACAAACGGTTCACGCGGAACAAAGCGCCATCACCCATGCCTGGCTGCGCGGTGAAACGCAGCTGGAAGCCATCACCGTCAATTACACGCCATGCGGCCACTGCCGCCAGTTTATGAATGAACTGAACAGCGGTACTGCCATGCGTATCAGCCTGCCGGGCCGCGCTGTCAGCACGCTGGGCGATTATTTGCCGGATGCCTTCGGCCCGGCGGATTTGAATATCGCTGAACGCCTGCTGACCCCGGTCAATCATGGCTTTAGCTTACAGGGAGATACCTTGCAACAGGCCGCCATTGATGCGGCGAATCAGAGCCATGCACCCTATAGCCAGAGCTACAGCGGAGTGGCACTGCGCAGCCGTAGCGGGCAGATTTTTACCGGTCGCTATGCGGAAAATGCGGCCTTCAACCCCAGCCTTCCCCCGTTACAGGCGGCATTGATTCTGCTGAATATGCACAACCAGGCGCTGGACAGCGTGCAGCAGGCCGTGCTGGCAGAATGTCAGAGCGCCACACTGAGCCAGCTGGACGCCACGCGTGCCACACTCTCCGCGTTGGGATGTGACGATTTGACCACTGTCACCTTGTCAGTCTGCGCAGTTAAGTGATCTTTTTACCGCTTTTGTGACCTTTTATTAACAAAAGCTGTACATCTGCAGGAAATTTCATAGGATCTGGCGGCAGAAATCACTTCACAATAAGAAAGGCTGGCGTTACCTTTCCCGGCGACACGCCAGAAAACACTGCAACCGGAGCAAAAACTGCATGGAACTCGAGTACGAAAGTAAACGTCCGCTGTATATTCCTTACGCCGGTCCGATCCTGCTGGAATTTCCGCTGTTGAATAAAGGCAGCGCCTTCTCCCTCGAAGAACGTAATGAGTTCAATCTCAATGGCCTGCTACCCGAAGCAGTTGAAACCATTGAAGAACAGGCTGAGCGTGCGTGGCGTCAATTCCAGGATTTTAAGAACAATAACGACAAGCACGTTTACCTGCGCAATATCCAGGACACCAACGAAACCCTGTTCTACCGCCTGCTGGACAATCATCTGGAAGAGATGATGCCAATCATCTATACCCCGACTGTCGGCGCAGCCTGTGAACACTTTTCTGAGATCTACCGTCGTGCGCGTGGCGTGTTTATTTCCTACAACAACCGCGATCGCATTGAAGACATGCTGCAAAACGCCACTAAGCAGAACGTGAAGGTAATTGTGGTGACTGACGGCGAGCGCATCCTCGGCCTTGGCGACCTGGGTATCGGCGGCATGGGGATTCCGATCGGTAAACTGTCGTTGTATACCGCCTGTGGTGGTATCAGCCCGGCTTACACCCTGCCAGTGGTGCTGGATGTGGGTACCAACAACCAGCAACTGCTGAATGACCCGCTGTACATGGGCTGGCGTCATCCACGTATCTCTGGCGAAGAGTACGAAGAATTCGTTAACGAATTTATCCAGGCGGTAAAACGCCGCTGGCCACAAGTGCTGCTGCAATTTGAAGACTTCGCGCAAAAAAATGCCATGCCGCTGCTGGAACGCTATCGCGATGAAATCTGCTGCTTTAACGATGACATCCAGGGCACCGCAGCCGTGACCGTCGGTACGTTGATTGCCGCCAGCCGTGCTGCTGGCAGCCGCCTGTGCGAACAAAAAGTGGTGTTCCTCGGGGCCGGTTCAGCCGGTTGTGGGATCGCCGAGCAGATTATCGCGCAGATGAAGTCTGAAGGCCTGAGCGATGATGAAGCGCGTTCTCGCGTGTTGATGGTGGATCGTTTCGGTCTGCTGACCGATAAGCTGCCGAACCTGCTCGATTTCCAGAGCCGTCTGGTGCAGAAGAGTGGCAACCTGAAAGAGTGGGATATCTCCAGCGATTCGATTTCCCTGCTGGATGTGGTGCGTAACGCCAAACCGGACATCCTGATTGGCGTATCAGGCCAGCCGGGGCTGTTCACGGAAGAGATCATCCGTGAGATGAACAAGCACTGCAAACGCCCGATTGTCATGCCGCTGTCAAACCCGACCTCACGCGTGGAAGCCACCCCGGCAGATATTATTGCCTGGACCGATGGTGCTGCGCTGGTGGCAACCGGTAGCCCGTTTGCACCGGTTAGCTGGAAAGGCAAAACGTATCCGATTGCCCAGTGCAACAACTCCTACATCTTCCCGGGTATCGGTTTGGGTGTGATCGCCTCGGGTGCTTCGCGCGTTACCGATACCATGCTGATGACCGCCAGCCGTGCTTTGGCAGATTGTTCACCGCTGGTGAATGACGGTGAAGGCCCGGTGCTGCCGGAAATCAAGGACATCCAGGGCGTCTCCAAAGTGATCGCTATGGAAGTGGGTAAAGCGGCACAGCTGGCTGGCGTGGCGGTGGTCACGTCGGAAGACGTGCTGTCCAGGGCCATCAATAACAACTTCTGGCTACCGCAGTATCGTCATTACCGTCGTACCTCGATTTGATTGAGGCTGATTGCCGGGCAAACACGCCCGGCAATGCGCAAAAAAGCGCCAGCCGACTGGCGTTAACTTGCTTCCCGCAGATGCCTCAAGTAGCCTTGAACCATTCCTGTTTCCGCCAACCGAGTGCCTGCGCGCATGATTAAACGCGTTTTCTTTGGTCTGCTTTTCATCATCTTACTGATGGTGGCGACCGCACTTGGCCTCGATCGCTGGATCAGCTGGAAAACAGCACCCTTCATTTATGAAAATGTCGCCTCATTACCGCATCGCCAGGTGGGTGTGGTGTTAGGAACGGCCAAATATTATCGAACCGGCGTTATCAACCAATATTACCTGTATCGCATTCAGGGAGCCCTCAACGCCTACAACAGCGGCAAGGTGAATTACCTGCTGCTGAGCGGCGACAATGCGCAGCAAAATTATAACGAGCCGATGACGATGCGCCGTGATTTGATCAAAGCAGGCGTCGATCCGGCAGATATCGTGCTCGACTATGCCGGGTTCCGCACCTTGGATTCGATCGTGCGTACCCGCAAAGTGTTCGATACCAATGATTTCATCATCATTACCCAGCGTTTCCACTGTGAACGTGCGCTGTTTATTGCCTTACATCTGGGGATTCAGGCGCAGTGCTATGCCGTGCCATCACCGAAAAATATGCTGACAGTGCGTTTCCGCGAAGTGGGCGCGCGCTTAGGTGCGCTGGCAGATTTATACCTGATGAAACGCGAACCCCGTTTCCTCGGTCCGCTGGTGCCGATTCCGGCGGTACATGAAGTGCCTGAGGATGCGCAGAGTTACCCGGCAGTGACACCAGAACAGTTGCTGGAGCTGGAACAGAAGCTGAAGAAATAGACTGTAGCGGCGCAATTTATTGCGCGTCTTTTAAAACCCGCGCGATAAATCGCACCGCTACACGGAACGTTATTATTTCTTACGGGCGTATTTCAGTGAGTCGAGCGCCACTGCGAAGATGATGATGCCGCCCTTGATGATGTACTGCCAGTAAGGGTTAACGCCGATATAGGTCAGACCGTAGTTGATGACGGTAAAGATGATCACACCGGTCACCACGCCTGCTACCGTACCCACCCCTCCGGCGAAGGAGACGCCGCCGACCACGCAAGCCGCAATCGCATCCAGTTCATACATAAAGCCGAGGTTGTTGGTCGCACTGCCGATACGACCGGCTTCCAGCATCCCACCGAAGGCATAGAACACCCCGGACAGCGCATACACCAGAATCAGGTTCAGCGGTACGTTCACACCGGAGACTTTCGCTGCTTCCGGGTTACCACCGATAGCAAAGATGTTTTTACCGAAGCGCGTCTTGTTCCACAGAATCCAGACGAAGATGATGGCGATAATCGCGTAGAAAGTGATGTATGACAGTTTGAAATCACCAAAGCGGAAGAAGCCCTGGGCAAATTTCGAGAAGCCAGCATCAAAACCCGCAATCGGCGAAGCACCCACGAAGTCGTAGTACAGCGAGTTGATGCCGTAAACGATGATCATGGTACCCAGTGTGGTGATAAACGGGGTCACTTTCAGATAGGCGATAATCACGCCGTTCACCAGACCAATGATGCCACCGATGATACACACCGTCAGGATTACCAGCGGAATCGGCACCGTATCCAGATGCGGGAAGACTTTGTTAGCGTTATCCATGGCCTGCAACAAGGTTGCCGCGACCACCGCCGCCAGACCCACCTGACGCCCCGCCGACAGGTCAGTACCCTGGGTGACAATCAACCCGGCCACGCCCAGTGCAATAATAATACGCACTGACGATTGGGTCAGAATATTACTCAGGTTCATTAAACTTAAAAATGTCGGATCCTGGAAAATAATAATAGCCAGCAGTACAAACAGGACAACATAAATGCCGCCCTCTTTTAACCAGGTTAGCGCATTCTTTTTAGTAGTCGCTTTCATGTTAAAGCCCTTGCTTCATTAAAGGTGTAATGACGCTAAACGCAGGATTTCATTCTGCGTGGTCGTTTTAGTATCAACAATGCCCGCTACCTGTCCATTACTCATCACCAGAATGCGATCGGTAATGCCCAACAGTTCTGGCATTTCAGAAGAGATAATAATGATGCCTTTTTCTTTCTTCGCCAGCTCGGCAATCAGCTGGTAAATCTCGAATTTTGCACCGACGTCAATACCGCGCGTCGGTTCATCCAGCATCAGAATTTCCGGCTGAGTTAATAACCAGCGGCCAATAATCACCTTTTGCTGGTTACCCCCAGAGAGCGATCCAATTTGCGTATGATGACCCGGGGTTTTCACCCGCATCGCATCAATAACCCATTGGGTATCGCTTTTCATCCGTTTATTGTCCAGCAGCCCCATGTTGTTTTTATACTTTCTGATATTGGAAATAAGTGAGTTAAAACCAATATCGAGGTAAGCATAAATACCGGTGGAACGGCGCTCTTCCGTGACCAGGGCAAAACCATGGTTAATGGCTTCGTTAGCGCTGTGGTTATTAATCGCTTTACCATGCAGCTTAATGGTGCCGCCTGATTTCTCGCGAATACCAAACAGGGTCTCGACGATATCAGTACGCTTAGCACCCACCAGCCCGGCAATGCCAAGAATTTCACCTTTATGCAGATCAAACGAGATATCGCGAATCGACGGCTGGCGCAGCGACGTCAAATGACGCACTTCCAGAATCACTTCACCGGGTACGTTAATTTTGTCCGGGAAGCGCTGGTTCAGTGAACGGCCAACCATCATGGCGATGATCTTATCCATATCCAGCCCTTCCAGTGGCTGGGTGGCAATCCATTGTCCGTCGCGCAGGATAGTTATTTCATCACACAGCTGAAAAATTTCTTCCATCTTATGCGAGATATACACAATACCGCAGCCACGATCTTTCAGCTTACGAATGATAGTGAAAAGATGATTAACTTCTTTTTCCGTCAGCGATGATGTTGGCTCATCCATAATAACGATTTTGGCGTCATAGGAAAAAGCTTTGGCGATTTCAATCATCTGCATCTGTGAAACAGAAAGATTGGCAACTTTATCGCGTGGATCAATATCGATATCCAGTTCTTCAAAGATCGCCTTAGTATCACGATACATTTTGTCCTGATCCACAAATACGCCTTTGCGGGGATAGCGGCCAAGCCACATGTTATCCATCACGCTGCGTTGCAGAACCAGGTTTAATTCCTGATGCACCATCGACACGCCATTTTCCAGCGCTTCTTTGGAACTTTTGTAATCAATTTCTTCACCCTGAAACAGGATGCTCCCCGTATCCTTTTTATAAATCCCAAACAGACATTTTAATAATGTGGATTTGCCGGCACCGTTTTCACCCATTAATGCGTGAACCGAGTGAGGCCGCACTTTTAAATTCACATTATCTAAGGCTTTAACCCCTGGAAATGATTTCGAGACATTCGTCATCTCCAGCAGATATTCACGCTGTGTGGTCGGATTATCACTGGCCATAATTTACCTGGCTAAAAAAAGCGTTGGTCAGATGCAATCAGGCGCGGCGAAATGCCGCGCCCGGGACGGATTACTTCACAAACTGAGACAGATTATCTTTATCTACCGGTACATAAGGAACGCGGACGATCTTATCAACCATCTTGAAGCTGGTGCCTTCGGTCGCAGGCTTACCATCAGCCAGATTTTTCGCCATATCCAGCGTCGCTTTCGCCTGGTTTTCCGCATCGTTCAGCACGGTACCGGCCAGTGCGCCAGATTTGATCAGCGCCAGAGCTTCTGGCAGGGCATCAACACCGAACACCGGGATAGAGGTCATGTTGTGCGCTTTCAGCGCTTCAACTGCACCCATTGCCATGGCGTCGTTGTTGGCGATAACCACTTCGATTTTCTTCGCGTTCGGGCCTGACAGCCAGGCGTCCATTTTGTCTTTCGCCTGTGCGGTATCCCACATTGCGGTATCCATCGCTAACTGCTGCGTTTTGATGCCGTCTTTGTTCAGGGTATCGATAACGTATTTAGTACGTGCTTCGGCATCCGGATGGCCCGGCTCGCCTTTCAGCAGCACGAACTGGATTTCGCCATCTTTGTTCAGATCCCATGCCGGGGTCGCTTTCCAGTGTTTCTCAATCAGTTTGCCCTGGATTACGCCAGACTCTTTGGAGTCGGTACCCACGTAGTAGGCTTTGTCATAGCTGGCCAGCACTTTAGCGTTCGGTTCTTTGTTGAAGAACACCACCGGTACATCATTGGCTTTCGCTTTATCAATGACCACTGCAGCAGCAGCCGGATCTACCAGGTTGATCGCCAGCGCTTTCACGCCTTTAGCCATCAGCACGTCAATCTGATCGTTCTGTTTTGACTGGTCATTCTGCGAGTCATTCATCAGCAGCTGTACGCCACCAATTTTCTTCGCTTCACTCTCAATGTCCTTACGCACCATGGACATAAAGTTGTCGTCATATTTGTAAATGGTGACGCCAATGCGGGCATCTGCGGCGTGTGCAGTCGCACCAAACATCATGCTGGCAACCAGTGCTGTGAGCGTGAAAACCTTCTTATTCATGGTATCTCCGGTTTTTTTATGCAGGGTATTTCATCGCGCCATGCTGCTCTTTGGCAGACAGCGCAGTCGGTTGAAACTCTCTGGTGGGGCGGATGCAGCAAGCTCAAAGCCAAACCACCACCGTTTTCCTGACTTCCCTGTGCGTAACCGCTTCCTGAAGAATGTTGTGAACCATTTCAATCGGCTGCTGAAACCATGTCGGGGAAGGAAAACCCGGCGTTACATAATGTTTCAGTCCGGTAAGACGCTGCCATCATAGTGATCGGCATGTTAATTAACTGTGAATACAATCACAGATTGAAAACGGTTACACAGCCCCATCGCCTGAATTAGTGACAGACTCCACATTTTGCCGCTGGGCTACCGAATGGCGGCGCACCAGCGTCGGCATAAAGCAATGCGTTGCATTCTGGTCCAGTTCTCCGGCTGCGCCTTTCAGCGCCAGCTCGGTGGCCAGTTTCGCCATAGAAACAATGGGATAGCGCACAGTCGTTAACTGCGGATCGGTATAACGTGAGATGGGAATATCATCAAAACCGATGACGGAGAAGTGTTGAGGTACCTGAATACCATTATCTTTCAGTGCCGTGAGCGCGCCTGCGGCCATGCCGTCGTTGTAGGAAAATACCGCGGTTAAATGTTGGTTACGTCCCAGTAACTCCACCATCGCCGCTTCGCCGCCCTGCATATCTGGCTCGGCCTGGGCGATCCAGCTCTCAGGCGGGCGAATGCCCTGCTCTGCCAGGGCCTGGAGCCAGCCTTCACGTCGCTGGGCCACATCTTCAATCGGGTGGCTGGAGCTGAGAAAACCAATGCGTTGATGCCCCTGTTGTAACAGCATGCGCGTAGCAACCAGCGCACCGGTCACGTTATCGAGACAGACGCAACGATGTTCAAAACCCGGAATAGTACGGTTTATCAGTACCATACCAGGAACCTGTTCGAGGAAATGCGCCAGTTCGGCGTCTGAAAGCGTTTTCGCGTGCACCACCAGCGCGTTGCAACGCTGGCGGATCAGCACCTCAATGGCATGGCGTTCTTTCTCTTCCAGATGCCACGAATTGCTGATTAACACATGCTTTTGCATGCGCTGGGCCACGGTATCCACCGATTTCACCAGCGCACCAAAAAAGGGGTCGGAGACGTCCATGACCACCACGCCAATGGTATCGCTGACCTGAGTAGCCAGTGCCTGGGCATTGGCATTTGGCCGATAGCCGAGGGTATCTACCGCCTGGAGCACGGCGTCGCGGGTATCCGCGGTAACGGCACTGCTGTTATTGAGCACACGCGAGACGGTGGCTACCGACACGCCGGCCTGACGGGCGACATCACGAATCGTTATCATGCAGCTGTTCCACAGAGGAGAAAATGCGCCTGGTGCGCGTAACGGCGCTATTCTGTCAGGGCCTCTGGGGATGCAGCGTGAATTACGTCACACGAATGAAAACGGTTACATACAATTCTGCAACCTTTGTGATGGCCGTCATTATCTTACGCGATCGTGTTAGGCGTTTTACCCGCAGCAAGTGCCGTGAGTTTGCGCCATAACCACTCCATCGGCCCCTGGCGGAACCGACGCAGCCACAGCACGGAAAACAGGATATTAACCAGCCAGACAGGCGGTACAAAAGCCAGCAATTGCAGGCGGTCATACTGCATAAACAAGCCGAAACGATAAAACAGCGTGGTGCAGATCAGGGTCTGCAGCAGGTAGTTACTCAGCGCCATTCGCCCGACGCATTGAATGGCGAAACTGATCCGCGTTGCAGCAATCTGTGGCCAGAACCCAAGACACAGCGCAGCATAACCGAGGCTGATAAACGGGCTGGCGATATCACGCGGCACCTGCAAATAAAAACCACTCCAGATGAATTCCCAGCCAAGATGCCATTGCCCGATGATGCCCGGAATGGCGATCAGCCAGCCCACGCTCAGCAATATCACGGCTGCCCGGCGGTAATGCTGCACGCTGAACTGCCCACTTAGCCAGCCGGTGCGCATCAGGGCAGCACCAATCAGCATCAGGCCTGCCAGCTGCCAGCCGTATTGCGAGGCCAGCGCCATCAAACTGGAGGAGAGATGATCGAGACGGTTTTGCACCGCTTCCCAGCCTCCCAACAGCTTCCAGTAACGTTCATACTGGAGATCGGCCGCACCCGGCAACCAGGAACGGCTCGGTTGCGGGGTGGAAATGGCGCCAAACACCAGCAGCACGCCGCACCCCACCAGATACAGCAGCACGCCGGTTTGTAACAATGCGCGATTCGAAGGAACTTCACGTAACATACGCCAGATAACCAGCCCAATCAGGCCGTAATCCAGCAGGATATCCCCTTCCCAGAAAAACAGCGCATGGATCAAACCCAGCAGCACCAGCCACGATAAGCGCGCCGAAATCCAGCGGCTGCCACGGGGAATCTGCATATGCAGCCCGGCTCCAAACAGCAACGCGAAGAGCGTCAGGAATTTGAGTTGTGCCAGTCCGTCCATCACCGCCCAGGTCCAGGCATCAGACAGCGAGATATCACCCTGCCAGGCCGGATTCAGGTATGCCGCGGCCGGTAAGCCGAAGCCAACGATGTTTAACAGCAGAATGCCGAGAATGGCGCAACCACGAATGAAATCCAGCGCGAGATAGCGTTGCATCGGGTGTCCTGAGGGAAAAAAGAAAACGGGCGGCAAACGCCGCCCAAACCGTCTTAGTTATGACGTACCGCGCGCAGAAACTCCTGACGAGTATTCTGACTGGATTTAAACAAGCCACCTAACGAGGTGGTGGTGGTGGCGCTGGTAGCATCTTTCACACCGCGCGCTTTGACACAGTAATGCACCGCATCAATCGACACCGCCACATTGTTGGTACCCAGCAGGGTCTGTAACGCGATCAGCACCTGCTGAGTCAAACGCTCCTGCACCTGTGGACGCTGCGCAAAGAACTGCACGATGCGGTTGATTTTCGACAGGCCAATCACTTTATCTTTCGGGATGTAAGCGACAGTCGCTTTACCATCAATGATCACGAAGTGATGTTCGCAGGTACTGGTCAACGTGATATCACGCACCGTTACCATCTCATCAACCTTCATCTTGTTTTCGATAACGGTGATTTTGGGGAAGTTGGCGTAGTCGAGACCTGAAAAAATTTCATCAACATACATCTTAGCGATGCGATGAGGGGTCTCCATCAGGCTGTCATCTTCCAGGTCAAGATTCAGCAGTTGCATGATTTCGGTCATATGACCGGCGATCTGACGTTTGCGGGTTTCATCGTCCATTTCACGCACCGGGGCGCGTAACGGCGTTTCCAGGCCACGCGCCAGCAGCGCTTCATGAACCAGGGCGGCTTCCTGACTTAAGGTGCTCATCGTAATCTTCTCCGGCAGGTGATGCGCCCGCAGGGTCTGTGCCTGCGGGGGAATTTCTGAGCGCGTATTGTGAAACACTCCGCGCCCTTAATCCAGCAATCAATCTGATTGGAGATGAAAGCTTTTCATGGCGTGCTACGACGGAGCACCAGCGCTCCCGCCAGCAGCAAACCTGCTCCGGCTACCCATAATGCCGGTTCCAGCTGGTGCCACAGCAGAGAAGAGAGCCACGACAGCAGTGGTCCGCCGAGTTGCCCGACGGCATAACCCGTGGTCAGTAGCCCCGCCAGATAACGAGTATGCTGCGGAGCCAGCTCACGACCATATTGCAACGTCAGTTGTACCACGCACAGGAAACCACCCCCGATCAGCACGGCACCGATCATCAGGCCATTCAACCCTGGCAGCACGCTTGCGGCGATCACCCCCAGTGCCTGCGCCCACAACACCAGCGCCAGGCGGAGATGGCTGCTGCCCCAGTGGCGGGTAATGATCCCCAGCAGGATGCCGATGACCGCCGCCCCGCCAAATACCGGCCAGACAAACTGCGCGAAGGCGCTATGCGGGAAACGCGCGGCCGCCATTTGCGACAGAAAGGTCGCGGGCAGAATGTAACCAAATCCGGCCAGGCTGTAACTCAGCACCAGCCGTTTCAGATTGCTATTCAGCACCAGCGGCTCAGGGGCCTGATCGGGCCGGTGCAGCTGGCCATGACGGGGCAGGAAACGGGCAATGGCCGCAATCAGCAGCAGCGCCAGCAAACCATACGCGCCCCACGCCAGCGCGGCGCTGGCCCCCGTGGCATGTAGCAACACTGCCAGCATCCC
This sequence comes from Pantoea cypripedii, assembly GCF_011395035.1. Lineage (NCBI taxonomy): Bacteria > Pseudomonadati > Pseudomonadota > Gammaproteobacteria > Enterobacterales > Erwiniaceae > Pantoea > Pantoea cypripedii. Next base: position 2,883,736 of record NZ_CP024768.1, read on the forward strand.
GCTGAGGAAAATTCCGGTGCCCGGCCCGGCAAATACCGCCGCTGACAATCCCGGACGTCCATGATGCAGCAGCTGTTCATTGCTCCACGCCGCCACCAGCACCATTGCCCAGCCGCTGGCAGCACCGATCAGAAAACGAATCAGACCATGCAGCCACGGACCGGATACGCAGGCGGAGAGCAACGTCAACACCACCGCGCCCCAAATCCCCAGCTGCAAACGCCATTCGACGCGTGTGCGTGCGCGCATGGCATCAAACGAGCCGCATAAATACCCCAGATAATTCAGGGCCGCCACCAGGCTGGCACTGGTCAGCGTCAGCTGATGGTCCTGAATCATTAATGGGACCTGTGGCGTAAAAGCAAACCGCCCAATCCCCATCGCAACCACTAAACTTAAGAACGCACTGAGTGCAACGCGAAACGCCATTACCAACCCCTGATGTTGTTTTATCACTTGCTTCAAGCATGCGTGATGTTTAAACTCACGAAAAGTGAATAATACTAACTAAGTTGTTTACGAGAAGAGAATATGGATCTGGTCCAACTACGCATGTTCTGTTCTGTGGCTGAAACCGGCTCGCTGGTTCGTGCGGCAGAACAGCTGCATCGGGTTCCCTCGAACCTCACCACCCGTCTGCGCCAGCTGGAAGAAGAGTTGGGCGTGGATCTGTTTATCCGCGAGAAGCAACGCATCCGCCTGTCGCCGATGGGCCATAACTTTCTCAACTATGCCCAGCGTATTCTGGCACTGAGCGATGAAGCGCTGAGTATGGCACGCGCCGGTGAACCCGGTGGCAATTTTGCTCTTGGTTCAATGGAAAGCACCGCAGCAACACGCCTGCCAGGCTTGCTGGCGGCGTATCACCAGCGTTTTCCCTCGGTGGCACTGTCGCTGATTACCGGCACCTCGGGCGAAATCATCGATAAAGTGCGCGAAGGCACGCTGGCGGCCGCGCTGGTCGATGGCCCGGTGACCCACGATGATCTCAACGGCTGTATCGCCTTTCGTGAGGAGATGGTGTTAATCACCAGCCTCGAACATAAGCCGATCACCAATGCGCGGGATACGCAGGGCGATACACTGTTCGCCTTTCGTAACAGCTGCTCGTATCGCGTCAAACTGGAATCCTGGTATCGCGACAGCCAGACCGCGCCGGATAACGTGATGGAAATCCAGTCTTATCACGCCATGATGGCCTGCGTTGCAGGTGGTGCGGGTGTGGCGATGATTCCGGCATCGGTGCTGAACCAGATGCCGGGCAAAGTCCGGGTACAGGAACATGCGCTGCCACCGGCGTACCGTGATACCGCCACCTGGCTCATGTGGCGTCGGGATGCGTTCACCCCCAATGTCGAAGCATTGAAGTATTTGATTATTGAATTATTTGATGACCGGCCGCTCAACGATGAGCTGATGCATCCGCTGCATGCGACCGAGTAATTTTAACCGTTATCACGACCAACGGGCCGCCTGCTGGCCCGCATCTACAGGAAGAGGAATTGCATGAACATGATTAAAACCCGTGCCGCCGTTGCCTGGGCAGCTGGCGAACCACTGAAAATCGAAGAAGTGGATCTGATGCCACCGCAGAAAGGCGAAGTGCTGGTGCGCATCGTGGCGACCGGTGTGTGCCATACCGATGCTTATACCCTGTCGGGGGCCGATCCGGAGGGCGTGTTCCCGGCGATTCTTGGTCATGAAGGTGGCGGCATCGTGGAAGCCGTGGGTGAAGGCGTCACCAGCGTAGCCGTCGGTGACCACGTGATCCCGTTGTATACCCCGGAATGTGGCAAATGTAAGTTCTGTCTGTCAGGCAAAACCAACCTGTGCCAGGCGATCCGCGCCACGCAAGGTAAAGGGTTGATGCCGGATGGCACCACGCGCTTCTTCAAAGACGGCCAGCCGATTTTCCACTATATGGGTACCTCCACTTTCTCTGAATACACTGTAGTCCCGGAGATTTCACTGGCGAAAATCAGCAAAGAAGCTCCGCTGGAAGAAGTCTGCCTGCTGGGTTGTGGCGTGACGACCGGCATGGGCGCGGTAATGAACACGGCCAAAGTGAAAGAAGGCGATACCGTGGCCATTTTCGGTCTCGGTGGTATCGGCCTGTCAGCGATTATCGGCGCGAAAATGGCGAAGGCCGGTCGCATTATTGGTATCGATATCAACACCAGCAAATTCGACCTGGCGCGCAAACTGGGCGCAACCGATCTGATTAATCCAAAAGATTATGAGAAGCCGATTCAGGACGTGATCGTTGAGCTGACTGATGGCGGCGTAGATTACTCGTTTGAGTGTATCGGTAACGTTAACGTGATGCGTTCCGCGCTGGAGTGCTGCCACAAGGGTTGGGGTGAATCGGTGATTATCGGCGTCGCTGGTGCCGGTCAGGAAATCTCCACCCGTCCGTTCCAGCTGGTTACCGGTCGCGTCTGGCGTGGTTCGGCATTCGGCGGCGTAAAAGGCCGTTCACAGCTGCCAGGCATTGTGCAGGATTACCTCGACGGTAAATTCGCGCTCAATGACTTCATTACCCATACCATGCCGCTGGAAGATATCAACGAAGCGTTTGAGTTGATGCACGAAGGGAAATCAATCCGTTCCGTGGTGCATTTCAACAAATAACCAGGAGGCGTTATGGCAACCACGCTGGAATTGCTTGAAGAACATCGCATGTTTGGCGGCTGGCAACAGCGCTGGCGGCATGCTTCATCGGTGCTTAATTGCCCGATGACGTTCAGCATTTTTCTGCCACCGCCCAGGGACGACACACCGCCGCCGGTAGTGTGGTTCTTCGCCGGGCTGACCTGCACCGATGAGAACTTCACCACCAAAGCGGGCGCTCAACGCGTTGCGGCGGAACTGGGTCTGGTGCTGATTATGCCGGATACCAGCCCGCGCGGTGACGATGTAGCCAATGACAGCGGTTACGACCTCGGTCAGGGTGCGGGATTCTATCTCAACGCCACACAACAACCGTGGGCGGCGAACTATCGCATGTTTGATTACGTCAGCCATGAGTTACCGGCGCTGGTCGCCGATAACTTTAAGCTGAGCGAGCGACATGCGGTAATGGGGCATTCGATGGGGGGTCATGGTGCCCTGCTGCTGGCGCTGCGTCTTGGCGGGCGTTTTGCTTCGGCTTCGGCCTTTGCGCCAATCGTCAACCCAACCGAAGTCCCCTGGGGACAGAAAGCGTTCAGCGCCTATCTCGGTGACGATCGCGCCAGCTGGCACCAATACGATAGCTGCCTGCTGATGCAAGAAGTAGAACATCGTCTGCCGATCCTGATTGACCAGGGCGACAGCGATCAGTTCCTTGCCGATCAGCTGCGTCCGGAACGTCTGGAGGCGGTGGCACGTGAGCAGGGTTTCCCGCTGGAATTACGTATTCAGCCGGGATACGACCATAGCTACTTCTTTATCGCCAGTTTTGTTGAAGACCATCTGCGTTTTCACGCGAAACATTTGCTGGTGTAGGGAAAAATAAAACTAAGCCGCGAACGTTCGCGGCTTTTTTTTGCTTATAAAAAGCGTGGTGTGAAGCTGTGGGGAGTCGCGAAATCATGTTTCAGGGTGAAACTTCCCTGTTCATTCTCAACATTAAAGACTTTATTGGTGGTGATGCTCATCGCCTTTAATGATTTAATCACCATGGTGTCGGCGGAAAAATGCGCGGTTTTATCTGCAAGTAACGTGTCATAATTCACTATCGGTCGATAAAAATAACAAAAATCCATCGATTCGTGTTCAGGTCTATTATTGGCCACCATCACACGACAACGCACTTCTCCCTCTGCTGCCATGCGCTCTGTGGCGCTAACATGGTAATTCGGCGCGACAATCAGCGTTTTCGTCTCGATCTTTTTTATTTTCTTACGGCCAAACAATATTTTTACTGCATCAAGAATATCCTGCCTGACCACGCGTACCGAGCTAATGGGGTTATCGCGGCTAATTAACATCGCTCCCGCAGGATCAAAGATAAGATTTTGACAAACAATGTCATTAGCTCTTACCTCTTCAAATAATGATACCGGGGAATTTTTAATTTGTTCGATCATTGGCGTACATTGAAAAATCACGTCAGGAGGGGTTGCTGGGCGATCGGTCCAAAAGGATAGCGCCGCACGGGGTATCTTCATCATTTTTTCTCCATAAAAATGCGTTCCGTGGTTTTATCCTGGATTAGCCCGACGATCAGTGATGGGGTCGACAAAATATCATTAAGAAAGCGGCGCGATATATCGCGCCGTGATGAAAGGGCTAAATAATCGACTCCGCTACCAGGCCATCAATCATGACCTGCGGCATCCCCTGTGAGCAACATTCGATACGGCCACGCACACCGTAAACCTGCGCCAGCGTATCCGGGGTAATGACCTGCGCCGGTGCGCCATCGGCCAGCAAAGTGCCGTTCTTCAGCATCAGGGCGTGGTCAGCATGGCGCAGGGCGATGTTAATATCATGCACCACAACCACCGTAACGATATTACGCAGCCGCGTTTCACGGCGTACCAGGTCCATCACGTGGAACTGGTAATTGAGATCCAGCGCGCTGAGCGGCTCATCCAGCAGCAACAGCTCGGGACGACGAATCAGCGACTGGGCCAGACCCACCAGCTGCTTCTGTCCGCCGGAAAGCTGATCCAGATAGCGCATTGCCAGGTGAGCGATGCCGAGCTGCTCCAGCAGATGCATAATCTCGGTCTCGCTGGCAGCACTATGCAAACCGCCTGAGGCGCGCTGTGCCACGATGATTGATTCCAGCACGTGCAGATGCACCCCGGCAGGCAGCGTTTGCGGCAGGTACACCACGCGCTGCGCACGACGGGCAAACGGCTGAGTCATTAATTCTTCACCGTTCAGCCAAAGCTCGCCCTGCCCTTTGCTCAAACCCGCCAGTGCGCGCAGCAGCGTCGATTTGCCACAACCGTTCGGCCCCAGCAGTACGGTGATCTTGCCACGCGGCAGCTGTGGAACGTTGAGGTCCTCGATGACTTTACGCTTCGGATAGCCCGCGTAAAAATGGCTGAGGCTTAATCCCTGTTCCATTACACATTCCCCCGATGACGCAGAATAATGCTCAGGAAGAACGGCACGCCAACCAGCGAGGTGACGATACCAACCGGAATGATGACGCCAGGGATCAGGTTTTTCGATGCCACTGACGCCAGCGACAGTACCAGCGCACCGGTCAGCGCACTGGCAGGCAGATAATAGCGGTGGTCTTCACCAAACATCATACGGGAAATATGGGGGGCCACCAGGCCAATAAAACCAATCGGCCCGACGAAGGCCACCGCCAGCGCTGAGAGAATACTGATGCGCAATAATGTGGCGAGACGCAGGCGACGCACATCGATACCAAAGCTGATCGCGCGATCTTCGCCAAGGCGCAGCGCCGTCAGTTTCCAGCTGCTGAGCATGGAGAACGGAATCAGGATGACAAAGGCTGCCGTCAGCACGCCAAGTTTCTCCCACGAGGCGCGCGCCAGGCTGCCCATAGTCCAGAACACCAGCCCCTGCAGGGTATCTTCACTGGCGATAAACTGCATCATGGAGACCAGCGCATTAAAGGTAAACACCAACGCGATACCGAACAGCACCACGCCCGAGGTGGAAACCCGTGTCCAGCGCGTCACGCCATCCAGCATCAGCGCGGCAAACAGCGCAAAAATAAAAGCATTGGCCGAGATAAACCACTGATCCGGCACACCGGGGATACCAATTCCGAGAATAATCGCCAGTGCCGCACCAAAGGCCGCAGCGGAAGAGACACCGAGGGTAAAGGGACTCGCCAGTGGGTTATTCAGGATGGTTTGCATCTCTGCCCCGGCGAGGCCAAGGGAGAAGCCCACCACAATCGCCATCAGCGCATAAGGCAGGCGGATGTCCCAGACAATGACCCGCGTACCCGCATCAACGCTGTCGGGCTGTGTCAGGGTCTGCCACAGGGTGTGCAGGGAAAGCCCGGCCGGACCGAGCGTGAAATCAAGAACTAACGATGCCAGTATGGCCAGCACCAGAACACCGATCAGCAACATCCGCTGACGCAGCACCTGATGATAGTGCGTCATGGTATCGACATCGTTGCCGTTTTCCGCCACCAGCGCGGCTTCCGAGGTACGCATTGTTTTACCTGTTTCTCGTCGCAATCATAACGGCTGCCACAATAGAGCAGGTGATAATAATTATCAATTTTATCTGTGTTACAAAACGCCAAAAAAAAGCGCGGACATTGCCGCGCCTTTCAATATGTTGCGATCACTCTTTAAACGTCGGGAATTCCATTTCGCTGTATTTCACAAAGCGGGAACCCCGTACCAGTTTGTAACCCAACCAAATCACCAAAAATAGCGGAATACCAATATAGGTTGCCGCTACGCCATACCAGTCGATACGGTCGGCAAGGAAGGCCTGGTAGTTCTGGCCGAGGGTGATGATCAGACAGAGCACAAAGGCGAAAATCGGTCCGATGGGGAAGAAACCCGAACGGTAGGGTAAATCGGCCAGATCACGCCCCTGCGCCATGTAACCACGACGAAAACGGTAGTGACTGATGGCAATACCCAGCCAGGCGATAAAACCCGTCATACCTGAGGTGTTCAACAACCACAGGTACACTTCCTGATTACCAAATTTGGAGGTCAGGAAGCACAGGCCAGCCACCACGGTGGTCGCAATCAACGCATTACGCGGAACACCGCCCTTCGACAGTTTGGCGAAAATACGCGGCGCTTTGCCTTCACTTGCCAGGTTGAACAGCATGCGGGTGGAAGCATACATACCGGAGTTACCGGCTGACAGCACCGCCGTCAGGATAACCGCGTTCATTACCGCCGCAGCCGACAGCAGACCGGCATTCTGGAACACCAGGGTGAAGGGGCTGATGCTGATATCTTTGATATCGTTGTGCAGCAGCTTCGGATCGGTATAAGGCAGAATCAGGCTGATGATCAGAATGGCAAAGACATAGAACAGCAGGATACGCCAGAACACCTGACGCACAGCGCGCGGAATATTCTTCGCCGGATCTTCTGATTCACCGGCAGCGATACCGATCAGCTCAGTCCCCTGGAAAGAGAAACCGACAATCATCGCCACACCAATCATCGCCGCAAAACCACCGGCAAAAGGCGCATCACCTACCGTCCAGTTGTGCCAGCCTGCGTTTTCCGCGCCGCGCATGATACCCACGATCATCAGCACACCCACCACAATAAAGATGATGACGGTAGCGACCTTGATCAGCGAGAACCAGTATTCCGCTTCACCGAAGCCTTTCACGGAAATGTAGTTGAGCAGGAACATCAGGCCGAGGAACAACGCGCTCCAGATCCAGCCGGGGGTATCGGGGAACCAGTAGTTCATCACCAGTTGGGATGCCACAAGGTCAACAGCGATGGTGACCGCCCAGTTGTACCAGTAGTTCCAGCCGAGGGCGAAGCCGAAGCCTTCCTCAACATATTTTGCGCCGTAAGTCGCGAAAGAGCCGGACACCGGCATAAATGCGGCCAGCTCGCCGAGGCTGGTCATCAGGAAATAAACCATCAGGCCAATCAGCGCATAAGAAAGCAGTGCGCCACCCGGGCCTGCCTGTGAAATCGTCGCACCCGAGGCGACAAAGAGGCCTGTCCCGATCGATCCGCCAATGGCGATCATCGTCAGATGACGTGCCTTTAATTCGCGTCGTAACGCAGGTTGTTGTGTTGTTTTTGAGTCATTATGCATGTGTAAACGCTATGCCGGATAAAAATAAGGCGCGATTGTAGCAGCTAAGCCTGCTCTGTATAGCATTCACGTCGGGTTATTAGTTACCTTCATAATCGCCACGAAATTATTAGCCGCGTGCGTTTCTGCTCACTCGCGGCAATAGGTTAAAAAGCGGTTAAGCGCTTTGGAGAGATGTTTCTGGCGATGATGGATGCGATACAGGGTGCGTGTCAGACGCGGCAGCGGCACCGCCACTTCCACCAGCGTACCCGCCTCCAGCAAATCAGCGATCACCCGTCGTGACAGGCAGCTAATGCCCATGCCGTGGCGCACCGCATGTTTGATCGCTTCTGAGTTGCCCAACTCCATACCCAGCTGAAACTGCGGCAGATGGGACAGCAACAGATAATCGACGATTTCACGCGTACCGGAACCGCGCTCACGCAGGATCCACGGCGCCGCAGCCAGGCTCTCCAGAGTGACGGGTTGTTGCAGGATGGTGGCATCCGGCGCAGCAAAAACCACCAGCTCATCTTCCAGCCACGGTTCGCTGATCAGTTCCGGTACATGGCACGGCCCTTCAATCAGGCCAATATCCACCCGGAAGTCAGCCACCGCATTAATAGCATCCTGGCTATTGCCGACACTCAGCTCCAGCGGCAGTGAGGGAAAATCGCGACGATAAGCAGCGATCATCCCCGGCAGCAGATAATTGCCGATGGTGCTGCTGGCGAACAATCGAATGGCACCGTTGTCCTCTTTAAACAGCTGCTCGATTTCACCGGCCTGCTCCAGTAACCCCACCGCACGCGGATAAAGTAAGCGGCCATGTTCGTTCAATACCAGCCGCTTGCCGACACGGTCGAACAATTGCACGCCAAGCTGGCTTTCGAGGTCTGCCAGTGCCGCACTTACTGCTGACTGGGACAGAGCCAGCACCTGTGAAGCCTGAGTGGTGGAACCACTCTTCAACACTTCGGTAAAAACTTCGATCTGACGCAGCGTAATGTGCACGCGTCCTCCTCACATTTCTTACCACTTATAATGGTTAATTATAAATATATTATCAATTTTACTTTTAAGCTAGCCACGCGCACGCTAAAGCCAGACTTAAGGAGAAAAGTATGGCTGAGATAAGTGTAAGCAAAACACCGTTTCCCTTGCAGCACTGGCTACCCGGTTTGTTACTGACCGCTGCCATTGCAGGCTGTGCCGCGTTACTGGCGCAGCAGCCGTGGCTGGCTGGTGCCGGATTTGGCGCGTTAACGCTCGCCATTATATTGGGAATCCTGCTCGGGAATAGTGTTTATCCCCGGCTGGCAACGCATTGTGATAGCGGCGTGATGCTGGCCAAACAACGTCTGCTGCGACTGGGTATCATCCTGTATGGTTTTCGCATCACCGTCCAACAGATTGCTGATGTCGGCCTGAGTGGCGTGTTGATCGATGTGCTGGTGCTGAGTTCCACGTTCCTGCTGACCTGTTTTCTCGGTATCCGTCTGCTGAAAATGGATCGTGAAACCGTATGGCTGATTGGCGCAGGCAGCAGTATTTGCGGAGCAGCAGCGGTGCTGGCCAGCGAACCCGTTGTCAAAGCGGCCCCCTCTAAGGTAGCAGTTGCAGTGGCTACGGTGGTGCTGTTTGGCACTATCGGGATTGTACTGTACCCCTTTATCTGGACCCTGCTGCCACAGGTGAACACTGCACAATTTGGCGTGTTCACCGGTTCAACCCTCCACGAGGTGGCGCAAGTGGTGGCTGCGGGTCACGCCATCAGTGCGGAAACAGAAAACAACGCGGTGATAACCAAAATGCTGCGCGTAATGATGCTGGCCCCTTTTCTGTTAATCCTGGGGAGCTGGTTACGGCGTTATCACAATCCTGCTGATTCAGGTGCACAGTCGGTTACTTTTCCCTGGTTCGCGCTGCTGTTTATTATCGTGGCCTTGTTTAATTCACTGCATTTGCTGCCCGTGAACGTAGTCAATGGATTTAATCAGCTGGCGAATCTGCTGCTGGCAATGGCAATGGCTGCTCTCGGTTTAACTACGCGTTTCAGCGCATTGAAGCAGGCAGGTTGCAAACCGCTGCTGCTGGGAATGTTGGTATTTTTCTGGCTGATTGTCGGTGGCGGGACACTGAATATACTGGTGCAACATTTCATGGCGTAGATACATTGGTCGGGATAATGGTGGCTGAAAAAAAGCCAGGCAATGAAGTGATAAATTCATCGAGCCTGACACTATCATCATCTTATGAATCCCTATCAATTGGCACTGTCTGGTTCCGGGATGATATACACGCTGGTATTTTTATATCCCGCAATATTACTGCCACGTTCTATGCAACGAACCAGCAGGTTAGTTGCGGAATCCAGACGTGATTTGATTTCACGCAGTGCAGACAAGCATCTGCTGTCACAGGTATAGAGATCAATGCTGATGTAGTGACTTTCCGGGTAGGTATGATATGAAAGATGTGATTCGCTGAGTAAAAACAACCCCGTTACACCCTCACCTTCTGCAGTGAATTTTTGTGAGAGATAACCAATAACATTAAGTTCCGTTACGCTCAGGATTTCTGAGAAAAACTTTTGCAGTCGTACTTCATCCTGCAGAAAACTCACATCGTTGATCACAATATCCAGAACGTAATGACAGACCTTATCTTCCATAATAAAACTCCATTTACCTTCAACTTCATAAATTAATGAATTACAAACCATAAAACTTGTTAACCAGGAAAGATACTAACCAATTTAATTAAGTTGAGATCGTTAAATACTTATATCTGTGATCGGAATCATGAAAAACATTAACTTCACTTGAGTAAATGATTTCTATTAACCGTTTCCTTTCTTAAGCGAATTTCCCAACTCATATTTGGATACAGTAATAATAAGGCAGTGCGATGTCAGGCGTTTTACTTTTCGTCAGGCTAAGGTTTGCATGCGCTAAGTCGAGCGCAGCAATATTCAGTCTTTGCACACACAAGATATATCTGAGATACTTATTAACATTGCATTGATTTTAAACTTATTTAATCAACAGAAAAACAGATACGCCGCGTACATTAAGCGGTTAATAGCAGGAGAATGTCATGAAATATATCGGCGCACATGTCAGCGCATCAGGCGGCGTAGACCAGGCGGTAATCCGCGCCCATGAACTGGAAGCCACCGCGTTCGCGCTGTTCACCAAAAATCAGCGCCAGTGGAAGGCCGCGCCGCTTTCTGGTGAAGTGATTGATGCGTTCAAAACTGCCTGCGAAACCTATAAATTCACCCCGGGCCAGATTTTGCCGCACGACAGCTACCTGATTAATCTTGGCCATCCGGTGATGGAAGCACTGGAGAAGTCCCGCGATGCGTTTATTGATGAAATGCAACGTGCCGAACAACTCGGCCTGACGCTGCTGAATTTCCATCCAGGCAGCCATTTGCAACAGATTGATGAGGAGGCGTGCCTGAAGCGTATCGCAGAATCCATCAATATTGCGCTGGATAAGACGCACAACGTCACCGCAGTGATTGAAAATACCGCTGGCCAGGGAAGTAACCTTGGTTTTCGCTTTGAACATCTCGCCACCATTATTGAGCATGTGGAAGATAAATCACGCGTCGGTGTTTGTATTGATACCTGCCATGCCTTTGCCGGCGGTTATGACCTGCGCACGGAAGATGCCTGTGTGGCAACTTTTAATGAATTTGCTCGCATCGTCGGTTTTCAATATTTGCGTGGCATGCATCTCAACGATGCCAAGAGTGCGCTCGGTAGCCGCGTTGACCGCCACCATAGCCTTGGCGAAGGCAATATTGGCAAGACGGTGTTTAGCTGGCTAATGAAAGATGCACGCTTTGATGGTATTCCGATGATCCTGGAGACCATCAATCCGGATATCTGGAAAGACGAGATTGCGTGGCTGAAGTCGGAGCAACAAGGGTAAAAAAAGGGGCGGCCTTGCGGACCGCCCCTTTGCTATGCCTGGTGTTGGCGTCGATAAACGTTATCAGGCGGCTTTAGCCAGCTCTTCTTCCGGACGTTTCAGGATAGCGTAGCCCAGGCCCGCCACCGCAGTACCAATCACGATGGACATCAGGTAACCCAGCACCGGCGTAATCGCTCCCGGAATCAGCAGCACAAACAGGCCACCGTGCGGTGCCATCAATTTGGCACCAATCGCCATTGAGATCGCGCCTGTCACCGCACCACCGATGATACAGCACGGCAGTACACGCATCGGGTCACGAGCGGCAAACGGAATCGCACCTTCAGAAATGAAGCACAGACCCAGCACCAGCGCGGCCTTGCCACCTTCCTGCTGACCTTTGTTGAACTTACGACGTGCCACGATAGTCGCCAGCCCCATCGCCAGTGGCGGAACCATACCCGCAGCCATGATCGCGGCCATTGGCGCGTAGGTCTGCGAACTCAACAGGCCAACACCAAACGCGTAGGCCACCTTGTTCACCGGACCGCCCATATCCGTACACATCATGCCACCGAGGATGGCACCCAGCAGAACCGCGTTAGCTGTCCCCATGTTTGCCAGCCAGTGGGTCAGGCCGCTCATGATGCCCGCGACCGGTTTACCCACCACATAAATCATCAGCAAGCCAGTGATCAGGCTGGCAACCAGCGGAATGATCAGTATCGGCTTCAATGCTTCCATACTCTGCGGCAGCTTCACTTTGCTGCTGAGCATCTTCGCGGCATAACCGGCAATGAAACCAGCGATAATCCCACCAAGGAAACCGGCGTTGATGCTGGTGGCGATCATACCGCCAATCAGACCAGGGGTCAGACCGGGACGGTCTGCAATGGAGAAGGCGATAAAGCCCGCCAGCACTGGCACCATCAGGGCGAACGCGCTGCCGCCACCAATCTGCATCAATGCTGCCGCCAGGGTGCCCGGCTCTTTAAACGCGGTGATACCAAACGCAAATGACAGTGCGATGCTCAGACCACCCGCGACCACCATTGGCAGCATGTAAGACACGCCAGTCAGCAGGTGACGATACGCACCGGCCCTCTCTTGTTTATCTTCCTGACCACCCGCAGCACGAGCACCGCTCGGCTGGTAAGGTTTGGCTTCAGTCTGCGCTTTATCCAGTTCCTGGGCGGTTTTCTTCAGCGCCAGGCTGGTTGAGGTGCGATACATCGGCTTACCGGCGAATTTCGCCAGATCCACATCGATATCTGCCGCTACCACCACCAGATCAGCCGCCGCCACCTCTTCCGGGGTGATAGCATTGCCGGCACCCACGGAGCCGCGGGTTTCCACTTTCACCCACCAGCCACGTTTTTTGGCTTCGGCTTCAATGGCTTCTGCCGCCATAAAGGTATGAGCGACGCCCGTCGGGCAGGCTGTCACCGCCACGATGCGTTTCTGACCGCTGCTCTGCGCCACAGCCGGTGCGGCAACAGCCACATTCTGCACCGTCTGCGCATTGGCTTTTGCCTGGTTGATCGTTGCCAGCGGATCGCGCAGCAACTGCTGAACATCAACCAGCGCCAGTGATTTGCCTGCCAGCTGTGCATCATTGGGTGCGTTGTGACCCGCCACCAGCACCAGATCGGCGTCAGCGGCATTTTCGGTAAGGGTAAGACCAGCCTGCGCCGCAACAGCACGCAGACTTTCCATCGCTAAATGTCCTGAGGCGAGGCCCAGGGAAGAATCTTTAATCAGCAGCGTTTTCATTATACCTCTCCTGCTGTTAGTTAACGGGTTGTAAGTCAACACGCGCCATCATCGCGGCCAACTGGGTACGATCGGTAACCCCTACGTTACTCTGGCTGACAGCCATTGCCGCCACCGCCGTTGCAAGGCGCAGGGTATGTTCACTGGACTCACGCATCAGCAGGCCGTAAATCAACCCGCCAACCATCGAATCCCCGGCACCTACGGTGCTGACCACTTCACACGCAGGTGGTTTGGCAATCCATTCGCCTGAAGCATTCACCCACAGCGCCCCTTCTGCTCCGAGTGAAATCACTACATGGGCTATGCCCTGTTCGCGCAGCTCATGCGCGGCACCAATCACATCTTGCAGCGTCGGCAGCTTGCGTCCGGCCCAGATTTCCAGCTCGCGACGGTTGGGTTTCACCAACCATGGCGCAGCTTTCAGGCCCGCGACCAGCGCCTCACGGCTGCTGTCGAAAATAATGCATGGACACTGGGTACGCAGATCGCTCATCCACTGGGTGAAGGCCTCTGGTGCGACACCCGCAGGCAGGCTGCCGCTGACACACACCATGTCGAACTGACCCAGCCAGGTCAGAGAATCTGCAGTGAAGCGATCCCAGTCCTGGGCGGTGACGTCAAAACCAGAGAAATTCAGGTCAGTCACTTCACCATCTTTTTCAGTCAGTTTGACGTTAATACGGGTACGGCCCTGCACTACCTGAAAACGGTTGGCGATGCCCAGCTCGCTGAACAGTTGCTGGAAACCATCCTGATTCTCTTTACCGAGGAAACCGCCTACGGTGACATCGATACCTAAATCCTTCAGAACCTTGGCGACATTGATGCCCTTACCCGCGGCATGCAAACCGGTGGTTTTGACCAGGTTCACTTCCCCGCGCTCGATCTCCGGCGTAAAGCCAACCAGATCGTAAGCCGGGTTCAGAGTGATGGTGGCTACGCGACGACTCATGCTACCCCCTCGCCCAGGCCACTATTAATGGCCTCTTCAATGGCATTCAGTGCCTGCTGTGCATCTTCGCCGCTGGCAGTAAAGCGCAGGCGGTGACCTTTTTTGACGCCAAGCGCCACTACTTTCATCAGGCTGCGCCCATTGGCAGGTTTACCGCTGCCATCGAGGTTAGTGACGGTGATATCGCTGTTGAACTGTTTGATAACGCTAACCAGCGCCGTACCCGGACGGGCATGCAGGCCATGTTCGTTACGGATGGTGAACTCTGCGGTCAGCACATCGGCCTGCTCATCCACTTCACTGGTCAGCAGCGCCAGAATCCCGGCGGCATCGGCTTTCAGCAGACGTTCAGCTTTGCTGGCATGCAGCAAGCTGCTGAGGTAACCCAGCACTTCCAGCGGACGGTTGTCGCTGGCGGCAACCGTTACCAGCAGCGCGACGTTGGCACCGGCATGGTCAAATGGCGTTGCTGCGCGGCTGACTGCGACGCCGCTGTTCAGGTTACCCACCGGGCTGTCGCTCAGCCAGATACCCTGCCCGAGGCTCAACGGGGTGTTAGACACGACGTTAGCGACAAAACTGGCATCGACAGCACCTGCCGCCTGCAGGCGACCGGCATTCAGCGCCTGCAGCGTCATCAGATCGCTGGCGGCCACATCAACGGCGATCAGCGAGGTATCGAACTGGAATTCCGCCGCCTGCTTCTCACCCATCAGCAGCGCGCGCAGGTCTTCCGCTGAAGCGGTTTTCAGTTGTTCAGCAATGCTGTCGTCGCTAAGTACATGAGTCAGCTGGCGCAACAGCGCGAGATGTTCGTCAGATTTTGCAGCAATGCCGATCGCGACGTAGGCTGTCTGACCGTCGCCCCATGCCACACCCTGCGGAAACTGGAAAACCTGCACGCCCGTTTTCAGCACTAAATCACGGGTATCCGTGGTGCCGTGAGGGATGGCGATGCCGTTGCCCAGGAAAGTGGTGGTTTGCTGTTCGCGCGCCAGCATGCCGTTAACGTAGCCTTCCGCGACATTGCCCGCAGCGGTTAATGCCGCCGCAACCTGACGAATGGCCTCTTCTTTATTCTGCGCACTGGCACCGGTATGAATGGCCTGAACTTCGAGCTGGAACATATTTCTCCTCGCTTGCTGAATTGAATCGTTTCAGCTTGATGGCGAAAAAATACGCTGTACGACATCGGCTTAGCCGGGACGACAACGCTGAAACGTTTCAGGGAATATGGTACAGCTGTGCCAGGCAGGCAAGAAAATGCGTAAATGACGTAGCAGATTTTTGAAGCTACGCACACTTCAGAGGTGATTTAGGATTTTAGCCACATGCAACGCTGACGTTTTTGCTGTAACGCCAGCGACATTTAAGGCAAATGCTTCAGCAAAATGTCAGCAACGATTCAGGGGGCAGTTTCGGCTTCTAATTTCAGCAGATAAGTCATGGCATCCGCACGGCTGTTGCCGCACATTTCAGCACTGGGCTGCAGGCTGCCACACACCGCCGGGCGCAACGGGGAACCGAATATTTTACAACGCAGCTGCGCATCAAGCTGAATACAAGGGGTATTCGCCGGTTTGCCGTCGGGCATACCTGGGATCGGGGAAGAGATGGAAGCAGCAATGCAGCAAGCACCGCAATGGTCACGACACAACATCAGGCGCTCCTGCATGGGGATTTCGCGGCGACAATAGCAGGCTGCCCGTAGTAATACCATGTCCTTTATCACAACAAAATTTGTGTCAGCCCGCTTGCCTGTTTTTCCCGGCGCGAGTAACTTGGCGCGATCTATTTCTACTTCGCGAGTTACACGACGATGCCAAAGGCAAACGAGATTAAAAAAGGAATGGCGCTCACCTGGAACGGCAAACTGCTGCTGGTGAAAGATATCGACATTCAAAGCCCCAGCGCACGCGGTGCGGCTACCCTGTATAAGATGCGTTTTACTGACGTGCGTACTGGCATGAAAGTCGAAGAACGCTTTAAAGGCGATGACATCCTGGAAGCCATCACCCTGACCCGTCGCTTCGTCTCCTTCTCTTATATAGATGGGGATGAGTACGTGTTTATGGATGATGAAGATTTCACGCCATACACCTTCAAAAAAGATCAGATTGAAGAAGAGTTGCTGTTTATTCCTGAAGGCGGCATGCCTGGCATGCAGGTCCTGACAATGGATGGCCAGCTGCTGGCGCTGGAGCTGCCACAAACCGTTGACCTGGAGATTGTTGATACTTCACCGGGCATCAAAGGGGCCTCCGCCAGTGCGCGCACCAAACCTGCCGGGATGAGCACCGGTCTGGTTATCCAGGTGCCGGAATATCTCAGCAACGGCGACCGTATTCGTATTCATATCGCCGAACGTCGCTATATGGGACGCTCTGACTAAGCAGACTGCTCTGTCCGGCGCGCAGCAAATGTTATAGTATAACAATCTGTTGTGTGCGCCGGATGGATATTTCCCGCGCGCGTTGTTCTCGTTCGTTGAGGCATGATTGTGACGCACGTAAATGTTATTACCGGATTTCTCGGCAGCGGTAAAACCACCGCTCTGTTGCATTTGTTAGCCAGTAAACCTGCCAATGAAAACTGGGCGGTGCTGGTCAATGAGTTTGGCGAAATAGGTATTGATGGCGCCTTGCTCGCCGATCGGGGTGCCACGCTGAAAGAGATCCCCGGCGGCTGTATGTGCTGTGTCAACGGCCTGCCGTTGCAGGTAGGTCTTAATATGCTGCTGAAGCAGACCAAACCCGATCGCCTGCTGATTGAACCCACCGGTCTTGGCCATCCCAAACAGTTGCTGAATATGCTGCGCGCTGCTGTGTATCAGCCCTGGTTACAGGTTGATGCCACGCTGACATTACTCGATCCCCGCCATCTGGCTGATCCGCGCATTGTGCAGAATGAAAATTTCCAGGATCAACTCACCGCCGCCGATATTGTCATTGCGACCAAAAGCGATCGCTGGGGCGACGAAGATCGTCAGTTACTTGCAGACTGGCGTCAGCAGCATCTTGCCGATCGCCAATGGGTGGAAGCCGCCTGGGGAGAGATCGATCCCGCGCTGCTCAGCCAAAGGGGATTGGCCGATCGTGCGGTTCCTGATGCATTGCATCATCACGCTGAATCACGCCCGCAGGGGCTGGCGGCACTCAAACTTGACGGCCAGGCACGCTGGCGGCGTGCGCTCAATGAAGGCCAGGGTTATGCCGCCTGCGGCTGGATTTTTGATAGTGATACGGTGTTCGATACCATCAGGATCCTTGACTGGGCGCGGCTTGCGCCGGTTGACCGGGTTAAAGGGGTGCTACGCACTGCCGAGGGTTTAGTGACCATCAATCGTCAGGGTGAGGACGTGTTTATCGAGACGCGTCCGACGACACCACCCGACAGCCGTATTGAATTGATCCATCATCAACCCGCTGACTGGAACCTGTTACAGAGTGGGCTGTTGAAGATTCGTTTAAAATAGATGCGGTAGGTTTTCCCGTTATTTTTCTTTTTTGAGTTGGACTATGCGCGCTTCTCGTTTATTCACCATCCTGCTCCTCAATGTGCTGGGTGTGGTGATTTTCTTTTCCTGGTATCTGCCGCCTGAGCACGGTTTCTGGTTTGGTCTCGACAAAGCCATTTTCTTCGGTTTCAACGATCAGATGGTCGTGCACCACGGTTTTGCCTTGCTGGTGGCCATCACTAACTTCCGTGGTTTTGACCTGGTTTCACTGCTGGCGATGGGTCTGCTTTATATGTGGTTCTGGCGACGTGAAACGCCACAGGGACGTCGCCGTATGCTGGCGATTGGTATCACCATGCTGCTGACCGCCGTCATTCTCAACCAGCTGGGGCATTTAATCCCGGTACAACACGCCAGCCCGACGCTGTTTTTTGAACACGTCCATCGCGTGAGCGAACTCACCGGTATTCCGGCGAAAGATGCGTCAAGCGACAGCTTCCCGGGTGACCACGGTATGATGCTGATGATTTTCGCCTGCTTTATGTGGCGCTATTTCGGTTTCCGCGCTTTCCTGATGGGTTTGCTGATTGTGGTGGTGTTTGGTCTGCCGCGCGTGATGGCAGGCGCACACTGGTTTACCGATATCGCTGTGGGTTCACTGTCGGTGGTATTAGTGGGCCTGAGCTGGTGGTTATTAACACCAGCAAGTGACAAATTAGTTAACTGGCTGTATCGCTCTTTACCGGGCAAACATAAGCCGCAGCCATAATTGTTTAGCGCGAGTGATCAAAGCGTAAAATAGCGATCGCTCGCGCTTAATGAAACCGGAAATAGATTATTAGCCTGCTAATAAATTTTTATAAAAAGAAAAGATTATGATGGAATCTGCCGCACAATAGCCTTTTTCCTAAGCTGTCCAGTCAGAACCCTCTTAAAATCGGCCTTAACGCCAGAATTAGCCCCTGATCCCGCCGCTATTTCCCTGTTTAAACGCTGCCAGTTGTCGATAAAGTAGCCATTGTGTTACGGATTGATTTCACATCGAAAAAACCTATAAAAATTTATATAAAAGCACTCGCCACGCGGTCTGTAATCGGTTAACCTCAAACGCAATTAGTAGGTGAACAGCATAAAATGTGGTTCCGAAGGCAACAAAAATGTGTTCTTAAACACATTTTGGTAATTAAGGAATTGTCTTAGCTGGTCGCTCTTATTAATCTCGACTCGTTTTGTCATCTGGCTGGCGACATTTTGTCGTAAGGATTTCGAAGGAAAACACCCATAATGGTCAAGTCTCAACCAATTCTGAGATACCTCAGGCGGATTATTCCCGCGGTAGCTTTAGCAGCACTTTTATCAGCATGTAGCAGTACCCATAACGGTCAGAACGCGAATAACGAGAATCATGAAGTTAACAACCAGAATGGTTTTTTACTTCAGGCGTCTCAGGACGAATTCGAACAGATGGTGCGGAACGTGGATATCAAATCCCGCATCATGGACCAATACGATGACTGGAAAGGCGTGCGTTACCGTTTAGGCGGTGACACCAAGCGCGGCATCGATTGTTCTGCTTTTGTTCAGCGCACCTTTCGCGAACAGTTTGGTTTAGATCTTCCGCGTTCAACCTATGAACAGGAAGATACAGGTAAGCAGGTTTCACGCACGAAACTGCGTCCGGGTGATTTAGTGCTGTTCCGCGCCGGTTCCACCGGTCGCCACGTCGGCATCTATCTGGGCAATGACAATTTCGTGCACGCCTCCACCAGCAGTGGTGTGATGATTTCCAGCCTTAACGACAGTTACTGGAAAGCACGTTACCGTGAAGCACGGCGTGTTTTAGGGCGAAATCCCAGCTAATGAATACCCTTTGAAGATCCTCTCAGCCAGAGAATCAGAAAACGCTGCCCCGGCAGCGTTTTTTTTCGTCTGTCATTTTTTTTCCTGGCGAAATTCATAAAAAGTTTTTGAGAATCAAAAATATAACAAGACTTTTCGCGCGCTCTCGTTATATTCTCGTTTACTTACTTACCCCAACTAATTCGTGTCATATGCAGGCAATTACCGGCTGCATCGACCGAGTTAATGACGGGCTACACCAGAGAGTAGTAGTGCGCAGTTAACATAATAAAATGGCAAGACAAGGGGAATTCACTCCATGCCACTGTCGGGGACGTTTAAACGTCATGCAACCTATTCGCGCCGGATCGCCTGGAGCAGCGTGATTGTAGGTGTTGTGTTCTTTCTGTTGTTCGTCACTGTGATGTTGACACTGGCCTGGCAAAAAAGAGTACAGCAGCATGCGCTGTTACTGACACACAGTCGGGACGATTTACAGCAGGTGATGACAACCCTGGTCGGTACCCTTTATCCACTGCAGCAATATACTCAGCTGGAGTGCAGCAACGTTGGTCGCGAACTCACCTCACGCGCAGCCTTTGCCGGTAATATTCGCGCCATTTTGCTGGTACGCGATGGTGATGCTTATTGTTCTTCGGCCACAGGTGCCTTCAGGTTACCGGTGGCGGATATCTCCCCTGAATCTGAACTTGAACGCGATCGCGATCTGCGTTTGCTGGAAGGCACTCCGCTGCAACCCGCCAAACCGGCGCTGGCGCTGTGGCTAAAAACCCCCGGCAAAGCAGAAACCGGCATCCTCACCACCATGAATCTCAGCCTGACGCCGTATCAGCTACTGGCTTCATACCATCCGGAAATTACCGGGATGGCGCTGATAGTGGGTGACCGGGCCATCATGAGTGGTAGCAATCAGGTGGTGCGCGTCAGCGATTTGCCACCCGCATTGGCCTCCCTGTCGCTAAATAATGATGCGATGCGCTTTGTCCTCTTCGGTACCACCCTCGCCTTGCGTGACTACCATCTGATTCTGCTGAGCGCTATCCTGTTTTCACTGGTAGCGGGAGGAACCTGCTGGTTGTTGCTGATGCTGCATCAACGCCCCGGCAAAGAGATTATGCAGGGAATCAAACGTGGTCAGTTCCATGTGGAATATCAGCCGCTGGTGACGGCACATGATGGCCGACCCTATGGCGTCGAAGCCCTGCTACGCTGGACCCATCCCAGCGAAGGGTTGATCCCGCCCGATGCGTTTATCAGTTATGCCGAAGCACAGAATCTGATCATCCCTCTCACCCGTCATCTGTTTAAATTGGTCGCTCGCGATGCCCATGCGATGTGTGACCAACTGCCGCGCGGCACCCGGATGGGGCTGAATTTGTCACCGTTGCATCTGGCCTCAGAGAGCTTCCGCAACGATGTACAAAACTGGATCGCCGATATGCCCGCTAATCACTTCAACTATGTGTTTGAGATAACTGAACGCACGATGGTGAAGGAAAAAAACGCCGGTGAAATCTTTGCCTGGTTGCATGATAACGATATCAAGATTGCCATTGATGACTTTGGTACCGGACACAGCGCGCTGATTTACCTGGAAAGATATCCCTTCGATTATCTGAAGATCGACCGTGGTTTTGTGCAAAGCATCGGCACTGAAACCGTCACCTCACCGGTGCTGGATGCCGTGCTGCAACTGGCGAAAAAGCTCAACCTGAAAACCGTGGCAGAAGGCGTGGAAACCGGTGACCAGGCTGCCTGGCTGGTCAATCGTGGCGTCACCCATTTACAGGGATATTTGTTTAGCCGACCATTGAAGCCGGAAAATCTGGTGGACTATTATCAGCAGCAGCAACTGGTTACTGCCGGTTAACGTCACGCAAACGTCATGAAACTGCTACCATAAGGTGCGGATAACGAAAGGAGAGCGTCCCTCTTATGCTGCTTCGTTTAGTCACAGCGTTGCTGCTTGGCTGTGTAATGTCGCCATTGCATGCGGAAACCATCAACGAAAGCTATGCCTTTGCCAAACTGGGTGAGCCGAAGTATGTGGTGAACTTTACCCATTATGACTATGCCAATCCGGCAGCGCCAAAAGGCGGCAAGCTGACCCTGGCCGTCATTGGTACTTACGATAACTTCAATCGTTATGCCTCGCGCGGTAACCCAGGTGCTGCAACCGATACCCTGTATGACGGCCTGTTCACAACCTCTGACGATGAACCAGCCAGTTACTACCCTCTGATTGCCGAGTCGGCGCGTTATCCCAGCGATTTTCACTGGATGGAAGTCTCGATTAATCCTCATGCGCAATTTCAGGATGGCACACCGATTACCGCCCAGGATGTGGCTTTCACCTTCAACAAGTTTATGACCGAAGGGGTACCCCAGTTCCGCGTGGCATTTCGTGGCGTGGAAGTGAAGGCCCTGAATCGTCTGACGGTGCGTATTAATTTGCCTAAGCCGGATAAAGATTTGGCGCTGAGCTGGCTGACGCTGCCGGTGCTGCCAGAGAAGTTCTGGCAGAACAAAAAATTCAATGAGCCTATTGGCTATCCGCCGCTGGCCAGTGGACCTTACCGCATCACCTCTTACAAACCCGGGCAGTTTATCCAGTACAGCCGGGTAAAAAATTACTGGGCAGCCAACTTGCCGGTCAACCGCGGGCGTTTTAACTTCGATACCATCCGCTATGACTACTACCTTGACGATAACGTGGCGTTTGAAGCGTTCAAAGCCGGAGCCTTCGATCTACGCATTGAAGGCTCAGCAAAAAAATGGGCCACCCAATATCGGGGGCGCAACTTTGACAGTCACGCCATCGTCAAACAGGTCACACCCAATGATGTCTCCACCAACACCAGTTGGCTGGCGTTCAACAATGAGAAACCGCTGTTTAGCGATATCAGGGTTCGTCAGGCGCTCAGCCTGGCTTTTGATTTTGAATGGATGAATAAAGCGCTGTTCTACAACGCTTATAAACGCACCAGCAGCTATTTTCAGAACACCGCTTATGCCGCAGCAGGCTACCCTGATGCCGCACAGCTGATTTTACTGGCACCGTACAAGGCGCAGTTACCTGCGGAAGTGTTTAATAACGAGTACGCCCCACCGCATTCTGACGGCAGCGGTTTTGATCGCGGTAATTTGCTGAAGGCGATGAATCTGCTGAAAGAAGCAGGCTGGGAGATCAGGAACCAGCAACTGGTCAATGTTAAAACCGGCCAGCCGTTTCGTTTTGAACTGTTGCTGAACAGCGGCTCCAGCAATGACTGGACGCTGCCATTCCAGCATAGCCTCGCACGGCTGGGTATTCAGGTTTCGCTGCGTCAGGTGGATAGCTCGCAATATCTGCGCCGCCTGCGCCACGGCGATTATGATATGACGCCATCGGTGTATTACGCTATGCCCTGGCCATCGACCGATCTGCAAACCATCTGGCAATCGGAGTACATCGATTCAACATGGAATACCGCGCGGGTGAAAGATCCGATCGTTGATCACTTCGTGCAGCAGATTGTTGCGGACCAGGGGAATGAGAAAGCCTTGCTGCCGCTGGGCCAGGCGCTGGATCGTATTCTGCTGTGGCGTGCCTATATGATCCCGATGTGGTTCAACGCTGAACAGCGACTAGCGTACTGGGATAAATTCTCGCACCCCGAAATTAAGCCAGCCTTCGCCACCGGGCTGGAAAACTGGTGGTACGATGTGAACAAAGCCGCGCGTTTGCCGGCGGATCGACGCTGAGGAGTGCGGTTTGGGTGCTTATTTCCTGCGCAGGTTACTGCTAATCATCCCCACCCTGTGGGCCATTATCACCCTCAATTTTTTTATTGTGCAGATAGCACCGGGGGGTCCGGTGGATCAGGCGCTGGCGAATATCCAGTTCGGCCACAGCAGCATCATTCCTGGTGCTGGCGATAGCGGTGGTGGCGGCACACGCGGTGCGTTGAGTCGCGAAAATCCCGGTGATAGCCAGTATCGTGGCGCACGCGGCCTGGATCCGGAAGTGATTGCCGAAATCAAAAAACGCTACGGCTTCGACAAACCGCTGTGGCAGCGCTACGTAGACATGCTGTGGAATTATGTCCGCTTTGATTTTGGCGATAGCCTGTTCCGTAGCGCTTCGGTATTACAACTGATTAAGGACAGCTTGCCGGTCTCCATCAGCCTGGGATTGTGGAGCACGCTGATTATTTATCTTGTGTCGATTCCGCTTGGCATCAAAAAAGCGGTGCGTAACGGCAGCGCCTTCGACATCTGGAGCAGCAGCTTTATTATCATCGGCTACTCCATTCCGGCATTTCTGTTCGGCGTCATGCTGATCGTGTTATTTGCCGGTGGCAGCTATCTCGACTGGTTCCCGTTACGCGGCCTGACGTCTCCCCAGTTTGATTCCCTGCCGTGGTACGGCAAGATCACAGACTACCTCTGGCATATCACCCTGCCCGTGCTGGCGACGGTGATTGGCGGTTTTGCCACCCTGACCATGCTGACCAAAAACTCGTTCCTTGATGAGATCCGCAAACAATATGTGGTCACTGCACGCGCCAAAGGGCTGGATGAAAAGCGTATCCTGTACGGCCACGTCTTTCGCAACGCCATGCTGCTGGTGATTGCCGGTTTCCCGGCCACCTTTATCAGCATGTTCTTCACCAGTTCAGTGCTGATTGAAGTCATGTTCTCACTGAATGGTCTGGGCCTGCTGGGCTACGACGCCACTATTCAACGCGACTATCCGGTAATGTTTGGCACGCTGTACATTTTCACGCTGATCGGCCTGCTGATGAATATTCTCAGCGATTTGACCTACACCCTGGTCGATCCGCGCATTGATTTTGAGGGTCGCTGATGCGCTTGTCTCTATTGAACCAGCAGCGCTGGCAGCGCTTTCGCCATAACCGCCGCGGTTACTGGTCATTATGGATATTCCTGGTGGTTTTCCTGTTATCGCTGGGGGCCGAGCTACTGGCGAACGATAAGCCGCTGCTGGTGCATTATCAGCAGCGCTGGTATGTCCCGCTGCTGTTTAACTACAGCGAAAGCGACTACGGCGGAGATTTTCCCACCCCGGCAGATTATCAGGATCCCTGGCTGAAGCAGCGTATCGATCAGCAGGGATGGGCCATCTGGGCACCGATTCGCTTCAGTGACAGTACCATCAACTTTGCCACTCAGGTGCCCTTCCCTTCCCCGCCCTCGAAGCAGAACTGGCTCGGCACCGATGCCAACGGCGGCGATGTACTGGCCCGCCTACTTTATGGCACGCGAATTTCTCTGCTGTTTGGCCTGCTGCTGACGCTGTTCTCCAGCGTCATTGGCATCGTGGTGGGTGCGGTACAGGGCTACTTTGGTGGACGTGTCGATTTAGTGGGGCAACGCCTGATTGAAGTGTGGTCCGGTATGCCATCGCTATTTTTGCTGATTCTGCTCTCCAGCGTGATCCAGCCCGGTTTCTGGTGGCTGCTGCTGGTGACCGTGGTATTTGGCTGGATGAGCCTGGTCAGCGTGGTACGCGCAGAATTTCTGCGCGCACGTAATTTCGACTATATCCGCGCCGCACGCGCCCTTGGGGTCAGCGATAGCCGCATCATGCTGCGCCATATGTTGCCCAACGCGATGGTCGCCACCCTGACCTTTCTACCCTTTATTCTGTGCGGCTCCATCACCACGCTGACCTCACTGGATTTTCTCGGCTTTGGTTTGCCAGTCGGATCACCTTCGCTGGGTGAGCTGCTGTTGCAGGGAAAAAATAATTTACAGGCACCGTGGCTCGGGCTGTCGGGCTTTTTTGCGCTGGCGATTTTACTGTCACTGCTGATTTTTATTGGTGAAGCCGTGCGCGACGCCTTCGATCCAAGCCGGGGAAGCTGAATGAGCAATTTACTCACCGTCAATCATCTCGCCGTCGCCTTTCAGCAACGTACCGTGGTAGAAGACATTTCGCTGCGGGTAGATGCGGGTGAAACCCTGGCGCTGGTCGGAGAATCCGGTTCCGGTAAAAGCGTCACCGCGTTATCGATCATGCAGTTATTGCCTCAGCCACCCGTCACCTACCCACGAGGCGAAATTCTGTTTAACGGGCAGAACCTGCTTCAGGCCAGTGAGCGTGCGCTGCGCGGTTTACGCGGTAACCAGATGGCGATGATTTTTCAGGAACCGATGGTGTCGCTTAATCCGCTGCATAGCGTAGAGAAGCAATTGTATGAAGTGCTCTCGCTGCATCGGGGCATGCGGCGTGAAGCGGCGCGGGCGGAAATTCTCAGCTGCCTCGACCGCGTCGGTATCCGCCAGGCGGCGACACGCCTGCAGGATTTTCCGCATCAGCTTTCCGGTGGTGAGCGTCAGCGCGTGATGATCGCCATGGCGCTACTGACACAGCCTAAGCTGTTAATTGCCGATGAACCCACCACCGCACTCGATGTCACGGTGCAGGCGCAGATCCTGCAATTGCTGCGCGAATTACAACGCGAACTGAATATGGGCATGTTGTTTATCACCCATAACCTCAGCATTGTGCGTCAGCTGGCGCATAACGTGACGGTGATGCGCAATGGCCGTGAAGTGGAACATAACCGTTGTGCGACGTTGTTCAACCAGCCGCAACATGCTTATACCCGCGAGTTACTCGCCGCCGAGCCTGATGGCCGACCGGCTCCCCTCAGCGACAGCGCGCCATTGTTGCAGGTGAAGAATCTGCATGTCGGGTTTCCGATTCGGCGCGGATTGCTGAAGCGTACTGTGGCTGAAAAGATGGCGGTGCAAGACCTGAGCTTTACCCTGCGACGCGGCGAGAGCCTGGGTCTGGTGGGTGAGTCCGGCTCCGGCAAAAGTACCACCGGGCTGGCCTTGTTGCGTTTAATTGCCGCTCGCGGGGAAATCTGGTTCGATAATCAACCGCTGCATCAGCTGTCATCCAAACAGTTGCTGCCGCTGCGGGAAAAGATTCAGGTGGTGTTTCAGGATCCCAACTCTTCGCTCAATCCGCGCATGACGGTGCAACAGATCATCGCTGAAGGGCTGGCCGTTCATCGCCCGACACTCAGCGCAGCCGAACAGGAAGCGAAAGTCATTGCGGTGATGCAGGAGGTGGGGCTGGATGCTGAGACCCGGTCACGCTATCCGGCTGAATTTTCAGGGGGGCAACGCCAGCGTATCGCTATTGCCCGCGCTTTGATCCTCGAACCACAACTGATGGTGCTGGATGAACCCACCTCGTCGCTGGACCGTTCCGTTCAGAAACAGATCCTCAACCTGCTACGCCGTTTACAGCAGCAGCATCAACTGGCTTATCTGTTTATCAGCCATGATTTGCAGGTCGTACGCGCCCTGTGCCATCAGCTGATTGTGCTGCGTCAGGGGGAAGTGGTGGAACAGGGGGAATGTGATGCGCTATTCAATGCACCGACGCAGGAATACACCCGTCAGCTACTGGCTTCCGCTCAGGGCGAAAGCCTGACTTAATGGCCGTCAAAGGTTTCGGCGATAGCCACACCCTGATTTTTCAGGCAGCAATTGGTGGCGCTTTCGTCACTGCGCTGGATCAGCAAACAAGGCTGCCCTTCACAATGGACGATTTGGCATTCAACCTGAATCTGCGCCAGCGTGTCCTGCAACTGGCGCAGGATTTCCATCGCCGGATGCCCATCATGGCTGAGCAGACGTAGTGCGACCAGATCCTGGTCATTTTCAGCATCGGCAGATTCCTGTCGCTCAATCTCACCAGCATGATCAACCGACCAGCGATAATGTTGCGGCAGACGATGCACAACCGAAAGTTGCAGCATAGATACGTAATCCCCAGAGACGTTAACTTCATTCACGACGAATAGCGCACACGCAGTGAATCCCTTTCCTGGTTAACTCAGAATACGGACGTCAAGGCTCGCCTTCTCGTTTTAAGCACAAAACATGTAGCAGATTTATTATTTGCGAGAGTGCTCGCATTTATCGCTATATGTACCCTGTTCAGCGGCAGTTAACAATCATTTTAGACGCAACATGGTTACTTTTTTACTTATTAATTTTCACAATATGGAAACATCACCAACGGGAAAGGGTGGGTAGCGCCGCGATTTGTACGAAGAGGATTTACAGTTGGCAGGTATTGTAGCGGCGCAATTTATTGCGCAATTCCATGCACAGTGCCGGAATCGCGCCGCTACGCGTTCGCACAACGCATTCAGGCGATATTATGACGAGGCCGTGCCGCGTAGCTGAACAACACGATGGAAACGGTGGCGCAGAGCGCAATGGTCGCGACCATCGGCCAGGCGCTGCTGACGTTCACCATAGAAAGCAGCGCCCCCACCAGCGCACCGACGCCGAAACGCAGCGTACCGGCCAGTGACGATGCAGTCCCCGCCATATGCGGAAACTCATCAAGAATCACCGCCATCGCGTTGGAGGAGACGGTTGAGACGCAGCCGATAAACATCGCCACACCCAGTACCAGCGGCAGGAAGCCGAGGTTGAGTGCGCTCGCTACCAGCAGCCAGACACCCATACAGAACTGGATCACCAGCCCGATACGGAACATCGCCAGCGGGCCAAAACGACGCACAGCACGGCTGTTAATCAATGTCATCACAAACAGGAAAACCACGTTGAGGCCAAAGTAGTAACCGAAGTTCTGCGGCGAAACGTGATTCACCTCGATATAAACGAAAGGACCGGCGTTAAGGAAAGCAAACAACCCGGCAAACGAGAAGCCGCTTGCCAGCATGTAACTGAACGCACGTTTATGCCGCACCAGCGCGACAAAATTACCCAGCGTGGTGCGCAGATGGAAGCGCTGACGCTGCTCAGGCTTGAGCGTCTCGCGGATTTGGGTCACCACCAGCACCGTGGTAACCACTGCGGCAATCGACAACGTCCAGAAAATGGCATGCCAGCTCCACAACAGCAGCAACCAGCCACCGATAATGGGTGCCAGCAGCGGCGCAATCGTGGTGATCAACATCACGAACGACATCATGCGCGAGAATTCCTCTTTCGAGTAGCTGTCACGCATCAGGGCGTTAATCACCACGCTGGCTGCCGCCGCCGACAGGCCGTGCAGGAAACGCATGAAGATCAGTTGATCAATCGATTGCGACAACGCACAGGCGGCTGCCGCACAAGCAAAAATCAGCGTACCAAGGGCGATCACCGGTTTGCGGCCATAGCTATCCGCCAGCGGTCCATATACCAGCTGACCAATAGCAAAGCCGAGAATATAAAGGTTTAGCGTCATCTGCACGCTGCCGGATGAAACAGCAAACTGACGTGCAATTTGTGGCATTGCTGGCAGATACATATCGATGGAGAGCGGCATCAACATCGCCAGCAATCCGAGAATAACCACTAACCCGACCGGTGAGTTCTTTTCCTTTGGCACCCCGTGCTCCCGCTATTTCTGTTGTTTTAATTCGTCAGGTAAACCAATGCTCGCGACTTCTTCCGCCGTCAATTCACGGTACTCCCCTGCTTCAAGATCGGCGTCGAGGGCGATGTCGCCAATACGTTCGCGATGCAGGGTCACTACATGATTACCCACCGCCGCAAACATGCGTTTCACCTGGTGATAACGCCCTTCGCTGATGATCAGCAGCGCTTCCTGCGGGCCGATAATGTCCAGCGTTGCGGGTTTGGTCAGATCTTTTTCATTGTGCAGCTGGATACCGGCGGCAAAGGTGTCCACCAGCGCCGGGTCGATCGGAGATTCAAGGCCGACACGGTAGGTTTTTTTACAGTGATGACGCGGCGAAGTAATTCGGTGCGACCACTGGCCATCATCAGTCAGCAAGACCAGCCCGGTGGTATCAATATCCAGACGCCCTGCTGCGTGCAGTTTCCAGGCCATCGGTTCTTCAATAAAGAACAGGATGGTCGGATGATCCGGATCGTCGGTGGAGCAGACATAACCCTGCGGCTTGTTCAGCATGAAATAGCGCGGGCCATGCTGCTGCACCAGCGGATTACCGTCGTATTCTACTTCGTCATCCGGCAGCACTTTGTAGGCGGTGTCGCGCACCGTTTCACCATTAATGGTGATTTTTTTTGCACGTATTTCACGTGCGGCAATGGCACGGCTGATTTCCAGTTGCTGAGATATGAATTTGTCGAGTCGCATGAATTCGCTTTGCCTGTTACTGCGGAGGGAAACTGAAACGGTGTTTTTATCCGTTGAAAATGTGAGGGCAGTATAGCCTGAACCATCGGCGGCTAACAGAGCTGATCCTGCGTTTCAGGCGCTTTCATGGCATAATACGCGTCCGTTTCAGAAAAAAGTTTTGGCCCGATGTCTTTCACCCTGCGCCCCTACCAGCAAGAAGCCGTTAACGCGACCATTGCTCACTTCCGTCAGCATGCGACACCCGCAGTGATTGTGCTGCCCACCGGGGCAGGAAAAAGCCTGGTGATTGCCGAGCTGGCCCGACTGGCGCGCGGACGCGTGCTGGTGCTGGCGCATGTCAAAGAACTGGTGGAGCAGAATCACAGCAAATACCAGGCATACGGGCTGGAAGCCGATATCTTCGCAGCAGGGCTACAGCGCAAACAAAGCGAACGCAAAGTGGTGTTTGGCAGCGTGCAATCGGTCGCGCGCAATCTCGATCGTTTCGACAGCGCCTTTTCCCTGGTGATTGTCGATGAATGCCACCGCATCAGTGACCAAAGCGAAAGCCAGTATCAGCAACTTTTCACCCATCTGCGCCAGCATAATCCGCAGTTACGGCTGCTGGGGCTGACGGCTACCCCGTTCCGCCTTGGCAAAGGCTGGATCTATCAGTTTCATTATCACGGGATGGTACGCGGCGATGAAAAAGCGCTGTTTCGTGATTGCATCTATGAATTGCCGCTGCGATACATGATCAAACATGGCTTTCTGGTGCCGCCTGAACGGCTGGATATGCCGGTGGTTCAATACGATTTCAGTCGTCTCGTCCCGCAAAATAACGGCCTGTTCAGCGAAGCCGACCTGAATCGTGAGCTGAAGCAGCAGCAACGCGTTACGCCGCACATTATCAGCCAGATCGTTGAGTTTGCTGAAGATCGTCATGGTGTGATGATTTTTGCGGCCACCGTCGAACACGCGCGTGAGGTGCTGACGTTATTGCCAGAAAATAGCGCCCTGGTTTCGGCAGAAACGGCGGTGAAAGAGCGTGACCGCCTGATTAGCGCGTTTAAGGCTCAGCAACTGAAGTTCCTGGTGAACGTCGCGGTGCTGACTACCGGTTTCGACGCCCCGCATGTCGATTTGATCGCCATTCTGCGCCCGACAGAATCTGTCAGCCTGTATCAGCAAATTGTCGGACGTGGCCTGCGCCTTTCCCCCGGCAAAATTGACTGCCTGATCCTTGATTACGCCGGTAACCCACACGATCTCTTCACGCCGGAAGTGGGCGCACCCAAAGGGGCCAGCGACAATCAGCCCGTCCAGGTCTTCTGTCCAGCCTGCGGCTTCGCCAATACCTTCTGGGGCAAAGCCACTGCTGATGGTCACGTCATTGAGCATTTTGGTCGCCGTTGCCAGGGGGTGCTGGAAGACGATGACGGGCAGCGTGAGCAATGTGATTATCGCTTCCGCTTCAAAAGCTGCCCGGATTGTGGCGCGGAAAACGATATCGCCGCGCGCCGTTGTCACCAGTGCGACAAGGTGCTGGTGGACCCGGATGACATGCTAAAAGCCGCGCTGAAACTCAAAGATGCTCGTGTGTTGCGTTGCGGCGGCATGACGCTGACGCAGGGACGTGATGAGAAAGGCGAGTGGCTGAAGGCGACCTATTATGATGAGGATGGGCTGGACGTCAGCGAACGTTTTCGCCTGCACACACCGGCGCAACGTAAGGCGTTTGAACAACTGTTTATGCGACCGCATCAGCGCGCACCCGGTGTGCCGCTCGGATGGCAGACCGCCAGCGATGTGGTGGCCCTGCAACCGTTGCTGCGCCACCCTGATTTCGTGGTGGCGCGTGCTAAAGGGCATTTCTGGCAGGTGCGCGAAAAGATATTTGATTATCAGGGTCGCTTTCGCCGCGCCAATGAACTGCGCTGAGCCACGGAATCATTTGCCCGTAAGGTGTATAGCGGCTATAATGCCGCCCGCTTTTGCATCCGCATTAGCGTTTGAATAATCGTTCTGTTGCTGGGTCGCCTGTAACAGGAATCAACGAAGAGATATTAAGATGTTTACTATCAACGCAGAAGTACGTAAAGAGCAGGGTAAGGGTGCGAGCCGCCGCCTGCGCCACGCTAACAAGTTCCCGGCCATCGTTTATGGCGGAACTGAAGCACCAGTTGCTATCGAACTGGACCACGATGTAGTGATGAACATGCAGGCTAAAGAAGGTTTTTATACTGAAGTTCTGACCATCGTTGCTGACGGTAAAGAAATCAAAGTTAAAGTTCAGGCTGTACAGCGTCACCCGTTCAAGCCGAAACTGCACCACATCGACTTCGTTCGCGCTTAATCGCCTGACGAGTTGAAGAAAAAACGCCGCATCTGCGGCGTTTTTTTATGGGCGGAAATCAGTTGCCGCCAGTGCGGCGTTGCAGCTGATCGCGCAGATTGGGTGGCGTGCCTTTAATCGTCAACGTATCCGTCGTCGGATCCCAGAAAATACGCTCGCCCAGCAGCATGGCATCGAAGTTCAGGGTTAAACCGCCGCCGCTGCCAGCAAATTTAGTCAACTGGCGCAGGGTGCTGCGATCGGCGGGAAAGTGTTCTTCCAGCTCATAGCCCTGTTCCTGGGTAAACGCCTGGAAAGTCTTCTCGCCCAGCGGGGGCAGTTCACTGGAGAGATCTTCCAGCGCAATTTCCTCACCGGCCTGTAACTGGTCATTACAGTAGCTGTAAACCTGCTGACGGTAATTCTGGCGTTCATTTTTATCCAGGTTTGATTCCGCGCAGTAATCATCCACCGCCTGCAATAAACCACGGTTTTGTGCTTTGGTATCAAGACCCACACTGGCACCGAGGAAGTCCATAAAGAAATCGGCCACTTTGCGCCCTACCCGCCCGCGCAGAAACGTCAGATAACGGGTGGATTCCGGGTTAGTTTCCCATTCAGTAAGATCAATGCGCGCGACAATATCCGCATGATTAATATCGAGATAATGGGTACTGCTGATATCCAGCTGTTCGTTAACACGCATGCTGGACTGGCTGTTGAGCACCGCAATCAGCAGGTATTCCACCGCCAGATAACGATAATGGATAAACAGCACGATACCGCCTTCAGCAAAAGGATATTTGCCGAGTTCATCGCGCAGACGCCCGGTCGCTGCCCGGCTAAAGGCGAGAAAGTCATCTTCCCCTTTGCGGCAATTACGCAGCGCAGCGGCCAGTTCGCTTTCTTCATTGAACAACCCATAGGCTTTGTTTTTGGCGCTGTACACCCGATGCAACTCTTCCGCCATTTCCTCTACCGCTTTGGTGGCAGGCAGCAGGGTATCACGCAACACTAGTTCAAGCTGATTTTCATCACGTTTCACTAACTGATGCAGGGCAATCTGGTCGATATCCAGACTCATGATAGACTCTCCTTTAAGCTCAGGCGCGTATTCAATCACCGCACGCCGCTGCTTTCAACTCCATACACAACACGAACGTTTCGCGTTTGATAAAATTGCGGAAAAAATCGCGTTGTTACGGTAATATACCGCCTTTTGATACTTGATTAGTCGACGATATGCCACAATCATCCCGTTACAGTGACGAACGCGTGGAGAAACTCCTCGCGCAAATGGCGCAGATTCTTGAAAAAGACCAAGCGCCAACCGACCTTTCCCTGATGGTACTGGGGAATATGGTAACCAATTTGATCAACACCAGCGTCTCTCCGGCACAGCGCCGCAGCCTGGCACGATCTTTTGCCGATGCGTTGCAAGCGTCGGTTCGCGATGACAACGCCCATTAATTTGCAGATTTGACCTTATAATATGGTAACCAACCGGCAGCGCTACCGTGACAAAGTCTCCCAGATGATCAGCTGGGGGCATTGGTTTGCCCTGTTTAATATTCTCTTCGCGTTAGTTTTAGGCAGCCGCTACCTGTTGGTTTCCGACTGGCCAGCGTCGCTGGCTGGTCGTATCTATGCCTACACCAGCTGGATTGGCCACTTTAGCTTTCTGGTGTTTTCCGTATATCTGCTGGTGATCTTCCCCCTCACCTTTGTGGTGATGTCGCAGCGATTACTCAGATTCCTCTCTGCGATGATTGCCACCGCGGGTCTGACGCTGATTATGGTCGACAGTGCGGTATTCAACCGCTTCCATCTCCATCTCAATCCGGTGGTGTGGGAGCTGGTAATAAACCCCGACCAAAGTGAGATGGCGCGCGACTGGCAGCTGATGTTTATCAGTGTACCGGTGATATTTCTGGTACAAATGCTGTTTGCCACCTGGAGCTGGCAGAAACTGCGCAGCCTTAACCGTCGTTCGTTTGGCAAACCGCTGGCAGCGCTGTTTATCTGTGCGTTCTTCGCCAGCCATCTGCTGTATATCTGGGCCGATGCCAACTTCTATCGCCCGATTACCATGCAACGCGCTAACCTGCCACTTTCTTATCCGATGACTGCGCGACGTTTCCTTGAACGCCACGGCCTGCTGGATGCGCAGGCGTACCAGCAACGCCTGGTGCAGCAAGGCGACCCGGAAGCGTTATCGGTGCAATATCCATTAAGCGATATCACCTTCCGCGATGGTGGCACGCGCCATAATTTGCTGGTGCTGACGGTGGATGGGCTGAATAACGCCAACATGGAAAAAGCCCTGCCGTCGCTTAATCAGTTCGCGACTGCAAACGTCCGCTTTACGCAGCACTACAGCGCCGGAAACCAGCCTGAAAAAGGCTTGTTTGGTCTGTTCTACGGCATCTCATCAAGCTATATGGATGGTGTGCTGGCAGCACGTACCCCTTCCACATTGCTCAGCGCGCTGAACAGCCAGGGTTATCAGTTTGGGTTGTTCTCCTCTGATGGCTTTAATCAGCCGTTATATCGTCAGGCACTGCTGGCGGATTACTCCCTGCCCGCCATGGACAGTCAGCCGAATAGCGCAACTGTGACTCAATGGCAAAGCTGGCTTAATGGTCAGAAGGACAACAGCACCCCCTGGTTCTCCTGGGTGGCACTGAATGGCGTCACCGTCAATGGTGACAGCGTGAAAGCGCAACAGCGTAGCTATTTACGTCAGGCCGCGAGTGTTGACACGCAAATCGCCGCCATACTGCAAACCCTGCAACAGCGCGATTTACTGAAAAATACCGTGGTGGTGATTACCGCTCAGCGCGCCATTGCCCTGGATGGCGATGACAACCCAGGCAACCGCGCTACCCTGCAGGTACCGCTGGTGGTGCACTGGCCGAATACGCCAGCACAGACTATCGATCGTCTTACCGATCAGCAGGATGTCATGGTGACATTGATGCAGCGTCTGCTGCATGTACGCACCAACCCGGTGAACTATTCTCAGGGTGAAGATCTGTTTGCCGCGCAACGCAACCATAATTGGGTAGCGAGCAGCGAAGATGGCAGGCTGGTGGTGACCACACCAGACATTACTCTGGTGCTCAACAACAATGGCAGCTACCGTGCTTACGATGCACAGGGTAAAGCGCTGAAGGATCATAAACCTCAGCTGGCGTTGTTGTTGCAGGTGCTGACTGAAGAGAAGCGCTTCATCGCAAACTGATTAAATATGAGGCAGTTAAACCGGTCGCATCTTGCAATCGTGCGCGGAAACGGTAGTATATGCCTCCACGTTCGGCACGTAGCGCAGCCTGGTAGCGCACTGTCATGGGGTGTCAGGGGTCGGAGGTTCAAATCCTCTCGTGCCGACCAAAATTCCCAAAAAAAGCAGCCTTCAACGGCTGCTTTTTTATTGCCTGAATCCCGGGATGGCAATATCGTGGTTCAACATGCTAACCTTTATGGCCCCAATGACCATTCCACGCGTGGACCAGGATATTCTAAGAAGAACAGGACATGATTAATATTTTAAAATCAAACCACAATATCAAATTTTATTTCTTTATCGCTTTTTTAATATTAACAGGCTACAGCCCGACATATCTCTCAAGTTATGCCTTTTCTGATGACTGGTTTTATTTATACGCATCGAACACAGATCCCTACAGTATATTAAAATGGGATGTTTTATCTGGCAGGCCATTGTATGGTTGTTTTCATTATCTTTTCTCATTCCTGATTGACAGCGTTCATAGCCTTATCATTCTCCGGGTATTCTCGCTGCTGTCACTGATTACGCTGGGATGTTACCTCTATAATTTTATCAGCAAACGACAAATTCTTGAAAATGACCTGCAACGTTTTACTTTCAGTACTATGCTATGTTTGCTGCCTTCGTTTCAGGTATTCACCGCCTGGTCGGTATGCTTCCCCTATGTACTGGCTGTCATTTTCTCTGGTCTGAGTTATAGCCACCTCACCCATCACAAAGCTTCATTCAGCAGGCTATTATTATCGGCGATTTTTATTTCGGCTTCTTTTGCCATTTATCAACCCGCTGGCATGAGTTTTTTGTTCTTTGCGATGGTTGACCTTTGTCTGTCAAAACGAAAGACTGATCGTAAGATCTTCCTCAAGACGATGTTGATGTTATGCTTTGGCATGCTCAGTGCGCTGCTGTTTGCGAAAGTGCTGCCATATCAGCTTTACCATGACACGCTGGGCAGAACCAACATGACTCTGGCGTTGGGAAAAAAATTATTGTGGTTCATTCAGGAACCGTTAAAAAATGCCATCTCCAATTATGATTTGGGCAGAACGTTATTATCCGTCACCCTTTCCATTATCATTATTGGCGTTGGTGTCGCTGCGATGAGAAAGAATGGCAAAGATAAACCTTATTTGTTTATCATTTTTGTTTTCGCAGCGGCATTACCCAACTTACTGGTTAGTGAAAGTTGGGCGGCTTATCGCACGATAGTGGCTGTCACATTGATCACCACCTCGGCTTTCCTCTTTGGATTGCTGATGATGTTTAGCAAGATTAAATACCCCCAAATACCTTATTTTATTTTCATTCTGTTGACGGTGTTCATCAGCAACAAGAATATCAGAGAGGGATTTTCTTCACCTCAGCAGCAGGAATATAAACTGATCACTTCAGCCATTATGAGTGCGGTGCCAAAAGAATTCACCGGCAATGTGTATTACAAAATCGATGAAGATAATTTACCGAGAATTGCCAAATCCACTAAGTATGATGAATTCGGCGCGCTTTCATTAGGCATGCCATGGACATTTGCTGGCATGGCTTATTCTGTCAAAAAAGAGCACGCGATGAATTATGTCATTACGGAAACACCGTTTATTGGCATCAACAACCATTGCACTGAGCCTTGCCTGATCATCAATGCCAGCGCCGTGCTCAATCATGGTGTGAAATAAGTTATTAGTCTTAAATCAAATTACGCTATTTTATACCACCACCAGGGAAGCCCCCTGGTGGTGTTCTTGCTCCAGTTCGGTGTTACAAATCAGTAATCACCCCTCATTGACCCAAATCCGCATCTCCCCTGCACCACGATTCGCCCAGCTAAACCACGGAATAAACGTTAAGGTCTGAGTTTGTCGGGTGGTGGGGGCACGATCATAATGCCAAAGCAATTGCTGCTCCGGCGCTGGAGAAGTTTGCTTGCTGCCCTCGGCCTGAATGAGCACCTTATGCGCGAACAGCCCTTTGCCAGCGAAAGTTGTAAAGGTGGCGGTGTCAGGCAACCACAGGTTGTGCAGCTGTTCGCCGTTATCCGCCTGCTCCAGACAATACACCAGCGGACCGCGCTGAATCGCCACTTTGCCTGCAACGTGACGTACCAGCGGATTACCATAAACGCGACGTACCGGCATGGGCAACGTCAGCGTCAGCGTGTCGCCCTCCACCCAGAGCCGATTGATATGCAGATACCCCTTCCGGATATCATTGGCTACCGCCACGCCATTGAGTGCCACTTGTGGCGCATCGCACCAGTCTGGTAAGCGCAACGCCAGTGTATGCCGTACCGGCTGCGCTGAATCGATGGAGAGGGTCACCGTTTCCTGCCATGGGAAGTCACCGCTGATACGCAGTCGCAACGTCTCCTCGCCCACCGGCACTTCCACGCTATTGCCGATATAAAGATTGATATAGAGCGCATCCGCGCGTGGCGTATAGATATAGTGCCCCAGCGAGGTCAGCACACGGGCGATGTTCGGCGGGCAGCAGGCGCAGCCGAACCAACGCTGGCGTACCGGTTTAACATGATCGTAGATATGGTTAAAACTGAGGGTTTTAGGGTGCACTTCCAGCGGATTGACGTAAAAGAAATGTTTGCCATCCAGCGCCATCCCTCCCAGCACGGTGTTATATAACGCACGCTCCATCACATCGGCGTACTGGCTGTCAGCTTCCATCTCCAGCATACGCCGTGCGAACATCATCAGGCCAATCGACGCACAGCTTTCGGCATAGACGCTGTCGTTCGGCAAATCGTAATCGCTGCTGAATGCCTCCCCACTGCTTTGCGAACCGATGCCACCGGTGATGTAAAGCTGGCGCTGCGCCATGTTGTGCCACAGACGCAGGCAGTCCTGCCGTTTTGCTTCGTCCTGGCTGAGTCTTGCCAGGTGCGCTACACCGGTCATCAGATAGACAAAACGTACCGCGTGACCAATCGCGGTCTGTTGTTCTGCGATGGGTTGATGTGCCTGGCTATAGGCCTTGTCTTTCACCATCCATGCCGGACCGTAAGTATTCCAGTAGGAGGTTTCACCCCGCTTTTGATACTCAATATCGTAGAAATGCGGCTGCGTGCCGCGCTGTTCAACGAAGTAGTTCACCAGCTTCATATAACGGGGTTCCTGGGTCACTTCATGTAAACGCATGAGCGCCAGTTCAATTTCCGGATGCCCCGGATAGCCATGCAGCTGGGTGTCACCCGGACCAAAGACGCTATCGATATGGTCGGCAAGTTTGCAGACCACCTCCAGCAAACGGCGTTTGCCGGTAGCCTGAAAGAAGGCAACACCCGCCTCAATCATGTGTCCGGCGCAGTAAAGTTCATGGCACTCGGCCAGATTGGTCCAGCGGTCCGCTGGCGCTTTAACCGTGAAATAAGTGTTGAGATAGCCATCGTCGCACTGAGCGGCCGCCACCAGTTCAATCACCTCATCTGCGGTTTTCTCCAGCTCCGCGTCGGGTTTCTGACACAGCGACCAGGCGACCGCTTCCAGCCATTTCGCCACATCACTGTCCTGGAACACCATGCCGTAAAACTCCCCTTGTTGCAGACCAGCAGCGATGCGGAAATTTTCTATTGCATGGCTGGGATCGGCTTCTGGTATACGGTCATTAAGCGCATCCCACTGATAAGGGATCACCACATCGCGTACCAGTTGCTGATACTGGCCGAGGAAAGGGTCGCTAATTTTAAGCTTGTGCAGGTTAACTTCCATCACAGACATAATGTTCTCCTTAAGACTGAACATGGCGGACGTGCAGGTCACTGGCAATGCGCGCCATCATGGGGTTATTGAGTTTGCAGGCACGAATGCTGAACGCCAGCAGCAGGTGAAATAAGGCGGGGAGCAAGGTTTCCATGGTGGTAATCCCCTGCAATGAGGCCGTGGTCTGATTACCGGCTCCCGGCTGATAAGCCACAAAGATAAAGACCAGGCTAATGATCCCGGCACTGGAAGCCCAGGCGAGCTTGATACAAAACAGGTTGAAGGCAAAGTTCATCCCTGACGAGCGCACACCGGTTTTCCACTCACCGTAATCATCGGCGAACGCCATCAGCGCAAAATGCAGCGGCAGCGTAAAGCCCAGGATAATGCCGTTACCCAGGATCACCGCCAGCCATAGCGTCTGCCACGCCGGGCCAGTGGGCAGCAACCACATCAAAGCCGCCAGTGCAGCCAGCACGATGTTGGTCCGGTAGTAAAGTTTGACGGTATCAATACGTTTTGACAGAGGGCTGACGATCACCGAGCCAAGAATCGAGGCAAAGGTCACCATGGTGAAAAATAGCGAGGTATAAGCGGTGCTGCCCTTCAGCACATATGTGATGAAGTACATGTAGCCACCACCACGGATGTTAAACACATTAATCAGCAGGAAGGACATCAATAACATCAGCAACAATTGGTCGTTGCGGCGTAGCCCGGCCAGATGTTCCCGCAGGGTAAATTTACCCATGCTGTCCAGCGGTACGCGTTCACGTACCCAGAAGAAGCAGCACAGAAACATCACCACCGCCACCGTGCACAGCAGCCCAACGCCAGCCTGATAACCGAGTGCGACATTGCCTTTACCCAGCGCTGACACCAGCCACGGCAGGCCGACGGAGACCAGAAAACCCGCCACGCCGCACAACACAAAACGCCATGACTGACAGGAAATCACTTCCGTATGACGGGTGGTCATGGTGTTGATCAGCGCACAGTAAGGCACGTTAATCGCCGTATAGCTGACGGAGAGCAGCAGATAAGTCCCGAAAGCCCAGGCGATTTTCATGTTCATGCTGACGTCAGGGACGGTAAAGGTCAGTACGCCAATGATGCCAATCGGCACAGCAACCCACAGCTGCCAGGGGCGAAAACGTCCCCAGCGGCTTTGGGTACGGTCGGCGATGACCCCCATGATCGGATCGGATACCGCATCAAACACGCGCAGAGCAATAAACAAGGTGCCGACCAGTGCCGGAGTCAGGCCAAAGACATCGGTATAGAAAAAAGTAAGAAAATTCATAATCAGGCAGGTGATCACCGTACCGCCGGCGTCCCCCAGCCCATAACCGATTTTCTCACGCATCGACAGCACATCGCTGGTGGCCTGCTGCGTCAGCTCGGTTTGTGTAATCGGGGTAGAAGTCATCGAAAACTCCTCGTAAGGGTCAGAGTACATTACCCGCATCATGGCGGGCTTATTTACAGGTACCTGACTCATTCTGCCTGCAATCTGGCGACCAACAAGGGAACGGAAAAGTATAAAAACAGGGTAATTCCGACCTGATAGCTGAAATGTGAACTGGATCGGGCATCACATCACTTTATGGTTAATAATCAGACACAAAGTGATTTTACGGCCAATGAAAAGCAGGAAATTGAATATCGATGTTCGAATTATCCATAGCGTTTCCGATTCAGGTGCAAAACGGCGGCTTATTTATTTCGCGCGGTTATGGCAGCCATCCGGCACGGACACTGACTTCCTGGGAGGTGATCTTTGTCGAGCGGGGTCAGCTGCAAATTCGTGAAGAGGAGCGCTTATTTACCGTGCAGGCAGGTGAAAGCCTGCTGCTGCGGCCCGGCTATCGACATATTGGCGAAGGGACATTTCCGCCAGATCTGAAATTCTACTGGCTGCATTTTGAATGGCTGAAAGGGGCCAGGGAGACCGGGCTGCATCACGCGTTATTAACGCTTCCGCAGCACACGCGCATTGGCGATCCGCAATACGTTATTGCGCTGTTTCGCCAGTTTCTTAGTGAGCAGGAGAACATTCATCGCAGCATCGCGCTGGAGTGCATTTTATTGCTGATTCTGCAACAAATCGCTGCCCCGGGTCCGCAGGAGAGTGCCGATAACAGCCCCGGCGTCGCGCTGGCCTGGAAAGCGCATCAGCTCATCCGCAGCCGATTCCACCTGCCGCTCTCCACCTCAATACTGGCAAAAGAGCTGCACTGCAATGCCGATTATCTTGGCCGGGTGTACCGCCGGGCATTTCGCCTGACGTTGACGGAAGCTATCCATCGTCAGCGCGTTTTGGCAGCGGAAAAGCTGCTGATTAGCAATTCGCTGTCGTTAACCGAAGTGGCACGGCAGTGCGGTTTTAGTGATACCAGTTATTTTCGGCAAATCTTCAGTAAACACACCGGCCTGACGCCGGCTGGCTGGAAGCGACGCTATTGTAAAGAGCACATTAATTCCTGAGGTATTGCCTCAAGCCTGCAATGCAAAGTAGCGTTGCGGCGTCAGCCCCATTGCCTTACTAAACATGGCTATCAGCGCACTGCCATTGCAATATCCCAGCTGGCTGGCAATCACCTCCACCGCTCCCCCCTGCGACAGCAAATTAATCGTCATGGTGATCGTTAACTGCTGACGCCACTCGGCAAAGCTCAACCCGGTATCCTGACGAAATAAACGGGACAAGGTGCGCGGGGTTATGCCAGCCTGGCGGCTCAGGCTCTCCAGCGTTTCGCTATTGCCAGGATGTTGTAACATCTGCCCGGTTAAGGCGAGCAGCCGCGGCTCTTTTGCCACCGGCAGACAGCTCACCCGAGCCGAATCTGCCTGGCTCAACTCATGGAACAACAGCGCCAGGATTAGCGCATTACGTCGCTGATGTTGGGATACATCATCCAGTTCGGTCACCAGCTGATGGACGAGACGAGTGATCAGCAAAGGGCAAAGTGCCTCGATACATTTTTTCTCACCCCGATCGGACAGATACACATTATGGGTCTGCGTCCCTGCCTGCGCATGGGTTTGATGTGTCAGCCCGGAGGGGATCCACAACGCGCGGTAAGGCGCTAATGTCCAGCTCGCCTCCGCGGTATGAATTGTGATCGCCCCGCTGCTGCAATAAGTCAACTGCGCCGTGGCGTGTGAATGCCAGGCCTGCGCCTGCTGGCGTGTGTAGTAGTAGGAAACAACAGAGGGTGCCGGGATTAACATCTCCGTTTTCAGCTGCGGAATTTTACTTTTTAGTTTGAGTGCGCTATTCATCTCTCCCACTGCCTTCTCCTCTCCCCCGCTCGTAACCCAAAAATTTCGCCACTATTTATCGTTTGCGACAACCTTTGTCGCTTTTTCAGGGTGTTTTACTACGACACAGAATAACAGACAGTCACCACCTTTTAATAAGAAATAAAATCATTATCATTCGCCTTCTCCTGGTCGGGATTGCCCGTTACGCTGCTGTCATAGCTTGCGTAACGCGAGTCAAAAAAGCCTTATCCAGACAAACTTTTATGTGGTGAGCATTTATTTAACTTATTCAGAGATAGGGAAAATTGATGTGCAAGATGACAGGCATGGGTAAGGGTCCATTCGTACTGAGCGCGCTTGCGTTAACGCTGATGGCTTTTAAAGTCAGTGCAGCAGATCAGCAAATGGTGGTAACGGCCAGCCAGGCCGCGCCACTATCGACAGATGACACCAGCGTGGTGTCCACCAGCAGCACCAGCGCAACGAAAACCGCAACGCCGAAAATCGAGGTGCCGCAATCGGTATCCAGCGTGACGCGTAAGCAGATGGATTTACAGGCGGCCCAGACCACGGCTGAAGCCTTGCGCTACACCTCGGGTGTGGTGTCAGAAATACGTGGCGCATCCAGCAGCGGCGCGGGTTATCTGTTCAGCCGGGGTTTCTATCTGGAGCAATTTCTCGACGGTGCCAGAATGCCGAGCGACAGCAGCTTCGGTTATGCCATTGCCAATTATGATACCTATGGCTTTAGCAACATTGAGGTACTGCATGGACCCGCCTCGGTGTTATATGGCCAGGTCAATCCCGGCGGCGTGGTCAATCTGACCAGTAAAAAACCGACGGCAACGCCAGTGCACGAAGTGTTTGTCACCGCAGGGAGCCACGACCATCTGCAAACCGGTTTTGATATCGGTGGCAAAGCCAACGACGATGGCACGCTACTGTATCGCCTGACAGCCAGCGGCACCGACAGTAAAACGCAGGTCGATGATACGCGGCAAAAACATGTGTACGTCGCTCCGGCTCTGACCTGGAAACCCAACGAAGATACCTCGCTGACGGTGCTGGCTAAGTATCAGCGCGATCCTGATGTCGGTTACTACAACTTTGTTCCGGCCGTCGGCAGCGTATTAAGTACGGCGAACGGTAAGATCTCACCGCATACCAACCTCGGCGATCCCAACTTTGATCATCATTCACGCACCCAGTTCTCCGTGGGCTATGAGTTCTGGCATCGCCTGAATAACACCCTGATGATGCGGCAAAATGTGCATTACAGCGATGTAAAAGATAATCTCGAAAATGTCTTCACCAACGGTTACGCCAGTGGCTCCAGCCGGGTACTGAATCGCTATGCCTTCTTTAACCATGAACAGGCGAAAACCCTTTCAGTGGATAACCAGCTGGAAGCCGATTTTGATACCAGCGCGATCTCGCACCAGTTACTTTCAGGCGTCGATTTCCAGCGGGTGCTGTATCGCGAAACCGTGGGGCTGGGGGCTGCGCCAACGCTGGATGCCTTCGCGCCAGATTACAGCTCAGTTACCATGCCCAACACCACTTCAGACGATCATATCCGCCAGAAACAGCTGGGCGTATATACCCAGGATCAGATGCGTCTGGGCAACTGGAGTTACCTGCTGGGCATGCGGGAAGACTGGGCGCACGCCGATGACGTCAACCCGGTGACCGATTCCTCTACCGAACAATCCGCCCGTGCCTTTACCTGGCGTACCGGGCTGGTTTACCAGTTTGATAACGGCATTGCCCCGTATGCCAGCTTCGCCAAATCATTCATTCCTCAGGTTGGAACGTTATATGGCGGCGGCATGGCCAAACCCACCACGGCGAACCAATATGAGGTGGGTGTCAAATATCAGCCGACCGGCTTTAGCGGCTTTATCACCACGTCCTGGTTTGATCTCACCGAGAAGAATGTGCTGACCAGCGATCCGCAGCATTCGGGGTACAACACGCAAGCCGGACGCGTCAGATCGAAAGGTGTCGAGGTGGAAGCGCATGCCAACCTGACGCCATCATTGACGCTGATCAGCGCTTATACCTGGCTGAACGCGGTCACCATTGACTCCAACGACAGCGCCAGCACGCTGGACGGCGGCACCACCTCACTGGAAGGCAAACGTCTG
Source organism: Pantoea cypripedii (assembly GCF_011395035.1). Classification (NCBI taxonomy): domain Bacteria; kingdom Pseudomonadati; phylum Pseudomonadota; class Gammaproteobacteria; order Enterobacterales; family Erwiniaceae; genus Pantoea; species Pantoea cypripedii. The sequence continues at coordinate 2,928,271 of NZ_CP024768.1, forward strand.
TGGGGGATGCCGCGCAATACCGCCTCGGCCTGGCTGGACTACAGCTTCCATCAGGGTGTGATGCAGGGATTCGGCGTCAACGCCGGTGTCCGGTACATCGGATCCAGTGAAGATACCTCAAACACCATCCGCGTGGCGTCGGCAACCGTGATGGATGCCGGTATCCATTACGATACGGGTGACCACTGGCTATTGAGTCTCAATGCCAGCAACCTGCTGGACCGCCATTATGTCGCCTCGTGCTACAGCGCCACCACCTGTACCTATGCCGCAGGGGCAAATGTACTGGCCACCGCACGTTATCGCTGGTAATGGCATGAGAAGACGCATGTTTTTACAGTGGTGCGCGTTGTTCTCCCTGGTGGGGATCACGCGTGGTGTGCGTGCGTCTTCACTGCCAGCCCCACGTCTGGTGGTGCTCGACTGGGGGCTGGTAGAAACGCTACTGGCGCTAGGGGTGATCCCGACAGGCGTAGCTGAAATTGATGGCTACCACGACAACGTTGTCGAACCCAGGGTTCCGGCGCAGGTAGCGGATGTCGGCCTGCGTCTGGCCCCCAATCTGGAGTGGCTACAACAGCTGTCCCCGGATTATATCCTGATCAACTCCAGCCAGGAGTCACAGCGCGAAATCCTTGAGCGCATTGCTCCGGTGCGTGCATTCACCATTTACAGCGACACGGGAACCCCCTGGCAACACGCCATCGAGGCCACCCGCCAGCTGGGAATGTTATGTCACCGTCAGGCCGCCGCCGCACAATTGATCAGCGCGGCCGCAGCGACCCTGTGCCAGTCGGCATCAGGCCACGCGTCCGACTTAACCGTTTTTCTTATCCGCTTTTTTGATGCCCGCCATATCGGTGTGTATGGTCAGCACAGCCTGTTTCAGGACGTTCTCACCGCCATGGGCATCAATAATGGCTGGCAGCGAGCGACCGATTACTGGGGGATCAGCGTCGCCGGGCTGGATAGCCTGGCCTCGGCCAATCAGGCACAGATTCTCTATTTCACCCCGTTGCCCGCCAGTATGCCGCACGGCCTGACGGATAATGCATTATGGCAGGCGTTACCTGCGGTCCAGGCAGGTCATAGTGCCGCGTTACCCGCCTTTTGGGGATTTGGCATGCTCCCTTCTGCCATGCGTTTTGCCCGGCAACTGTCCGCCGTCCTGAGAGACCGTTCAGCATGAAAAAATTGCCTCTGCGCGGCCGGATACTGCTGCTGCTGGCGTTACTGCTGCCACTGGTGCTGTTGAGTCTGCATAACCTTGCGCTGCTGTTGCCGATGCCAACGCACGCTATGCGGCAACTGATCGTTTTGCAGGGATGGCTGCCGCGTCTGGTGATCAGCCTGTTGTGCGGTGCGGCCCTGGGGTTGGCCGGTCTGCTGTTTCAGCAAACGCTGCGTAATCCGCTGGCAGAACCGATGACGCTGGGCGTCGCTGCCGGTGCACAGCTCGCGCTCTCATTGGTGACGGTATTTCTTCCGCACTGGCTGGCAGCAGGGACGCAAACCGTGGCACTGGTCGGGGCGATGGCGGCAGCCGGACTGGTGCTGGCCCTTTCAGCCTCGCGTGGGCTGGAGCCTTCGCGGGTGGCGATTGCCGGTCTGGTGGTGAGCTTATTCTGTGGGTCAGTGATCACCGTGCTGCAATTGCTGTACGCTCCTTATCTGCATAGCCTGTTTATCTGGGGAGCCGGTTCGCTGGTACAGGCAGGCTGGGGATCGGTACGTCAGCTTGGCGGCCAGCTACTGCCTGGCTGGCTGCTGGCGCTGCTATTACGACGTCCGCTGCAACTGCTGGGACTGGGCGAGCTGCACGCCAGCAGCCTTGGGTTACGCACCCAATACGCCAGGCTGGCGGGTTTTGGTCTGGCGGTGCTGCTGACGGCGGCGGTGGTCAGTGCGGTCGGGGTGATTGGCTTTGTCGGACTGGCGGCTCCTGCCCTGGCGCGGTTGCTGGGTGCGCGTCGCCTGCTGCACCAGTTGCTGCTGGCCCCGCTGTGTGGTGCCGCGTTGTTGTGGGGCACCGATCAGGCAGTCCAGCCTTTTGCCAATGCACTGGGAGAGCTGGTACCGACCGGAGCGGCCACGGCGCTGTTTGGTGCTCCACTGATATTATGGTTACTGCTCAGGCTGCGCACAGCGTCCATGCCGCTGGCCCCAATGCCTGCCGGTGCGGGTGAGTCGATCCAGGCAGATCATCGTCTCTATCCACTCAGCCTCGGTTTGTTTCTGCTGCTGGCGCTGTTTCTTCTGCTATCGCTGATTTTTGGGCGATCCCCCAGCGGCTGGGCGTTTACGCCGCTCTCGCATCTGGCACCACTGTTGCCGTGGCGCGTACCACGAGCGGTAGCCGCCTGTGCCGCCGGAATGATGTTGGCCGCAGCGGGCGTTTTACTGCAACGGTTAACCGGCAATCGGCTGGCAAGCCCGGAAATGATGGGGGTGAGTGCTGGCGCGGCTTTGGGGATGCTGGCATTAACGCTGATGGTGGGAAGCACATCGCATGCGCTGCGCCTTGGCGTGACCACCGGCGGGGCGCTGGTTACGCTGCTGATTATTTTATCTTTTTCACGCCGCCATCATTTCTCCCCGGAGCGCGTTTTGCTGGCTGGCGTGACCATCAGCGCGTTGTTTCAGGCCCTGGTGGCAACCGTCATCGCAGCTGGTGATGAGCGCGCCATCACCTTACTGAACTGGTTATCCGGCTCGACTTACTCCATCATGCCGCGCGATGCGGCAGTAGCGGCGGGGATGGCACTGATATTAAGTGTACTGACGCTGTTTTTCCGGCGCTGGCTGAGCATTTTACCGCTGGGTGCAGCCTGTGCGGCTTCCGTCGGCGTCACTCTGGCGCAGGCACGCTTGCTCACTCTGACATTTATCGCCCTGCTGACGGCATCAGCCACCTTGATCGTCGGCCCGGTTTCTTTTGTCGGCCTCACCGCTCCGCATATTGCGCGCCTGCTGGGAGCGCGGCGACCCGGGCAGCAACTCCTGCTTGCCCTGCCAAGTGGCGCGTTGATTATGGTATTGGCAGATTGGGCCGGACGCACGTTACTGGCCCCACGCGAACTCCCCGCCGGGCTGGTCGCCACCCTGCTCGGCGCACCTTATATGATGTGGCTGTTTACCCGGCGCGGTGGCAGGTCATGACAGAGGGTGCTATTTTCCAACCTGAACACTCGCCTCGATTTACCGTGTCCCCTCACCCGGTTCCTCAATAGTGACTTTTCCGTTGCTGGATCTTAAACGAAACTCAACGGCAAACTCCCGGCTGAAAGGCCATTCTCCGGCTCGTTCTCGAGCAGCAGATGTGAGTTTAGTTGAGAAGTAATAAGTAATATTTTCCTCAAAAATATATCCGTTATCAGGAACACATCTGGCAGCATCAATTGACTCAGGAGGCGAGAAAAAAATGTTTTTTCTATCATCAGGAAGATCCACTTTATAGATCGAGATTGCTTCGAGCTTTTCATCATTACGTGGCTGAACAGTGACACAGACATGATCACCTTTGAGGGTAACTCCGGCTTTTTCCGATAGAGGAATACGATCCCTTATTCCGGGGCATCCTGTTAGCACAAGGGATGCTATTAAAACTGGAATCCTTTTCATCCGCGTATCTCCGTCGTAAAAAAATGCCGCTCACAATGACTTCATGTTAATCAGTTAAATAGCGGTTTCGGGTTGTGCACGCACGCGTAGCGGCGCGATTTATCGCGCGATTATCAGCGGTGCCTCCGCCAAAAGGCGCGCAATAAATTGCGCCGCTACGACCTGGTGCGATATCAAGTTACCGAGCGGCATTTACGATTTTTGCGTCTGCCGCACCAACCACTCTTCCCGGGTAATTTCCCAGTTGCCCGCCTGCATTTCACCGCCGACAAAGGTTTTACTGAAAGTGTCGATCAGCCGCATTCCGCTGCGTTCGGAGATACGACATGACGCCAGGTTATCCATCGCTTTTGGCACGCGCAGACGAGGCTGCTTCAGCGTCATAAACCAGAAATCCGTCACCACGGCACAGGCTTCGCTCATCAACCCCTGCCCCTGCCACTCAGGCACCAGCCAGAAACCCCGGTTATCTTCTGCACCGGCACGCAGGGAGATCAGCCCAATCACTGTCTCGGGTGCCGAACGATGCCGTAAACTCCAGTGCCAGGCTTGCCCAGCTGCCATGGCAGGTAACGCGATGTCGTCAATGTAATAACTGGCACCGTTCGCAGGATATGGCCAGGGTACCGCGTTAGTCAGATGCTGCACGATTTCCCAGCGTGGGAAGATTTGTTGTACCTGAATTGCATCACTGCTTTGTAGCGGTTCCAGAATCAATCGTGGCGTTTCGAGCCGGGGTACTGTCATCTCAACCTCCTGTTGTCTAATCCCTTAATGGGTATCAGAAAATAACCAGTATTAACATTGCTTTCACCAAATAATCAGTAAGTTACCGGGCGCAACAAATTCTGCCCCAGATCACATTTCTGCCAGATTGTGACAGCAATTCATCAGAGTGAAACAAAACTGTCACACTATTACCCTAACCTTTAGTCTCCTGTTTTACGATGGAAAACCGTTATGGTCATCAAAGCAAAAAATCTGCAGGACGCTGAAGAACTCCTGCACTCCGGTATGAGTAAAGTCGAGCTGGCTTATGATATCGGCAGCGACGATTTCTTCCGCCTGGCGTCTCGCTGGTGCGATCGCGGCGCGCGCATCAGTAAAGGCCATCAGCACTTTGTGGTATCGATCAAGAGTTTTGCCATTCCCCCTAATGACTAAAGACGGTGAGCACTGAGCTTGCCCTCTCTTCGGCTGACTGGTTAAATGCCTTTTTCCGTCAGCCGTGATTCCTTATGTTTATACCCGCAACACCGCTTACCGTTCCTGAATCACCCTTTTTGCTGGCCGCTGGCACCACGCCTGGCTCCCCGTTGCTCGCCTGGTGTCAGTTCGATAAACAGCACTGGCAAGCTGACCTGCATCAGCGCTGGCAATTGCCACTGCCTGCAACACTGGAAAACGCCGTCATCAAACGGAAATCCGAACATCTGGCCAGCCGCTGGCTGGCACGCGAAGTGATGACGCAATTTGGCGTGCCGGATTTTGTGCTGCTCAATGCCACCGACCGTTCACCCTGCTGGCCCGCAGGCGTGCAGGGATCGTTGTCGCATAGCCATGATATGGCGGTGATTGCGGTAACGCGTGAGCCGCTGTATGTGGGGATCGATGTGGAACAAATGATGGCTGCCAACACGGCTCAGGAAACCGCGGATATGCTGATGAACGCCCAGGAACGCGCGTTGCTGCAACAGCTTGCGCTGCCCTTTGCTCTGGGGGCGACGCTGTTGTTTTCACTGAAGGAAAGTGTGTATAAAACGTTGTGGCCGCAGTTGCATCAGCCAATGGATTTTCTCCAGGCGGAGCTGATCCATCTCGATCTGGCGACCCATACCGCCCGGCTGCGTTTAACCACGGATTTTTCTGCGCAATTTAATCGGCAAACCACGCTTCAGGCACGTTTCAGCCAAAGCGAGCAGCGCGTGGTCACGCTGGTCACCCATCCCGCTGTCAGGCAATAAAAAACCGGCTCAGAAATAACCAGAGCCGGCAATAACACAAGACGACAGAAAAGTGTTCCAGGGAGGCAGAAACCTAAGTTTCTGCTGGCTTTCACTCTATCCCGACAAGCCCAACGTGCCCAATAACCCTTTTCGCTAAGCTTTGCCAGCTGGCGCTAATGGCCGGTATCGGTGCGTTTTACCGCATCCAGCGTCGCCATTTCACGTTCGCTGCCCGTCAACTCACTCAGCTTACCGTCACGCATTTCCAGCAGGCGATCGGCGTGAATAAAGTAGTGATCGTCATGGCTGATAGCAAACACCGTTTTGCCGGACTCCTGTAACCAGGGCAGCAGCTCGCGGTAGAAAATCCGGCGGAAATGCGGGTCCTGATCGGCGGCCCATTCGTCGAGCAGCAGGATGTCGCGCTCCTCCGCAACTGCCAGCAACAGCGCCAGACGCTTACTCTGCCCTTTCGACAGTTGCAGATTCAGTACCTTGTTGCCTGCCAGCTTCAGTTTATCCTGCATCTTCAGACGCTCAAGCCACTGCTGCACCAGCGCCGGATTGGCAGGCTGACCGCTACGGCCAATCAGACGATCAAAGAGATGCACATCGGTGAACACCGCAGAGAAATGCTGGCGATAAGCGTCCAGATTGTGCCAGTCAACCGCTTTGCCATTCAGCAACACGCTACCGGACTGCGGCTGATACAGGCCGGTCAGTAACATCGCCAGCGTCGATTTACCGCTACCGTTACCACCAATCAGGAACACCAGCTCGCCCCGGCGCAGAGTCAGGTTGATCGGCCCCACTTCGAAGCCATGTTCGCCATAATGGAAGCAAACATCACGTAACTCGAGGGATTGCCACTCGCTGGCCGTGGGCAAGGCTTTGAACTCTGCTTCATAAGGCGCAAGATCAAAAGTATTCAGCTTGCGGAACGCCACCTGGGCACTGAGCAGCGTCGGTAATGCGCCCACAGCCGCCAGTAGCGGCGTGCGCAGAAACAACAGTGTCAGCGAGTACGTTGCCGCGATGGCGGTATTGGCCCAGCCAAGACCGTTGGCCATCCAGAACACGATGCCAATCGCCCCCAACATCATAATGTTTGACCAGTTCACCGCACTGAGATGGAAGGTGTCGGCACGCACGATATGGTGGCGATAGCTTTTGGCGTTTTCCTGATAAACGCTGTCGTAAATCTGCTGCGCGCGATCGCGGTTCAGCTGTAGCTCTTTACGCCCTTCAATGATGGTTTGATAGTCACGATAGAGGTCATCTTCCACCTCGCGCAGCTTCGCCATGTGTTGATAAACCCGCGACACCAGTAACCAGCCACCCACCAGCGTCACCACCAGCCACAACGAGGTCACCGCCAGCATTTTCGGTGATAACCACGCCATATACAGCGCGGAACCCAGGGTAATGATGATGCCCTGGATTAACTCCGGCAGACGAACAAAAGCAATGGTAATGGCACGCACGTCACTGGTCAGCCCGGCCAGCAATTGTGCATTGCCAATCTGCTCGATACGCTCCACGCGGGTATCAAGAATACGTTTGATAAACTCGCCACGCAGACGCCAGACAAAGTGATGACCCAGCAACGTCAGCGATAACTGTGAACCCAGCGTCACCGCCATCAGCAGAAACAGCTGCAGCAGAAAAGCCGGTAATACGCTAACCGAGGTATTAACTGCCGTGATCAGCTCGTTATTAATCCAGGCGATCATGCCAATGCCGAGCGCGGCGCTAAGTAAAGTAAGAAGGATGACGCCAATAAAGGGCCAGCGGTACTGGCGATAGACAACCTGAAGCAGAGCCATTAAACGGTTCCAGCAGTAAACTTTTGCAGCCTGCAGTTTAATGGTGCATCAGATGATAGCAAGAATAATTCTCATCCAATGCGCCCTTAATGGGCGCGCCGGAAAGTGAGGTTGTAGCGAAAGGCACCGGCCTGCGGATGAATACCCGATTTGAGCGGCAGAATGCCGTGATAGCGCAGGCGCGAAGGCCCACCCCATACCACGATATCGCCGTGTTCCAGTAACACGCGCTGTGTCGCATCACCGCGTTCGAACCCACCAAACTGAAACACGGCGGGCAGCCCGAGTGACACGGAAACGATCGGCTGACGCAGATCCTTCTCATCTTTATCCTGATGCAGCGTCAGTTTGGCACCCGGTTCATAACGGTTGATCAGACAGGCATCCGGGTTAAAACCGCTGAACCCGGCTTCCAGCGCCGTCTGCTGCGCCAGCTCACGGAACAACGCTGGCATTGGCGGCCATGTCTGCCCGCTGAGGTTATCCTGCCCGGTATACTGGTAGCCACGTGAATCGCTCGACCAGCCCAAATCACCGCAGTTGGTCATGGCGACCGACATACGGTGCCCGCCCGGCGTAATGCGATGAGCAAACGGGTTAAGTGCGGCGATGGTATGAATTTCCGCCAGCAATGCCTCCGCCTGCTCACGGGCGCGACGCCGCAAAATCACCGCCCCCTCAGCCAGTGGTTCCTGCCACGGCGCTTCGTCACTAAACAGATCCAGCATCTGCGCCTCCGTAATCAGTTGTCATCCTGCGAAATCAGGAAGGGTTTAAACTGCGGCGACATCCAGTGACTGAAGCCGTCGCCCTGCTTGCTTATCAGATAAACCGCCAGATGCTCCTTCAGCGCCAGCGCTTTGGCACGCTCGGTGCCCAGCACCATCAACCCGGTATCCCAGCCATCCGCTTCCAGCGCGGTGGTGGCGATCACCGTTGCCGACACCAGTTTATGCTGGATCGGCCGCCCGGTGGCGGGATCGATAACGTGCGAAATGCGTTTGCCATCCAGTTCATAATAGTTGCGATAGCTGCCGGATGTACTGATCCCGTGGCCCTGCAAATCTACCCGCGCTTCCACCGCATTCTCCCGATCGGTCGGTTTCTGGATCGCTACGCGCCAGGGTTGGTTCTGCGCGTTCAGTCCGCGACTCAGTACCGCTCCGCCCACCGACACCAGATAATCGGTGATGCCCTGCTGCTCCATCAGGCGTGCCAGATGGTCGGTTGCATAGCCTTCGCCCATGGTGGAGAGATCAACATACAAGCCCGGCAGATCCTTTTGCAGCCACTGGCCGTCAACCGCCTGAATCACCCGTAAATGCTGTAAACCGGTCAGCGCTTTAGTCGCAGCAATTTCAGCATCCGTTGGCGTGTGCGCAGGTGGTTTAGTCGGCCCAAAACCCCACAGATTGACCAGCGGCCCAACGGTAATGTCCATCGCACCACCGGTTTTATTGCCGATGCGCAGTGCTGCGGTAACAATATCCGCCATATCGGCGCTGACCGGCTGCGGTGAGGTGCCCTGATATTGATTGAAGCGCGACAACACCGAATCCGGCTTCCAGGTGGAGAGTTCACCATCATCACGATCCAGCTGCTGCTGGATCGCCTGCTGTAGCGCCACTTTACGCTGCGCATCGACCCCCGCCAGGCTGACTCGCCATACCGTGCCCATGGTTTTACCCTCCAGCACCAGGCTTTGCCGGGTAGGCGTTTGATCGCAACCACTCACCCCGATCACTGCCAGACCAATCAGCAGAATATTCTGAAAACGCATCTAATCCTCATCTGTAACGCTTTAATTAAGCGTGTTACAAAGCATAACTCGCTTGTAAATCAGGCTAAAGCTGCTTGAAGTTGACTGAAGGCTGTCACAGGATAACCCGTTCCTGCACAACCGCGAATACGGGAGCGTCAGATGATTTATACAATTCTTGTGGTGGCCACTGGTCTGTTTTTCTACAGCAGCCTGCAATGCTGGCGGCTTTATCGTCAGCGTCATATGCGTCATCTGCGCGGGCGTTAAATTTCTGCACCAGAAAAACCCGCGTTGCACCGCTTCAGCGCTGGCGCAGTGTAGCAAAGTCAGCTCGATCCGCGTGGCGCTGAGAGCGGTGTTGTGGCATGAATTCTGCAATGTTTAAGCTGAGTTGAATATCAGTGAGGCAGCAGAATGGAAAAGTCGAAAACACAACATGGCAAATGGCAGCAGTGGCTGAGCTTCTCAGCATTTACATTGGCAGGCGTGGCGCTGGAAGGCAGCCTCCCTCCAGCGCAACAACAGCAACTGCCAAAAGCGAAAAAGTGGCGCACTGCGCAGTAATTCTGCGTTTACAGCCCCAGTTCACTCAGGCCCGGATGATCATCCGGGCGTGTTCCCAGCGGCCAATGGAATAAACGCTGTGCCTCGGTGATGGCAAGGTCGTTGATACAGGCGTAGCGCGTTATCATCAGACCATCTGCCCCGAAGTGCCAGTTCTCATTACCGTAGCTGCGGAACCAGTTACCCTTGTCATCACACCATTCATAGGCAAAGCGCACCGCCAGTTTGTCGTTGTGCCACGCCCATAACTCTTTAATCAGCCGATATTCCCGCTCTTTGCTCCATTTACGTTGCAGAAACGCCGCGGCTTCGGCCCGTCCGTTGACAAATTCACTGCGATTACGCCAATAGGTATCTTCACTGTACACCTGCGCCACCCGCTGAGGGTCACGGCTGTTCCAGGCATCTTCAGCCATGCGCACTTTCTGCGTGGCACTTTGTTCATCAAACGGGGGGATCAGCATCATAGTCTCCTTTTTTATGTAGACAGGTCTGTCTACTTGATTCATCCTGCCGTATGTAGACAATTTTGTCTACTTTCTTTTTTTATGGTGACGTTATGCTCGCTCCTCTGACCTTTGATCCGCAGGCCGCCGCGCGCGATCGCATCCTCAATACCGCCCAGCGCTTGTTTTATCAGCAGGGCATTCGCGCCACCGGCATTGATAAAGTAATTGCCGAGGCGGGCGTCACCAAAGTGACCTTCTATCGACACTTCCCGGCCAAGAACGCCCTGATTCTGGCGTTTCTGCAACAGCGTCATCAACGCTGGATGACGGCATTTTGCGCCGCACTGGAACAGCAGCCGGTGCTGGCAGATGCCCTGCCCGCGGCGCTGCACAGCTGGTTTGCCGAAGCGGATTTCCGTGGCTGCGCCTTTATAAACAGTGCGGCGGAATTGGCGGACACCCTGCCGGAAGCCAGTGCCCTGATTCTGGAACATAAAAGAGAAATGGCGGCGGCGATCGCTCAGCAGCTCACGGCAGAACAGCAGAAAATAGTCGGACAGATTGTCTTACTGGTGGAGGGAGCGATTGTGCAGGTTCAACTGGGCGAGAAGGCAGAGCAGATTATTGAGACGTTACGTGGCGCACTAACTACGTTACTAAAAACCGGAGCGTGACCGGCAGGCCACGCTCCAGCAAACTTCTTAGAACTGGTAAACCAGCCCCAGAGCCACGACGTCGTCGGTGTTGATACCGGCGGCCTGGGTGAAGTTGTTGTCGTCCAGCAGGTTGATCTGGTAATCAACATAGGTGGACATGTTTTTGTTGAAGTAGTAGGTCGCACCTACGTCGATGTATTTTTTCAGGTTCTGGCTGCCATAACCTTCGATGTCTTTACCACGAGAGGAGACGAAGGCCAGAGACGGACGCAGACCGAAGTCAAACTGGTACTGAGCAACCAATTCCCAGTTATCCGCTTTGTTCGCGTAACCGTAAGCAGTGGCATCGCTGGAGCCAAAGCGGGTTGCGTTGAACGAACGGGTATACATCGCGGCCAGGTAGATGTTGTTGGCGTCATATTTCAGACCACCGGTGTAAGCATCCGCACGATCGCCTCGACCCAGGATACCGGCAGAACCGCCGTTCTGGTTGTTGGTACGGTCAGACGACATCATCGCTGCACCGATGCCAAAACCAGAACCGATATCATAAGTGGTGCTCAGGCCATAACCGTCACCATTTTCGCCCAGCACATCACGGCCAGATGAGGATTCAGTCGGGTTGTCATTTTTGCCCTGGTACTGCACGGCAAAGTTCCAGCCATCCACCAGACCGAAGAAGTTGGTGTTACGGTAAGTCGCCAGACCGTTGCTACGCTGGAACATAAAGTTGTCAGCGCCGTAGGTATCACCACCGAACTCAGGCAGTACGTCGGTCCATGAACCGATGTCATACAGCACGCCATAGTTACGACCGTAGTCGAATGAACCGGCATCACCGAATTTCAGACCAGCAAAGCCCACACGGGTGAAGCTGTTGGCGGTGCCCTGGTTTTCTGTGGTATTCAGCGCAGCCTGATATTCCCACTGGCCGTAACCGGACAGTTGGTCGGTTATCTGAGTCTCACCTTTGAAACCAAAACGCAGGTAAGACTGGTCACCGTCACTGCCAGAGTTATCAGAAAAATAGTGCAGACCGTCGACTTTGCCGTACAGATCTAATTTGTTGCCATCTTTATTGTAAATTTCCGCTGCGTTTGCAGCACCTGCAACAAGAAGCGCAGGAATCATCAGGGAGAGAACACGAAGTTTCATTTTATTACCCTCTGTAATGTGCCTTTATTTATGCCACTGCTAACTGAATGATTAAAAATTCAGCCGGCAAGCCATTGTTATTTTATAGAGGGCAATAATCTATCACGAAAATGATACTAAATTTCCGAAAGTGTTTCATTGTATGAAATAAATATTTCCAGATGTAAATTTCGGGGAACTAATAAGCAGCACGCATCGGTAAAAAATATAGCACAGATTGATAAACCGCTTTTTAGTTATTAAACATCAATAAGTTACATACAGAACCCTTTCAGCACTGAATGATAAAACTTTTCAGCCATCAGAGAATACAATTACTCCCGCTATCATCATTTATTTCATTATTACCTTCATTCACCCCGAATGAGATGTTTACCCTAAATTCCCGCCGGACATGTTTGTCCGGCATTTTTTTGCCTGCCACTTACCGTCTTTTGTCATCTTCCGTAAACTTACTTGACCGCCCTTAATTAAGACAATACCTCAATCACATTATTTGTTTATTTTCGCACATTTTGTTCAATAACAAGTCAGGAATTAACCATGTTAATTTCCCGCTGCAACAAAGATCATAGTAATTATTTGCGGACCGTAATATTACCCCGGCTACATCGCTTCTTTGACTTTATTCAGCAGCTTAAGCTCAGCATTCATTACGTCATTCTGGCCGTTTTAATTTATACATGGCTCGCTCCAGCGGGGGAAATAGCCAGTCCATTAATCGACAATAAGGTGAGATAATGTTGTTGGTTATTCCTTTCCTGATAAATCGCTCAATTAATCTTCCGCAAAACCTGAAATTTTCTATTTATCTCGTGATCAACATCACAAATTATTCGGCAGCCGGGACGCTGCTTTTCAGCTAACCTATTGAATCCATATAACAAAATTTGAGTTAAGTCGCTTTTAGGTCCCGTTCCTCTGCCAGGAAAGTTCTGGAAAAAAAATGCAGTGGCTGAAAAGTCGGTAAAATGCCCTTTTGCCGGTAATTCATGGCATGGGACGACCTCTAAACCTGCCGTTGCAGCGGGTTGATGCTAAAATCGCCCTTTTGACGAGAAAGATAATAACTTCATGACAGCACTGGACGCCGCACAACATCCGCGAGACGCTCGCCTTCTGCACTGGTCAACCCGTACCGTGTTTTTGATCAATGGCCTGGGTATGTCTGCCTGGGCCCCTCTGGTGCCGTTTGCCCGCGATCGTCTGCATTTAACCGGCAGCATGCTCGGTGCATTGCTGCTCTGTCTGGGTATTGGTTCGCTGGCCGCGATGCCGGTTACCGGCAAACTGGTGGCACGCTATGGGTGTCGACGCGTCATGCTCTGCTCCACCACACTGGTGCTCATGATGCTGCCACTGCTGGCCACGGCCAGTCAGACACCGGTGATGGCGCTGGCGTTGATGCTATTTGGTGCCGGGCTGGGCACGCTTGATGTTGCGATGAACTACCAGGCCGTAGAAGTGGAAAAGGCGGCGCGCCGTCCGATGATGTCCGGCTTCCACGCGTTCTTTAGTCTGGGCGGTATTGTCGGAGCCGCGACGGTCAGCCTGTTGATGAGTGTCGGTTTGTCGCCACTCGCCGCCGTGGGTGTGGTGATGGTGGTCATGGTGTTGCTGCTGTTGCGCTGCCAGCCGGGGATGATGACCACCCGCTTACATCAGCCCGATCAGCCGTGGCTGGTGATGCCACGCGGCTGGGTGGCCTTTCTCGGCCTGCTGTGCTTTATTCTGTTTCTCGCCGAAGGGGCAGTACTCGACTGGGGTGCCTTGCTGCTGTTACAAAGTCCGGAGATGCCAGCCACCTGGGCCGGACTGGGCTATGCGGTGTTTTCTATCGCCATGACCCTGGGGCGTTTTACCGGGGATAAAATCATCGAGCGCTGTGGGCGTTATCCGGTGATGTTGGGTGGTGCTCTGGCTGCCGCGGCAGGCATGACGCTGGCAGTGATGCTTCCCTGGCCTGGTCTGGCGTTGCTGGCCTTCCTGCTGGTGGGGTTTGGCCTGGCCAATACGGTGCCGATGTTGTTCAATGCTGCTGGAAATCAACACGATATGCCGTCAAATCTGGCGATTTCCGCCATGACAACCTTAGGCTATGCAGGTATTCTTTCAGGTCCGGCTTTGATCGGATTAATATCCCAGTGGATCAGCCTGAGCGGCGCATTTCTGCTTATCGCCCTGCTGCTGCTGGCCGTAGCTGCCAGCGCCCGACTGGTTGCGCGATAATTTCAGGTGCCTGAGACCCTATGTTGCCTTACAAATTTCCTCTGACATCCGGCAATGTGACCCGCTTTTTTGTGGTGTTCAACCTGGTGCTGTTCCTGGCGCTGGGCGCGATGGTGCACAACAGTGTGAATGCCTGGATCACCGATAAGCGCTACGCCATGACCGATCTGGCGCGCGCCATGCAGAAGCGCATTGATGCCTACCGCTTCGCCACCTGGCAGATCTATGAAAACCTTGCGACCAGCGCAGCCGGTTCCACACCGAACAGCAGCCTGCAGGAAACCCGTCTGCGTCCGGATGTGTATTACCTGGAAAAAACGCGTCGTAAAACCGAAGCGCTGATTTTTGGTTCCCACGACAGCAGTACGCTGGATATGACCATGCGCATGTCCAACTACCTCGATACGTTGTGGGGCGCGGAAAATCCCACCTGGTCGATGTATTTCCTTAATGGTCAGGACAACAGCCTGATCATGATCTCTACCCTGCCGCTGAAGGATATGGCGACACGCTATAAAGAAAGCGCAATCAATTCGCTGGTGGATAGCCGCCGTGCCGAGATGTTGCAGCAGGCCAATGCCCTCGACGAGCGCGAAAGCTTTTCACCGCTGCGCCACTTTGCCTGGCAGAATGATCATTACTTCACACTGCGCACCACCTTTAATCAGCCAGGCCATTTAGCCACGGTGGTAGCTTTCGATTTACCGGTGAATGATCTGATCCCGCGCAGCATGCCGCTGGAGAATTTCCTGTTGCGTCAGGACACCACCCAGTCCAGCAGCAGCACTGATGATGAAACCAGCGAAACCACCCATGTCTCACTGGTTAATCCTAATCTGGAGATTGCGGCATCGCTGCCGAGCACCTCGTTGCAGCTGGTGTACCGTGTCCCGATCACCAACCTGATCGTTGATAGCCTGCATAATCTGCTGTGGCCGTTACTGATCAATCTGGTGCTGTTCCTGCTGTCGATAGCCGGTATCACCCTGCTGCGCCAGCAGTCGCTGCGCCCGAATGAAAACCAGAGCGCGGAGCTGGACTCCCTGCGCCTGCTGAATGAAGAGATTGTCGCCAGCTTGCCGGTTGGTCTGCTGGTGTACGATTTCGCCACCAACCGTACCTTGCTGAGCAACAAGATCGCTGAACATTTGCTGCCGCATCTGAATCTGCAAAAAATCATCAATATGTCCGATCAACATCAGGGCGTGTTGCAGGCCACCATCAACAACGAGGTGTATGAAATCCGCCACGCGCGTAGCGTGCTGTCGCCGCATACCCAGCTGTTTATGATGCGCGATCAGGATCGTGAGTTGCTGGTTAACAAAAAGCTGCAAAAAGCCCAGCAGGTACTGGATCGTAATCACCAGATGCGTCAGCAGCTGATGCATAACCTTGGCCATGCCCTGCACCGTCCACTGGAAAGTATGGTGGCGCAGCTGGTCCAGCTCAGCCAGCGCGACAGCGATGAAAGCGTGCTTGACCTGCTCGACGAGAGCCAGGGGTTGGCGCGTCTGGTGGATGACATCGTGCTGCTGAACCGCCTGGAAGCTCATGACTGGTCACCCGATGCCAGCCGTTTCAACCTGCAGGAGCTGCTGGATGAAATAGCCCTGGAAAGCCTGCCGCTGCTGCGACGCAAAGGGCTGGCGCTGGTGGTGAATAATCATCTCGCCAATGACGAGATGCGTTTTGGCGATCGTCGTGCGCTGCGCAAAGTGCTGACAACCCTGATGCATTACTCCCTGACCACCACGCTATGGGGCAAGATTTCCCTCGATATCAAGGCCAGTGAAAGCAAACCCGATCGCATCCTGTTGCAGCTGGTCGATACCGGTTCCGGCCTGACGGTTGACGAACTGGCCAACGTCGATTTCCCGTTCCTGGGTGATACCACACAGGATCGTTTTGGTCAGGCATCGGGCATGGCCTTCTTTCTGTGCAAACAGCTGTGTAAACAGATGGGAGGTTCTCTGGAAATCGTAGCAAAACCTGATATTGGCACCCGCTACAATATCCAGCTACCGCTGGCGCTGGAACAGCACACCGAGCAGGAAGAAAAGCTGCTGGAAGGTGTGAATGTGCTGGTCGATATCGCCATGGAAGATGTCCATAAAATTGTTTGTCGCCACCTGGAGAACTGGGGGGCGAAGTGCCTGACCTCTGACGAACGTTTGTCAGGGCAGGAACATGATGTGCTGGTAACTGACGACCCTTCACGCCTCAACGGCTGGGCGTTGTTACTGGCGGGTGATGAGATGGGTCACCACGCGCTGAACGATCAACAATACCGCGTTAACTTTAACCTCAGTAATGCATTACTCGATGCGTTGCTGGCATTGATCGAGAAGCAACTGGCCCATGATTTAATGGAGGAGACTAACGAAGATGAGGCTGCCACACCGCTACTAAGCGGAGGCTATTTTCAGCTGTTTACCGAGACAGTTCCGCCTGATGTCAAGAGACTGTATACTGAAGCAGCGGAGAAGGATTACCCCTCGCTTGCTCAGACAGCGCATCGCCTGAAAGGCGTGTTTGCCATGCTAAATCTGGTGCCAGGTAAACAGCTTTGTGAAGAGTTAGAACAGCACATTAAAGTATGTGACGATTCAACCATTAAAAATACCACCAGTGAAATTGACGCTTATGTCAATCAACTGCTGCAGCAAGGTAACCCATAAGATGAATAACCTGAATGTAATTATTGCCGATGACCATCCAATTGTTCTGTTTGGTATCCGTAAGTCTCTGGAACAGATTGAATGGGTCAACGTTGTAGGTGAGTTCGAAGACTCAACAGCACTGATTAATAGCCTGTCCAAACTCGATGCCAATGTCCTGATTACTGACCTCTCTATGCCAGGTGAGAAATACGGTGACGGTATCACCCTGATCAAATACATCAAACGTCATTATCCGGACCTCTCGATTATCGTTCTGACCATGAACAATAACCCGGCGATCCTGAGTGCCGTGCTGGACCTGGACATTGAAGGGATCGTGCTGAAACAGGGTGCACCGACTGACCTGCCAAAAGCGCTGGCAGCATTGCAGAAAGGCAAAAAATACACGCCGGAAAGCGTGGCCAAGCTGCTGGAGAAAATTAGTGCCGGTGGTTATGGCGACAAACGCCTGTCACCGAAAGAGAGTGAAGTGCTGCGTCTGTTCGCAGAAGGTTTCCTGGTTACCGAAATCGCCAAGAAGCTGAACCGCAGTATCAAAACCATCAGTAGCCAGAAAAAATCGGCAATGATGAAGCTGGGCGTGGATAACGATATCGCGCTGCTGAATTACCTCTCTTCCGTCAGCGCCACTCAGGTCGACAAAGAGTAATCTGTGGCAGGCGGTGCCCACGCACCGCCTGTTATTCCGCACTACGCTGCATTAATCAGTATGCACACGTCCCTTACGCACACGTTCGGCATATTGCGCCAGGGTGGTTTTCAGTACATCCAGCGTCACCGGCTTGGACAGGCAGTTATCCATACCCGCTTCCATACAACGTTGCTTCTCTTCGGCCAGCGCATTCGCTGTCACGCCAATCACCGGGAAGGCATGTCCCAGCTGACGCAGACGTTGTGTCAGACGGTAGCCATCCATATTGGGCATGTTAACGTCACTGAGTACGATATCAATGTGAGTACGGCTGATGACATTCAGCGCGTCGACACCATCCTGGGCGGTTTTCACCTGATACCCCAGCGTACTGAGTTGTTCTGACAGCAGCATACGGTTGATCGGATGGTCATCGACGATCAATATCATAATATCTTCATAGCTGGCTTGCTCTGCGACTGCGCCCGGCAGCGCCAGCGGCGTGGTGGTTTCGCTATCAATCGCGATGCGATAGATACGACCCAGCAACACCGGCAATTCATGCAGCGTAGCGCTGCTGTGCAGCCACTGCCCTGCGGTAATCTCCTGCGGCATATCGATGTGTTCACCGCTGATACGGACACGCGCTCTGATACTTTGCAGCGGCAAATCGTCATGGTCGCTGATGATCACATCGTCGCTACCGGCCTGTCCCTGATAACGGGCCACCTGCATGCCCTGCTGTTGCAGCAGGCGCAGCAGGAAGCTGGCAAGGTAATCGTTACGCAGATCGAGCCAGAGCGCTTTTTCCTGTAGCCCTTCCAGCAGAGGCGGCGCAGCCTGCTGTCCGGCGTAAATCGGGATACGCACCACAAACTGGCTGCCCATGCCCGGCTCGGAATCCACCTCAATATCACCATCCATCATATTGATCAGCTTTTCACAGATCGCCAGCCCGAGGCCAGTGCCCTGGAAGTTTCGCTGCACACCACTGCCGACCTGGAAGAACGGGTCAAACAGCCGCGTCACCTCTTTCGCCGGAATGCCGACGCCGGTATCACGCACGCGAAACGCCAGATAGCCCTCTTTCTCATAAGCATGAAGGATGATGCAACCGGTATGGGTAAATTTGATGGCGTTATTCAGCAGGTTAGAGATGACCTGTTGCAGACGCAGCGGATCGCCATCCAGCGCCAGCGGCACATCATTTTCGATAAAGACATACAGCACGAGGCGTTTGCGTACCACCAGCGAAAGGTAGTTGCCAACAATATGGTTGATGACCTCACGCGGCGAGAAAGGACGTGGCTCGATCTTCAACTGCTCGGACTCAATTTTCGAGAAATCGAGAATGTCGCTGATAATTTTCAGCAGCAGGCTGGAGGAGTTATTCATCGCCGTGACCAGCGAATCCACCCCTTTCGGCAGCGCTTTGGTCTGCAACAGATCGAGGTTACCGATGATACCGTACAGCGGTGTGCGCAATTCATGGCTGACGGTGGCAAGGAACATCGATTTCGACGCACTGGCCTGCTCCGCCGCCTGCGCCATCTCCTGCAACGACTGCTCCATACGCACGCGCGCCGACACATCCACCAGCACGCAGATCGCTACGTTTTCATTGCGATAGCGTGAGTGAACGAAGCTGATTTGCAGGTTGGTATTGCTGCCGGTCAGCACATCAACAAAGTTCACCTGCTGGCCGCCAATGATTTCGTTCAGGCGCTGCCGGTCTTCCTGGGTGAGTAGCGTCAGATAGTTGTGCGCCAGCTCATTGCTGAGGATATTGGTGCCGTCGCTGGTGCGCAGGATACAAATCCCCACCGGGGCGGATGCCACGATCTTGCGGTTGAACTGCTCATGTTCTTCCAGCCGATGCGCATTATCTTCTGCCGGCAAAAACATCCGGCGCTCAAATATCCACGCGAGGGTAAACAGCAACAACGCGCTGAAAATGTTGAGCAGCAGCGCGTTAATCAACATCAGTTTCAGCTGATCCACCAGCACATCGGTGGAGAGCGACCAGACGATATTGAGATCCGATGGCGGCAGTGGCTTTTTCAGCACCAGCTGGCGGTAACCATCAAGATAACCAAACCAGGTTTTGTCATCAGGCAGATCATCGAGGGAGTAGCCCGGACCACCGCGACGCGTAGTGAGCAGAGGACGATAATTTTCATCGGTGATGGTGGCCACCAGCGGCAATCCACCCGGCTGAATAAATTCGTCGAGGCGGATATTTTGCTCCACCCCGAGCAGTGCCTGCAGTTTATTCGCCACATAGACCGGCATCACCATATAGAAACTGCCCACCCCTGGCTGCATGCCTGCGGTGATCCAGTACATTGGATTGCGGCGTTCGTCTTCATTGCTGCTGCGATAGTGCAGCACCTGCTCGCGCAGTGCTTTCAGGCTGCGTTCCCGGTCCACCGTATTGCTGCCGATGGTGAAGTCAGCCAGACACTGATTTTCCCCGCCGATAAAGAACACCCGATTCAGCTCATAGGCCGAAGCAAAGTTACTTTTCCAGTAATTGATGTAGTAACTGAGGGAATCGAGCGAGTTACGCCAGGTGCTGCTCATTGAGGTGCAATCACCGTCGGAAAACAGCGGAGTGAATTGCGGCAGCGTCCCTTTGCTGGTCGGCATGCCGTTGAGCACATCCAGGCCGCTGGCACTGCTGGTGAGGCGATTTTCCGTGATGTACTTCAGCTCACGCATCACATCCGCCGAGTGGCGGACATACCATTCCGCCTGACCGTAGTTGGTGTCAAACTCCTGGCGAACCGCATTCTCTTTCTCGTGCAGCACATTGATGATGTAAAAGGTGGTCAGCAACGCACCCAGCGACCAAAGCAGCAACGCCAGTGCGCGAAACAGGTAGCGCGAAATACGCAGCGTGGTACGGAAGGAGACGAGATATTTCAATGCAGGCTCAACTCACGGCAAGGGTAAAGGTCAGGGAATTATTATGCCCATACACTAGCTTTATCATCCCGAAAAAGCCAGACAGAGCGCCGCTTCAGGCCAAAACTCAGAAAAAGAAACGGCAGGTCGGTTGCCCTGACCTGCCGTTGATTGTCACCGTGACGGATTACTCTTCTTCGTCCGCTTCCGGTGCGTCATCGTCGTTGTCTGTTTCCGGCGCGATATCCTCTTCGCCTTCGGCAACGCTACCGTCGATGGCGTCGAGTTCTTCCTCTTCCACCGGTTCGACCACGCGCTGCAGACCCACCACGTTTTCATCTTCTGCGGTACGAATCAGAATCACGCCCTGGGTGTTACGACCCACCACGCTCACTTCTGACACGCGGGTACGCACCAGCGTACCGGCATCGGTGATCATCATGATCTGATCGCAGTCGTCCACCTGCACCGCACCCACTACCGGCCCATTACGCTCGGTGACCTTAATGGAGATCACACCCTGAGTCGCACGGGATTTAGTCGGGTATTCGCTGTTGGCGGTACGTTTACCGTAACCATTCTGCGTGACGGTCAGGATAGCGCCCTCTTCACGCGGCACAATCAGAGAGACCACTTTGTCGTTTTCAGC
Organism: Pantoea cypripedii; assembly: GCF_011395035.1. NCBI lineage: Bacteria > Pseudomonadati > Pseudomonadota > Gammaproteobacteria > Enterobacterales > Erwiniaceae > Pantoea > Pantoea cypripedii. The sequence continues at coordinate 2,949,347 of NZ_CP024768.1, forward strand.
CAGCTTGATACCGCGTACACCTGAAGCTGAACGCCCCATCGCACGGACGGCACTTTCAGCGAAGCGCACCACTTTACCGGCGGCAGAGAACAGCATGGTTTCGTCGCTGCCATTGGTCAGCGCCACACCGATCAGCTCATCATCTTCACGCAGATTGATGGCGATGATGCCCGCACTACGCGGACGACTGAATTCCTGCAACGCCGTTTTCTTCACGGTGCCGTCAGCGGTTGCCATAAAGATGTTGAAGCCTTCGGTGTACTCACGTACCGGCAGAATGGCGGTGATACGTTCGTTCGCTTCCAGCGGTAACAGGTTGACGATCGGACGACCGCGTGCGCCACGGCTGGCTTCCGGCAGCTGATACACCTTCATCCAGTACAGACGGCCACGGCTGGAGAAGCACAGAATCGTATCGTGGGTGTTGGCCACCAGCAGACGGTCGATAAAGTCTTCTTCTTTAATACGTGCGGCGGATTTGCCTTTACCACCGCGGCGCTGAGCTTCATAGTCCGTCAGCGGCTGGTATTTGACATAACCCTGATGCGACAGCGTGACCACCACATCTTCCTGGTTGATCAGGTCTTCGATGTTGATATCAGCGCTGTTGGCAGTAATCTCGGTACGACGCTCATCGCCAAACTGGTCGCGCATCGCTTCCAGTTCTTCACGGATCACTTCCATCAGGCGCTCTGCGCTGGCAAGGATATGCAGCAGCTCAGCGATTTGGTCGAGCAGTTCTTTGTATTCGTCGAGCAGCTTCTCGTGCTCCAGGCCGGTCAGTTTCTGCAAACGCAGATCCAGAATGGCCTGAGCCTGCTGCTCAGTCAGGTAATACTGACCATCGCGAATACCGAACTCCGCTTCCAGCCATTCCGGACGCGCAGCGTCATCACCGGCACGTTCCAGCATCGCTGCCACATTGCCGAGATCCCACGCCTGTGCAACCAGGCCGGCTTTCGCTTCTGCTGGCGTCGGGGCGCGACGGATCAGCTCGATAATCGGATCGATGTTAGCCAGCGCAATCGCCAGACCTTCAAGGATATGGGCACGGTCGCGCGCTTTGCGCAGTTCGAAAATAGTACGACGCGTCACCACTTCACGACGATGGCGAACGAAAGCTTCCAGGATCTCTTTCAGCGCCATAATCTTCGGCTGGCCCTGATGCAGCGCCACCATGTTGATACCAAACGACACCTGCAACTGCGTCAGCGAGTAGAGGTTGTTGAGCACCACTTCGCCGACCGCATCGCGTTTGATCTCGATAACGATGCGCATGCCGTCTTTATCCGACTCATCACGCAGCGCGCTGATGCCTTCGACACGCTTCTCTTTCACCAGCTCGGCAATCTTCTCGATCAGGCGCGCTTTGTTCACCTGATACGGCAGCTCGTGAATGATGATGGTTTCACGGCCGCTTTTCGCGTCAGCTTCCACTTCGCCACGCGCGCGGATATAGATTTTGCCGCGACCGGTACGATAGGCTTCTTCGATACCACGACGGCCATTGATGATGGCGGCGGTCGGGAAATCTGGCCCCGGAATGTGCTCCATCAGCCCTTCAACGCTGATGTTTTCATCATCAATATAAGCCAGGCAGCCGTTAATCACTTCGCGCAGGTTGTGCGGCGGAATGTTAGTGGCCATACCGACGGCGATACCGGAAGAACCGTTTACCAGCAGGTTAGGGATTTTTGTCGGCAGAACCTCAGGAATCTGCTCGGTTCCGTCATAGTTAGGAACGAAATCGACCGTCTCTTTTTCCAGGTCCGCTAACAGATCGTGGGCGATTTTGGCCATACGCACTTCGGTGTAACGCATCGCTGCAGCAGAGTCGCCGTCGATGGAGCCGAAGTTGCCTTGACCGTCTACCAACATGTAACGCAGGGAGAACGGCTGCGCCATACGAACGATGGTGTCATAAACGGCAGAATCACCATGCGGGTGATATTTACCGATAACGTCACCGACCACACGGGCGGATTTTTTATAGGGTTTGTTCCAGTCGTTACCCAGTTCGCTCATGGCAAAAAGCACACGGCGGTGCACTGGCTTCAGGCCGTCACGGACGTCGGGTAAGGCTCGGCCAACGATGACCGACATGGCGTAATCGAGATACGAGTTTTTCAACTCTTCTTCGATATTGACCGGTGTAATTTCTCTCGCAAGGTCGCTCATGGAGCCGCTATCCCTCTACATAATCCCGGAATTCAAAGGTGCGAAAGTATATCACATTGCTTACCCAGGGTGAATGTTAAGCACGGTTTAATCCGGCTTTTCCTTTGTTCTGAGAGGTGCGCGGGCCGCGCTTAAGCGTTTATACTGAAGCCACATTTTGTCTGGAGTCATGATTCAATGAATGAACAACCGCAGGAAAGCCGCCAGAACGTCGATCACAACGAAATTGCCAAGTTTGAGGCAGTCGCATCGCGCTGGTGGGATTTAGAGGGTGAATTTAAGCCGTTACACCGCATTAATCCCCTGCGTCTTGGCTGGATTGCCCAGCACAGCCATGGTTTGTTTGGCAAGAAGGTGCTGGATGTGGGCTGCGGCGGCGGCATTCTGGCGGAAAGCATGGCGCGCGAAGGTGCAGACGTCACCGGATTAGATATGGGTGCGGAACCGCTGGAAGTGGCGCGTCTGCATGCGCTGGAAAGCGGTATCAGCGTCAACTACGTGCAGCAAACGGTGGAAGATCATGCCATCAGCCATGCTGGCCAATATGACGTGGTGACCTGCATGGAGATGCTGGAGCACGTCCCGGATCCGCGTTCGGTGGTGCTGGCTTGCGCCCAGTTGGTTAAGCCTGGCGGTGAAGTGTTCTTCTCCACCATCAACCGCAACCCGAAAGCCTGGCTGCTGGCGGTGTTTGGCGCCGAATATGTGATGCGCATGGTGCCGCGCGGTACCCATGACGTGAAGAAGTTTATCCGTCCGGCGGAGTTGCTGAACTGGGTGGATGAAACCCCGCTGCGTGAGCAGGGGATGATCGGTTTGCATTATAATCCGCTGACGAATCAGTTCCGGTTGGGTCGTGGCGTAGATGTAAATTATATGGTGCATACGCACCGCCAGACGGAGGTTTAGCTCCGCAGGGGTTCCGCCTGCTGGCAGCTGTCTGGCTATGAGAAGGTTCCGCCCGCCAGGCTTTAGGTAGTTTCAGGATCGCCATACAGGCGGACGGGCAAAGGTGCGATGGCGCGCACCTTTGCAATCCGCGCCCTGCGGCGTCCTCGCGCAGCGCTTCGCGCTGTTCCCTCGCTTATCACTCAGGCCGAACGGACCTCGCGGATTCGCCATCCATGGCTCATGCCGCGCTCTCGCCGCATCCATGCGGCTCGTCCTGGCCTTCCCTCTGCACTCGGCGCTGCGAATGCCGCCAACACCACCGCCTGAAAGCCCGTGCTATCTGAGTTGCGCGATAAATCGCGCCGCTACAAATAACTGCACGCTGTCGTAGCGGCGCGATTTATCGCGCAAAAAAGCCGCGAAGCGGCGAGGTAGGCGGCGCAAGGCCGGGGAATGCAAAGGGGACGGCCAGGTCCCCTTTGCTCGGTCGCCGCACCGGCGAACTGAAACTCCCTCAGCCCGTAGCGAACGAAATCACCTTTGAACTAAAAATCCCGGGCCAGCCCGTAACCATCAAGGATATATCCCTTTAAACACCGTTTTCTTTCTGGGTTCGGTCATTAGCGCCTCCAGCGCCTCGACACAAGCCAGATAGTGCGGTGTTTTTTTATGGGCCAGCACCGCCGCCTCATCCGCATAAGCTTCATAAATAAAAAAACGCGTCGGCACGTTGCTGTCCTGCAAAACATCAAAACGCAGGTTACCTGGCTCCTGTACCGCCCCTAAATGATTTTCGCGGAATACCTGTAAAAATTCGTCGATACTGTCGGCTTTTACATTGATTTCCACCAGAGTGACTTCCATTCACGTTCTCCTTAAAAATCGTAGTTGTCGATGTTGTCTTTAGTAAACACCACGCGTTCAGGCAGCAGCACAATACCGTTGCCTTTGGCTTCATAATTGTAGCCCTGTACGCTGTTGTCGGAGACCGTCACTTTGCCAACATCCGGCACCTGTAAACTGTCTCCGGGATTGAGATCGCCTTTCAGCAACTGATTCGCCACCGCAATCGAAATCCGGCCCTGCTTCACCACATCCCACAGCCCGAACTGCTGCACCGTGCCGCGCTTCACATAAGGTCGCATCACGTTCGGGGTACTGAAACCAACAATCGTCACATCCTTACGTCCGAGATTTTCCGCTGCCTGAGCCGCAGCCGGTAATGCGTTGGCGTCCGGCGCGATAATCGCATCCAGATCGCTCCAGGATTTCAGGATCCCCTCTGCCGTCTGCAACGACTTGGTGGCATCGTTGTAGCCATACTGCGTGGTGACAATCTCCCAGTTGGGATGATCTTTGGCGATCTTCGCTTTCGCTTCCTTCACCCATTGGTTCTGATCGGTCACCGTCGGGCTGGAATAAAAGAACGCCACCTTCGCTTTGTCCTTTTTCACCTGGCTGGCCGCCATGTCCACCAGCATGCCGCCCAGCTGCGCAGGGGTGCCCTGGTTAATATAAATTGAACGGCATTCCGGCTTAGTGTCAGAGTCCCAGGTCAGCACCTTCACGCCACGTTGCATCGCGCGTTTCAGTGCCGGGCAAAGACCATCCGGTGAAACCGCTGCCACCACGATGGCATTGTATCCCTGGTTGACGAAGTTATTGATCATCTGTACCTGGCCGGAGACGCTCGGCTCAGTGGGGCCGTCATAGGTCACATCGACGCCCAGCGCTTTTCCGGCATCGGTCGCCCCTTTGCCGCCGCTGGTGAAATAGCCTACCCCCACCAGCTTGGGGATAAAGGCGATACGTTCGGCTGCCTGAACGCTCAGACTGGCACCGAGTACACAGCACAGAGCCAGTGATAACCGCTGCATTTTCATGATTTTTACTCCTGGTAAGATGCGCGATCGCGCGTGAATCGCGCACGCAAACGCCGGCTAAGCTGGCGCACAATGCCTGGATTCAGGCTCCAGGAGCGTCCGATCACCGCAAGAATCAGCAATGCGCCGGAAAGCGCACTACTGACCTGACTCGACACTCCCACCATTTGCAAACCCTGCTGCAAAAAGCCGATGACCAGCGTGGCCAGCGCGGTGCCCAGCACCGAACCCGCCCCGCCGTAAATATTGGCACCGCCCAGCACCACGGCGGTGATCGCGGGCATTAACAACGGCGCACCGAGATCGGCACGCGCCGAGCCGAAGTACGCACTCATCACCGCCGCCGCCAGCGCCGATGCCAGCCCAACCAGGCTGTAAAGCAGCAGCAGAGTACGGTTGACCGGCAATGCGCCATAGCGCGCCGCTCGCAGGTTCTGGCCGAGCAGAAACACATAGCGTCCGGTACGGGTGCGGTGCATCAGCAGCCAGAACAACAGGCAAAGCAGCGTAAACAGCAGCAGCGGCATCGGGATGCCAAGCGGAGCGAGATTGGCCAGATCGGTAAAGGTCGCCGGAAAATCACCGATCCCCTCGAAGCCGGTGGCCCCGGCCAGCCCGGAAAGCAGCAGCGCACCGCCACCGTAGAGATAAAGCGTGCCAAGGGTGATCACCAGCGGGTTCACACCGGTCCACAGGATAAGCGCGCCATTGAGCCATCCACACAGGCTGCCCAGCAACAGCGTACACAGCAAAGCAACCGCTAAAGGCCAGTGACTTTGCAACATGATACCCAGCGCAATAGCGCATAAGCCGGTCACGGCGGCAAAGGAGATGTCGATACCGCCACTGACAATCACCAGCGTCAGCGGCAAGGCGACAATGCCAACGGTGATAAAATCGCTGGTGCTGAATAGCAGGGTGTCGATATTCAGCATGCGTGGGTTACCCCAGCCGAACAGCAGGATTTCCAGCACCAATAGCAGCGCCAGCGCGCCTTCCCAGTTCAGATAGCGCTTCATTCGGTCGCTCCCCGGCGCGAGGCCGCTGTCGGTGGGGGTTTAACAGTTTTTTTTCGTGCCGGAGGGGATAAAAAACGGGCGTACTTTTGCCGATGCAGACGACGGGCCAGCGCCTGACGTAATCGTCCGTCAATGACCAGCACCGCCAGCAACACCAGTCCCGAGATAAAATCATTCCACCATGCGGGTAGCCTGAGCAGCACCAGCACGCTATCAATTTGCGTCAGGAACCAGGCTCCGAGTATCGCCCCTAGCAGGGTGCCAGAGCCGCCCAATAAACTGACACCGCCCAGCACACAGGCCGCGATGGCTTTCATCTCCATCCCGGTGCCGGTTTGATTGGGCACAAAACCAATTTGCGCAGCAAACACCATCCCGGCCAGTGCCGCCAGCGCGCCGTTGGCGGTGAAGGCGAGTAAACGCACCTGATTGACCGGCACACCCAACTGGCGTGCGCCCTGCAAATTATCGCCGGTGGCATAAAAGTTGCGACCAGCAGCAGTCTTTGCCAGGAACAACATCATCGCCAGCGCGATCAGCAGAATCATGATGCCCAGCGGTGACAACCCCGCCGCCACCGGCGCAGCCAGGGTTTTCAGTTGCTCCGGCAACCCTTCAATCCATTTGCCGCCGGTCAGCAACAACATCAGGCCGCGATACAACCCGAGGGTGCCCAGGGTGGCGACAATCGCCGGAATACGCAGCCCGGTGACCAGCACACCGTTAAACAATCCGGCTAACATGCCGGTGCCCAGCGTCGCCAGACAGGCCAGCGGCAGTGAGACTCCCTGATTCAGCAGAACGCCCAGCACCGCAGCGCACAGCCCCATGGTGGAACCGCAGGACACGTCAATATTACGCGTCAGCAGCACCAGCGTAGCGCCCATCGCCAGCAGAATGGCGATCTGCGCACTGCCAAAAATCATCCCCACTAATTGCAGGCTAACGTTCTGTCGATCCAGCAACCACGGCAGCATAAACAGCACCAGGATCGCCAGCAGGGTGCTCAGCTCCCGATGGGTTTGCAGGTATTTCAGCATCAGTATTCTCCCGCCGCCTGGGCGCTACGTCCCCAGGCCAGCTGAATGATATTTTCCGCACTCACCGCCGCACCGGATAATTCCCCCACCAGCGCCCCCTGATGCATCACCACCACGCGATCCGCCAGCAGCGCAACCTCATCCAGATCCGAAGAGATAATGATCAGGCCGATTTGCTGCGCCACCACCGAGCGCAATAACTGATAGATATCGGCACGAGCCGCCACATCCACCCCGCGTGTCGGTTCATCGACAATCAGGACTTTCGGTGTCGCCTCCAGGCAATTTGCCAGCAATAACTTTTGCTGATTGCCCCCAGACAAGGTGCGTGCCAGCTGGTCGTTGTGACTGAATTTGATCCCCAGCGCGCGCTGGTAGCGGGTCAGCACTGCCCTCTCCTGCTGGGGTCGCAGCCACCAGCTGCGCCGTGGCAGCGTTAATGCGGTGACATTCCACGCCAGCGGGGCATCCGGATAGAGACCGGAGGTTTGCCGGTCTTCCGGCAGATAGACCAACCCGGCGCGCAGACGCGCTGCTGTCGGCAGCGACAGCAGATCCTGTTGCTGCAAACGCGCCGTGCCGCTGCTGGCGGTGCGTAATCCGTACAGCGTTTCCGCCAGTTCGGTGCGCCCGGCCCCGACAATGCCCGCCAGGCCAAGGATCTCTCCCGCTTTCACCTGCAACGAAATCTGACGAAAACCTTCGCCACTTAACTCATCAACCTGCAACAGCACCTGGCCTTTTCGCTCCGCAGGCAGGTTACCCGCCTGTAACCACAGCTGCTGCTCTGCACTCAACGGGGCTTGCCGTTCGGGCGGCATCATTGCCGCCACCAGCGCGTCATCATCCAGCACGCCAATGCTGCCCTGTAGCACCACGCAGCCGTCGCGCATCACGCTAACCTGATGCGCCAGCGCCCGAATCTCCGGCAGCTTATGGGAAATAAACACCACCCCAACGCCCTGCCCGGCCAGCTGGCGCACCAGACGGAACAGACGTTCGGTTTCCACCGGGGTTAATGACGCGGTTGGCTCATCGAAAATCACCACTCTGGCGTCGCGCATCAGGCCACGCAGAATCTCCACCTGTTGCTGGTCAGCCACTGCCAGGGTACCGGCCAGCGCATCCAGCGGCAGTGCGCTGCCCATCTGGCTTAGTAAGTTTTGTAGTTTTTGGTTATCGGCCTGGGCGCGCGGCAGGCGAAACAGGATGTTCTCGCGCACCGTCAGGCTGGGGAACAACAAGGGCTCCTGCGGCACCAGGTAGATACCGCACAGGTGTGCTTTGGCAGGGGTCATTAAGGTCAGGGGCTGATTGGCGAGGGTAAGCGTGCCGCTATCAGGTTGTTCGATACCGGCAATGATTTTCATCAGCGTCGATTTGCCTGCGCCATTGCCTCCCAGCAAGGCGTGGATTTGCCCGGCATGCAGTTGAAAATCAATGCCACGTAACACCGGCACACCAGAAAACGCCTTACAGACCGCCGTGATGTGTAACAGCACGCTGGATTGCCCGTTGACCTGATCCTGCACCATTGCCGCTCCCGATGAGAACAAATGATTTTTAAATAACATTATGTTCACAATCCTGGATAAGCTTTTTCGATAAAACTCTCGCAGCGGTCACAGATTGTTATTTCGCCAGTATGGCGCGTATGATTGTGGCTGACTTGTTGTGTGAACTGCCAGCACAGTCACATTTTCGTCAACAACCAAAACGAACAATTGATTTACTTTTTATAAAGTGTTCATCATGAAAAGCGATCTTAGCCCGGCTACGGGTTTCACTGTGGAAAACAGTATGAGTGAAGAAGAGCTACTGGCGCGTACCGCCTGGTTCTATTACCACGACGGACTGACACAGAACGAAATTGGTGAGCGACTCGGTCTGACTCGCCTGAAAGTGTCACGCCTGCTGGAGAAAGGACGCCAGTCCGGGGTGATTCGCGTGCAGATTAATTCGCGTTTTGAGGGATGCCTCGCACTGGAACATGCGCTGCTCGAACGCTTCAATCTGAAGCAGGTACGGGTGCTACCGCAGCTTCACGGACCGAATCTTAGCCAGCGGCTCGGGGTGGGAGCTGCCCAGATGCTGATGTCACTACTCCAGCCACAGCAGTTGCTGGGGGTAGGTTTTGGCGAGACCAGTATGAACACCCTGCAACATCTGAGCGGCTTTATTGCCTCGCAGCAGATCCGTATGGTGACGCTGTCCGGCGGCGTCGGACCTTATATGACCGGTATCGGTCAGCTGGATCCGGCTTGTGGCATCAGCATTATTCCGGCACCGCTGCGGGCTTCCAATGCCAGCGTGGCGCAAATCCTGCGTCAGGAGCGCAGCGTGCAGGACGTGATGCTGACCGCCTGCGCCGCCGATGTGGCGATTGTCGGCATCGGTGCGCTCAGCCAGAAGCGGCAGGCCACCATTTTGCGCTCGGGTTATATCAGCGAGGGTGAACAGCTGATGTATGGCCGAAAAGGCGCGGTGGGCGACATTCTTGGCTACTTTATGCGCCCCGATGGACAACTGGCGGATGCGATGCCAATCCATGACGAACTGATTGCCGTCAGTCCTGCCGAACTGGCGACGATACCTGTCGTCGTGGGGGTGGCTGGCGGCACCGAAAAAGCAGAAGCCATCATTGCCGCCCTGAAGGGGGCGCGCATTAATGCCCTGGTAACAGAAGAGGACACAGCCCGCGCGATGTTGGCGTTATTGCAGTAGCCCTGCGGCGGGGTCGATCCGGTCAGATTTCTTACTGGAGAAACAGAGATGACGCACTCGCACGCCCCGCATTTAATGGCGCTCGACGCCGGCACCGGCAGCATTCGCGCGGTGATTTTTAACCTGCAAGGTGAGCAAATTGCCGTCGCGCAGGCCGAATGGCAGCACCTGGCGCTACCCGATGTGCCCGGTTCGATGGAGTTCGACCTGAGTAAAAACTGGCAGCTGGCCTGTCAGTGTATGCGCCAGGTCCTGCAACGGGCACAGCTCCCCGCCAGCGCCATCCGTAGTGTGGCTTGTTGTTCCATGCGCGAAGGTATCGTGTTGTATAACAAAGCCGGTGAGGCCATCTGGGCCTGTGCCAACGTTGATGCCCGCGCCAGCCGTGAAGTCAGTGAACTGAAAGAGATCCATCACGGCGAGTTCGAGCGTGAAATCTATCAATGCTCCGGGCAAACGCTGGCGCTCGGTGCCATGCCACGCCTGCTGTGGCTGGCACATCATCGTCCTGATATCTATCGCCAGGCCGCCACCCTGACCATGATCAGCGACTGGCTGGCAAAATGCCTCAGTGGCGAGCTGGCGGTTGATCCTTCCAATGCTGGCACCACCGGGCTGCTCGATTTACGTACCCGCAACTGGCGGCCGGAGCTGCTGGAGATGGCCGGTTTACGCGGCAATATGCTGTCTCCGGTGGCGGAAACCGGTACAGCGTTAGGTTTTGTCACCGCCGACGCGGCCGATGCCTGTGGTCTGCTACAGGGCACGGTGGTGGCGATGGGGGGCGGCGATGTACAGCTGGGCACGCTGGGATTGGGGGTGGTCAATGCCGGAGAGACGGCGGTGCTGGGTGGCACCTTCTGGCAGCAGGTGGTGAATCTGCCGCAGCCACAGGTCGATCCGGCGATGAATATTCGCATCAATCCACATGTGATTCCCGGCATGGCGCAAGCGGAAGCCATCAGCTTTTTTACCGGCCTGACCATGCGCTGGTTCCGCGATGCCTTTTGCGGTGAGGAAAAACTGCTGGCGGAACGGCTGGGGGTCGATTGCTATAGCCTGCTGGAAGAGATGGCCGCCCGGATTCCGGCCGGATCCTGGGGGGTGATGCCGGTGTTTTCTGATGCGATGCACTTTAACAAGTGGTATCACGCCGCCCCGTCGTTCATTAATCTCTCCATCGACCCGGACCGTTGTAATAAGCAAACCCTGTTCCGGGCACTCGAAGAGAACGCCGCCATTGTTTCAGCCTGCAATCTTGATCAGGTGGCGGCGTTTTCCGGCGTGCGGGCGTCGCATCTGGTGTTTGCGGGCGGCGGTGCCAAAGGAAAGTTGTGGAGCCAAATCTTAAGCGACGTCACCGGCCTGACGGTGAAAGTGCCGCAGGTAAAAGAAGCGACAGCGCTGGGCTGTGCCATTGCGGCGGGGGTCGCTGCCGGACTTTACAGCAATCTGGCCGAGACCGGACGTGACCTGGTGCGCTGGGAACGGGAGTTCCAGCCGAATGCGGATAATCATACGCTCTACCAGCAGCAAAAAACCGTATGGCAGCAGGTGTATGCTGACCAGCTGACGTTGGTGGATAGCGGCCTGACCACCTCCATGTGGAAAGCACCGGGGTTGTAAAACCCGCGCAATAAATTGCGCCGCTACAGCCTGGTGCGACATGGCGTTAGGGTGCCAACCCCCGCACACTAATGTAGCGGCGCGATTTATCGCGCAATCCTGTGCGCGATGCAGAAAACACCCGCGCGATAAATCGCGCCGCTACGGGCGAGTCATAAAAAATTCATAAGCAAACTCGGAAAAGTCCGTAACGGCGTAGCGTATCCTGGCATTTTTTCACCAGAAATTTGAGTTGCCGGAGAGGATTGAATAAGAAATACGCGCTCGATCAAGTTCTGAAAAAAAAAAGCATTCTGGTTGACATGATGTCGGGCCTTATAAGACAAGGCCTAAGAAATTTCGCAAAAATTACAACCCCTGCAAACATCATTTTTTCCTCTTGTTAACCCGCGCTAAAATACTAAAATATGCCTCCATGTTGTTATGGTTTTACCCTTCACCCCCTAGATATAGTGTTTATCCACAACATTATTCACAATGAATATGCTGTGCATAAACCGGGATTTCTTTTAATTTTTGGATACTCACGCAAAGGTAAAAACGCGACATGAACCAAAGTCTGCTCGTTACTAAACGCGATGGCCGCCAGGAGCGCATTGATCTCGACAAAATTCACCGTGTACTGGACTGGGCAGCCGAAGGGCTGAGCAACGTTTCAGTGTCACAGGTTGAACTGCGTTCCCACATTCAGTTCTATGATGGTATTCGGACCTCCGACATCCATGAGACCATCATCAAGGCCGCTGCAGACCTTATTTCTCGCGATGCCCCGGATTATCAGTACCTCGCCGCACGCCTGGCGATTTTCCATCTGCGTAAGAAAGCCTACGGCCAGTTTGAACCGCCGTCGCTGTTCGACCAGGTGGTCAAAATGGTCGAGATGGGCAAATACGATCGCCATCTGCTGGAAGACTACAGCAAAGAAGAGTTCGAGCAGATGGACGGCTTTATTGACCACTGGCGCGACATGAACTTCTCCTATGCCGCGGTGAAGCAGCTGGAAGGTAAATACCTGGCGCAGAACCGTGTGACCGGTGAAATCTACGAGAGCGCGCAGTTCCTGTATATTCTGGTGGCGGCCTGCCTGTTCTCCGGCTACCCGCGTGACACGCGCATGGATTACGTCAAACGTTTCTATGATGCGGTCTCCACCTTCAAGATTTCGCTGCCGACGCCCATTATGTCCGGTGTCCGTACCCCGACGCGTCAGTTCAGCTCTTGCGTATTGATCGAGTGTGGCGACAGCCTCGACTCCATCAACGCCACCTCCAGCGCCATTGTGAAATACGTTTCACAGCGTGCCGGTATCGGTATCAACGCTGGCCGCATCCGTGCGCTGGGCAGCCCGATTCGTGGCGGTGAAGCGTTCCACACCGGTTGTATCCCGTTCTACAAACATTTCCAGACTGCGGTCAAATCCTGCTCGCAGGGTGGCGTGCGCGGTGGTGCAGCCACCCTGTTCTACCCGATGTGGCATCTGGAAGTTGAAAGCCTGCTGGTGTTGAAAAACAACCGTGGCGTCGAAGGCAACCGCGTCCGTCATATGGACTACGGTGTGCAGATCAACAAACTGATGTATCAGCGTCTGCTGAAAGGTGAAGAGATCACCCTGTTCAGCCCGTCTGACGTGCCTGGCCTGTATGATGCCTTCTTCGCCAATCAGGACGAATTTGAGCGTCTGTACACCACTTACGAGAAAGACGACAGCATCCGTAAACAGCGCGTGAAAGCGGTCGATCTGTTCTCGCTGATGATGCAGGAACGTGCCTCAACTGGCCGTATCTACATCCAGAACGTTGACCACTGCAACACCCACAGCCCGTTTGATCCGGCTATCGCGCCGGTGCGTCAGTCTAACCTGTGCCTGGAAATCGCCCTGCCGACCAAGCCGCTGGATGATGTTAACGACGAAAACGGTGAAATCGCCCTGTGTACGCTGTCTGCGTTCAACCTCGGCGCGATTGACAGCCTCGACGATCTGGAAGAACTGGCGACCCTGGCCGTGCGCGCCCTCGATGCCCTGCTCGATTACCAGGACTACCCGATCCCGGCCGCTAAGCGTGGCGCGATGGGCCGTCGTACCCTGGGAATTGGTGTGATTAACTTCGCCTACTACCTGGCGAAAAACGGTGTTCGTTACTCCGATGGCAGCGCCAACAACCTGACGCACAGAACGTTCGAAGCGATTCAGTACTATCTGCTGAAGGCGTCTAACGAACTGGCGAAAGAGCAAGGTGCCTGCCCGTGGTTCAACGAAACCACCTATGCGCAGGGCATTCTGCCGACCGATACCTATAAAAAGGATCTCGACAGCATCTGCAACGAACCGCTGCATCTCGACTGGGAAACGCTGCGTGAGTCGATCAAAACCCACGGCCTGCGTAACTCCACGCTGTCTGCCCTGATGCCGTCTGAAACCTCGTCGCAGATTTCTAACGCCACCAACGGTATCGAGCCGCCGCGCGGTCATATCAGCATCAAAGCCTCGAAAGATGGCATCCTGCGCCAGGTGGTGCCGGAATACGAGCGTCTGAAAGATCAGTACGAGCTGCTGTGGGAAATGCCTTCCAACGACGGTTATTTGCAGCTGGTTGGCGTGATGCAGAAGTTTATTGACCAGGCGATTTCGTCGAACACCAACTACGATCCGAACCGCTTCGCCAACGGCAAAGTGCCGATGAAGCAGTTGTTGAAAGATCTGCTGACCGCTTACAAGTTTGGCGTGAAAACCCTGTACTACCAAAACACCCGCGACGGTGCCGAGGATGCACAGGACGATCTGGCCCCTTCCATTCAGGATGACGGCTGCGAAAGCGGCGCTTGTAAGATTTAATTAAAGGGCGGAGCACACCGCTCCGCCCTTCGGTTTCGGGGTCGACAGCTGTCGGCCCGTTCACATTTGGACATCCCTATGGCTTACACCACATTCTCGCAAACCAAGAATGACCAGCTGAAAGAGCCGATGTTTTTCGGTCAGTCGGTCAACGTTGCCCGTTTCGATCAGCAGAAATATGACATCTTCGAAAAGCTGATCGAGAAGCAACTCTCCTTCTTCTGGCGTCCGGAAGAAGTGGACGTTTCCCGCGATCGCATCGACTATCAGGCGCTGCCGGAACACGAAAAACACATTTTTATCAGCAACCTGAAGTATCAGACGCTGCTGGATTCGATTCAGGGTCGTAGCCCGAACGTCGCGCTGTTGCCGCTGATTTCGATCCCGGAACTGGAAACCTGGATAGAAACCTGGGCGTTTTCCGAGACCATCCACTCGCGCTCCTACACCCACATCATCCGCAACATCGTTAACGATCCGGCGCTGGTGTTCGATGACATCGTCACTAACGAGCAGATCCTCGCCCGTGCGCAGGATATCTCCAAGTACTATGACGACCTGATTGAGATGACCAACTACTGGCATCTGCTGGGCGAAGGCACCCACCAGGTGGCGGGCAAAAGCGTTACCGTCAGTCTGCGTAGCCTGAAGAAGCAACTCTACATCTGCCTGATGAGCGTCAACGCGCTGGAAGCGATTCGCTTCTATGTCAGCTTCGCCTGCTCCTTTGCTTTTGCCGAGCGCGAGCTGATGGAAGGTAACGCCAAAATCATCCGCCTGATTGCCCGTGATGAAGCGCTGCACCTGACCGGGACTCAGCACATGCTGAACCTGATGCGCACCGGTGAAGACGATCCGGAAATGAAAGAGATTGCGGCAGAGTGCCGTGACGAATGCTTTGACCTGTTCAAAAAGGCAGCCGAGCAGGAAAAAGAGTGGGCAGAATATCTGTTCAGCGGCGGCTCCATGATCGGCCTGAACAAAGACATTCTGTGCCAGTACATCGAATACATCACCAATATTCGTATGCAGGCGGTAGGTCTTGATCTGCCTTTCCAGACCCGCTCCAACCCGATTCCGTGGATCAACAGCTGGCTGGTGTCTGATAACGTGCAGGTCGCACCGCAGGAAGTGGAAGTCAGCTCTTATCTGGTAGGTCAGATCGACTCTGAAGTGGGCGAAGACGACTTCAACGACTTCCAGCTGTAAGTATGAGCCGTTCCGTCGTCATTCTGCGCAGCTCCGGCACCCGGCTGGAGTGCGCAGAAGAACATCCCAACCTGCTCGCTACACTCGAAGCGCATAATTTGTGTGTTGAGTTCCAGTGTCGCGAAGGCTACTGCGGTTCCTGCCGGATGCGTTTGCTGAAGGGTGAAGTGCAGTACGCTGAGACACCGCTGGCGTTTATCCAGCAGGGCGAGTTTTTGCCCTGCTGTTGTAAAGCCAAAGGCGAGATTGAGATCGAGCTGTAATCCGTCCGGTCGGCATGAATGCCGACCCTACGCTTGTAGGGTGTGCATTCATGCGCACCGGGTAAATATTTACAGCTTCACCGTCTCCAGCACATCAATCCAGCCGTGTCCGGTGCTGACTTCGCTACCGTGCAGCCAGCGACGCAGCATATTCATCGCCATCATCGCCACCACCTTCTGGCGAATCTCCAGGTTATGCCGCCCGTGGTTAAATTTCACCCGCTGACCCCAGCTGGCTTGCGGGGTGTGCAGCGCAATCGACACTTCTCCTTCACGCAACGTGCCCACTGCCAGCGCCACATCGGCCTGCTGCTGCGCGGCAAAATCACGGATGCGCTGCACCTGTTGCTCCAGCGTTTCCGTCTGCTCCGGCAACACATTGCCAGCCCGTAACGGTACGTCGGCTGATGCCAGCTGCCACTGCAACAAACCGGCGGTGTAAGATTCGCTGATCGTCAGCGTCAACTCACGCGCCGCCAGCTCACGCGCCAGCAACGCCGGTAAGCCTTCGGTACCGTGAAAAATGGTGCATTCCGCCAGTTGCAGTTTGACCTGCTGCCACACCTGCTCCATCGCCACACGCTGGCTGGCCGGGCCGGTGAGCTTGATTTCAATAATCGGCATCGAGGAACGATAGCCCATCACCACGCCGTCAGGGAGTGGCAGCGGCTCCAGTTCCGCCGCTAAATCGCTTTCGCCGCGACCAAAGGTGGTCAGACGCAGGCACAAGGGGGGTTCCGGCAATGCGAAGCGCGCTTTCAGACGCGGCAGGATCTCCTGCTCGACCATCACTTTGAATTCTGATGGCACGCCTGGGGTGAAGAAAATCCAGCAGCGATTGAGTTGCAGCGCAAAACCACAGGCAGTACCGACCGGGTTATCGATCAATTCAGCGTTAGCGGGTATTTCTGCCTGCTTACGGTTGCTCGGTGCCATGATGCGTCCACGTCCGGCAAACCAGGCTTCCATTTTCTCCAGCCACTCCTGATGCAGCACCAGATGGCTGTCGCTGGCCGTGGCTGCCGCCAGGGCGCTGAGATCATCGCTGGTAGGGCCAAGGCCGCCATTGACAATCAGCACATCGGCAATCTGGCTACGGCCCAGTAGCGCCTCCACCAGCGATGGCAGTGTATCACCTACCGTGCTGCGGCTGGTCATCGGCAAACCGTGCTGAAACAGCACATCAGCCAGCCAGGCTGCGTTGGTATCCACGATCTGCCCATGTAACACTTCATCGCCCGTTGAGAGCATTTCAACTCGTATCACGTTTATTCTCCTTATTCCCTGTCGCTTTACTGTAGGAACCAGGCGAGAGAAACACAATCACTGTGGGTGCGGAAGCGGAGGATTTTCAGTAAGACAGGATGAATGGGCGCGAAGGATTCACGCCCGGAAAAGCATTAACGACGGGCCAGCAGCAACCCTAAGAACAACCCGGCGGCGGCACCGATGCCAATCCCCTGCCAGGGTTTATCGTGCACGTAATCATCGGCACGATAAGCGGCTTTTTTCGCCCGATAGTAGTAACTGTCAGAGGCATGGCTGACGCGTGATTTCACCTCTTCCAGCGCCTGCTCCGCTTTGGTTTTCAGTTCGATATACTTTTGATCGGCCGGATCGCCCGATGAACGCAGCACTTCTTCCAGCGTTTCGGTCAGCAAGGCCAGATCGTCATCAAGACGGGTTTCAAATTGATCAGAAGATGACATTACGCAGTTCCTCCATGTATTTAACTTACCTGTCGGTTAACTATAGTCACTAAAAACCAGAAGCGGCCAGGAATCGCCCGAGTTTCGTCGCGAAAGCGTAAAGATCTGAAATCTGCTTCGCTTCCCTGATTTATCTGATAAATTTCTCCGGACTGAATTTTTTCATTCGGCGACTGTCGTATCCCCCTGTAGCCTGAAGCTATCAGGTCTGAAATGTGTGCGTAATGCACGGCAGTCACCTTAAACCCGAGCAGCTAAGGATTAGATTTCTGGCATGAATCGTAGAAAGTTTATGAAAGCGTCAATGGCCCTCTCTGCCCTGAGCGGCATGACGGGTCTGTCCACGTTGTTTGCGCAGTCCGCCTGGGCCGATGATGGCATCGCCGACGGGACTGCGGTTCGCTTCGATTTCGATGTACTGAAAAAGAAAGCCGCCGCACTCGCCAAACAGCCCTGGGGTGGCGCACCTGGCCCGCTGCCTGATACCCTGGCCAATCTGACCCCACAGGCCTATAACGAAATTCAGTACGACGCCAACCATTCGCTGTGGAATAACATCCCCAATCGCGAACTGGATGTGCAATTTTTCCATGTCGGCATGGGGTTCAAACGCCGTATCCGCATGTTTTCCGTCGATGCCGACAGCCGTGAGGCGCGTGAAATCCACTTCCGCCCGGAACTGTTCAACTACAACAATGCCAACGTTGATACCAAACAGCTGGTCGGTAAAACCGATCTCGGCTTTGCCGGTTTCCGCGCGTTTAAAAAGCCGGAGCTGGCGCGTCGCGATATCGTCTCCTTCCTCGGCGCCAGCTACTTCCGCGCCGTCGATGAAACTTATCAGTACGGCCTTTCTGCCCGTGGCGTGGCGGTAAATACCTTCAGCAACGGTCATGAAGAGTTTCCGGACTTCACTGCCTTCTGGTTTGAAACCCCGAAAGCCGAAGACACCACCTTTGTGGTGTATGCCCTGCTGGATGGTGCCAGCGTCACCGGTGCCTACAAGTTCACCATTCACTGCGAAGCAGAACGCGTGGTGATGGAGGTGGAAAATCACCTGTTTGCCCGC
This sequence comes from Pantoea cypripedii, assembly GCF_011395035.1. NCBI lineage: Bacteria > Pseudomonadati > Pseudomonadota > Gammaproteobacteria > Enterobacterales > Erwiniaceae > Pantoea > Pantoea cypripedii. Next base: position 2,967,791 of record NZ_CP024768.1, read on the forward strand.
AACGAGATCCGTCAGCTGGGTATCGCGCCAATGACCAGCATGTTCAGCTGCGGCACCAATGAACGTCGCATGTGCAACACCTATCATCCGCAGATCCATGACTCCGATCGTCTGGCGATGTGGACCGGTAACGGTGAATGGATCGCCCGTCCGTTGAACAACCCGCAGCGTTTGCAGTTCAACGCCTATCAGGACGAGAACCCGCGTGGCTTTGGCCTGTTGCAGCTCAATCATGACTTTAAAGATTATCAGGATGTGATTGGCTGGTATGACAAACGTCCGAGCCTGTGGGTCGAGCCAATTGGCAAATGGGGTAAAGGGGCCATCAATCTGATGGAAATCCCAACCACCGGTGAAACGCTGGATAACATCGTCTGCTTCTGGCAACCGGCTGAACCGGTGAAAGCCGGCAGCGAATTCAACTTCCAGTACAAACTGTACTGGAGCGGTCTGCCGCCGGTGCGTAGCGGTCTGGCGCGCGTTGATGCCACCCGTACCGGTATCGGTGGCTTCCCGGAAGGCTGGGCGCCGGGCGAGCATTTCCCGGAGCAGTGGAGCCGTCGTTTTGCGGTGGATTTCGTCGGTGGCGATTTGAAAGCCGCTGCACCTAAGGGTATCGAACCGGTGATTACCGTGTCAGCCGGTACCATTAAACAGATTGAGATTCTCTACGTGGAACCGCTGAATGGCTACCGCATCCTGTTTGACTGGTATCCGAACAGCGATTCCACTAAGCCGGTGGATATGCGCCTGTTCCTGCGCACCAAAGACGAAACCCTGAGTGAAACCTGGTTGTATCAGTACTTCCCGCCGCCGCCGGATCAGCGTAAATACGTTGATGACCGGCAGATGACGCCGGGCTGATGAAAATGGCGAGGTGCATACCTCGCCATTATTTTTGCATGTCGATATGCGGAATATCGTCTTCCAGATAAATGTCACTCACCGCGACAAAGCCATGGCGACCATAGAACGATTGCAGATGCGCCTGGGCAGAGAGGAATTGTGTCTGTTGCGGCCAGTGCTGCTGGCAAACCTGCAATGCCTGGGTCATTAAACGGTTACCCAGATTGATACCGCGTGCACGATCCGAGACGATAACACGGCCTATCTTCACCGGACTTTGCGCATCAGCGGGTGACAGAAGACGCGCATAAGCCACCAGTTGATCACCGTGCATCCCTAACAGATGACGATTCTCTGCCACCAGATCCTGCCCATCGACATCAAGGTAAGGGCATTGCTGCTCCACCACAAACACTTCACTGCGCAGTGCCAGCAACGCATACAATTGTTGCAGGCTCAAATCACGATGATGAATATCCAGCCAGTTAATTTCCATAAAGCCTCCTTGTTGGGCAATCAATTTACCTCATGAGCGTCGTTGTTGCATTGCAAAACCGGTAAAGAACGCACACAACAACGCCGCCAGCCACGGCAGACCGTGCAACGTCAGCGACATCGCCAGCCCACCCAATGCCGGGCCAATAAAGGCACCGATCCCCCAGGCCACTGAAAGCGCGGCATAAGCCGCAGCCAGCTCAGATCCCTGAAAACGCTGGCCCACCAGAGTGATGATCACGGTGTAAATACCGACAAATACTCCGCCCCAGCAAAACAGCAGCAAGCGCGCCAGCCATAGCGACTGAAGCGCGAACGGCCAGGCCAGCGCCCCAAGGGTGGATAACGCCGCCAGCCAGACAATTAAGTGATGACGATCCATGCGATCGGCCAGCCAGCCGATGGGGAGCTGCCACAAAATCGCCCCGACCAGCAAAATGGTGATCAACGATGTCGCCTGCCCTTGAGACCAGCCAAGATTTATCGCATACAGTACCAGCAGATTCATCCCAGCCGCTTCCAATGCCGCATTGAGGAGGGTTGCCGCCAGTGCCAGCGGTAACAACCGCAGCCAGCGCGATAATTTTCGCGGTACACCCTGTTCAGCTCTGAAGCGCAGTTTACCGCTGGCGCACAACGCCAATACAGCAAGGGCTGATAAGGCCGCGCCGGTGATAAATGCCCCGTCACCGCTGCCCTGCAATGTCAGGATGAAGGGGCCAAGTGCGAATCCTGCTGACAGCATTGCGGTGTAAGTGGCCAGTATTTTCGCCCGGTTATGCTCCGCAGATTGTTGATTCAGCCAGGTTTCCGTCACCACCAAAATCACTTCAGAAGCCATACCCAGCAACAGCCGTAGCACGAAGCTGCTGCTGATCGGCAGTAAAGGAAAAAGGACCAACAGCAACACCGTGACCAGCAGCGACACGGTGAGTAAGCACTTAGGCGACAAGCGACGGATGAAGGCAGGCAATGCGGGCGCGATAAGCAGCACACCCAGCGCATGCATCGCGGCATTGATACCGATTTGCGTTTCACTGTATCCCGCTGCCGACAGCCGCAGCGCGATTAACGGCGCACTTAAGCCGTAGGTCAGACCAAAGATGGTAATGGCGAGGAGGATCATCGCGCGATTACGCGTCATTTTATCACGCTGCGCGAAGGCGTCCGTTTCTGCTGCCACAGGGCATGACGTAAACGTAAACTTTGCCACAAACGCACAGGCCACAAGGTGCTGGGCTGTGGTTCAATCACCCGCTTGAGCAGGCGCACGTAATCCAGTACCAGGCCCGGTGTCCAGGTCATCTCCTCTGCCCGGCCGCGCACCACGCCCAATAACCAAAAATTGGGGTCAGCAAGCAGACGAAATCCGGCATAAGGCTGTCGTGCCAGAATCCCTTCAATCGCCACATCCAGCGCCTGGATCACGGCGGATGAGCAATTACGCGCCGTCAGGTTGTAGGTGCTGTCCAGCCGGTAGCTGTGCCAGAAATTTTGCAATGCCTTAAAATTGTAATGCGGAAAAAGGATCTGTTTATCGGGCTGACACCAGTCGGCCACCTCCAGCGACAGCGAAGCCAGAAAGCGCCCGGCAACATCGTTATGCTCACCCGAGCGCAACACTGCGCGGAAGTTACTGCTATCGCGATCAATATCGTCGAGCGGATAGTGGCTGATATACAGATCCTCTCCGACAGCAAGCGAAGCATGCCCGGTCGAGATCACCCCATGTTGATCGACCGCGGCGATATAACGATTGATCAGTTGGTAACTCTCACGCAGCCTGACCGAGCCTAACGGGGTCCAGATATAGACTTTAAGTAACTGCGGGGGCGGATGATGAGGAAATGGCGGATGCACATACTGGCTGCTGTGCCATTGCCGTAATCCCCCTACTTTAAACAGGGGTAGCGTGGTCACCGTGCTGTTAGCCGTCAGCAGGTTCGCCTGACGCGCCATCTGTAGCAACGTGGTGCCGATACTCAGCAACAACAATGCAAAGCACAGTGGGACCGCAATATGGTGATGGAACGGCCAGTCACTGATGATCAGAATGCTGATAAACCATTCCACCACGCCGGTAACGCATTGTTTTTTCCAGCGCCAGCCACGTAACACGATAGCGGCCATAAAGCGGAACAAACCATCGATCATAAACGCAATGCCAAACAGCATTGCCGATACATCATTGTTATCCTGCGGGATATTGAGAATCAGAAAACCGATGAGCCACAAACCCAGCGCCTTGAGCAGCGTCAGTCCGTCAACGCGCATTTCGCGGATAAAGGCCAGCGTCATCTGCACCATGCCTTCAATAATAAAAAATAGCGCGAGCATATCCAGTGGCACCGAAAGCAGGCCGTCACTGGCAATATCGTAGAAGATCAATGCCGCTAACAGCAGCAACGCCATGCCAGTCAAAGCCAGCCAATACCAGCGCCGACGGATCACCTGGGCACCGGTCAGAAGAAAGATCAACTTAATCACATTACCTCAGCGCAGCGGGATGAACATGACTTAAAAGTTAGCAATCGGTGGCGGGGTTGTCTGAGATGACAGGCAAAAAAAATCAGGCCCGGGGGCCTGATTTGTCACTAGCAAAATGCTTACATCAGCGGCTGAGCCATTTGCACCAGCGTGATCAGCGGCTGCGGATAGACACCCAACAGCAGAACCAGAATGGCGGAAATCAGTACCACCACCCCACCGGCAGTGAATGCCCAGTTGGCCGGGGTATCACGATCGCGCGTATGCAGTTCCGGCGGACTGAGGTACAGACTCACCGTGACACGCAGGTAGTAGTAAAGACCGATGGCACTACCCGCCACCACTGCGCCGGTCAGCCACCACAGGTGCGCATTCACACCCGACGCGATCACGTAGAACTTACCGATAAAGCCCAGCGTCATCGGGATACCCGCCAGCGACAACATCATGATAGTCATCACGGCTGACAGAATCGGACGGTGCCAGAACAGGCCACGATAAGAGTACAGCGTGTCGGCATCCGGGCCACGATACGGGCTGGACATCAGGCTGACGACACCGAAGGCACCCAGGCTGCTGAACAGGTAACCGGCCAGATACACCCCGGCAGTTTCCAGTGACAGCTGATGGGTTTTCACTGCTATCAGCGCCACCAGCAGATAACCCAGATGGGCGATGGAGGAGTAACCCAGCAGACGCTTGATGTTGCTCTGCGAAATCGCCATCAGGTTACCGAACAGGATGGAGACGAAAGCAATCACACCCAGCACGGTGCGTACTGCCTCGCTGTCGGTGACTGGTGCGTACATAAACAGACGCATGATCACGCCGAAGATCGCGATTTTGCTGGCAGTCGCGAGGAAGGTTGATACCGGAGCAGGTGCCCCCTGGTACACATCCGGCGTCCACAGATGGAACGGCACCAGCGACAGTTTGAAGCCAAGGCCAATAATCATCATGCCGAGGCCAACCAGCAACAGCGGCTGCTGCATCATGCTATCGTTCAGGCTTTTACCCAGCTGAACAAAGCTCAGGCTACCGGAATCCGCATAAATCAGCGCAATACCGAACAGCAGGAACGATGACGCCGCCGCCGACAGAATGGTGTATTTCAGTGCCGCTTCGAGTGAACGTTTCTGGCGGAAAGCGTAACCAATCAAACCAAACAGTGGCAGCGACAGCAGTTCAATACCGATAAACAGCGCCGCCAGATGGTTGGCGCTGGCCAGCACGATACCGCCCAGTGCAGCAATCAGCACCAGCAGATAGAACTCATCTTTGTTGTCCGGGAAACCGGCCAGCCACGGGTAGGCAAAGGTACAGGTCGCCAGACTCGCCAGCATCACCAGCCCGGTGTAGAAGATGGAGTAGCCATCGACACGCAGCATCGGCGTGACATCCATTGCCCCGACATGGGCAACAAACCACAGCGAAAGCAGCGCCAGGTTAAGACCAACGACCGTCAGCGTGGCATTAACAAAGTGGTTGCGTCGCCATGCAATGGACAGCATCACAACCACCACCGTCAATCCGACGATCAACAGCGGCAGTAACGCGATCAATTGTTGAGGAGTTATTGTCATGGCGAATTACGGCCTTGTAGTTGAAATTGAAGCGGTAAACCACTGCTGAATGTTGCTCATTGCAGCATGGGAAGTGTCGAGGATCGGCTGCGGATATACCCCGAGCAGAACCAGCAGCACCACCAGAACCATAATCATAATGAACTCACGCGGTGACATGCCTGGCAGCGGCGCCTGTGATTTTGCTTCACCATAATAAGCGCGCTGCATCATCACCAGCGAATAGACCGAGGCGAAAACCAGACCAAAGGTCGCAATCACGATAATCACCGGCACCACCTGGAAACTCCCGGTGAGAATCATAAATTCCCCGGCAAAGTTACCGGTGCCAGGCATCCCCAGATTGGCAACGGCAAAGAACAGCGACAGGCCCGGAATCCACTTGATGCGTGACCACAAGCCACCCATCTGGCGCATATCACGGGTATGCAGACGTTCATACAGCTGGCCACACAGGATGAACAGCGCGGCGGCGGACAGGCCATGCGCAATCATCTGTACCACCGCGCCCTGGAACGCCAGCTGGCTGCCGGTGTAGATGGCAATCAGCACGAAGCCCATGTGCGAAATGGAGGTGTAGGCAATCAGGCGTTTGATATCCGTCTGCGCGAACGCCATCCAGGCACCGTAGAAGATACCGATGACGCCCAGCCACATGGCAATCGGTGCAAACTCCGCCGAGGCATGCGGGAACAGCGGCAGACTGAAGCGCAACAGGCCATAAGCCGCGGTTTTCAGCAGAATCCCGGCGAGGTCCACCGAACCTGCCGTCGGTGCCTGGCTGTGCGCATCAGGCAACCAACCGTGTAACGGTACCACCGGCATTTTTACTGCAAAGGCGATGAAGAAGCCCAGCATCAGCAGGTATTCCACCGTGTGGGACATCGGCGTTTTCAGTAACTCTTCGTAGCTGAAGGTCCATACGCCGGTCGCGTTGTAGTGCACAAACACCAGCGCCAGGATGGCAATCAGCATCACCAGCCCCGATGCCTGGGTATAAATAAAGAATTTGGTGGCGGCGGTGATACGGGTTTTACCGTCCGACGCTTTATGACCCCAGAGTGCGATGAGGAAGTACATCGGCACCAGCATCATTTCCCAGAAGAAGAAGAACAGGAACATGTCGATGGAGAGGAATACGCCAATCACGCCACCGAGGATCCACATCAGGTTAAGGTGGAAAAAGCCCTGATACTTCTCGATTTCATTCCACGAGCAGAGCACCGCCATCAAGCCGAGCAGACCGGTCAGCACCACCATCAGCAGTGACAGACCATCAATCGCCAGATGGAAATTGATACCAAAACGCGGGATCCACGGTACTGAGAAGGTCGATTGCCATTGCGGCATACCTGCCGCCTGCGTCAATGAGTAGCCTCCCTGCAACCACAGCTGCAGTGAAAGCGCCAGCGTCAGCCCCATTGTGATCAGGGCAATCCAGCGTGGCACCTTCGCGCCAAGGCGCTCAGCCAGCCAGCACAGCAGCCCACCGACGAATGGGATTATAATTAGCCAAGGTAATAACACGGCGGTTTGTTCCCTTTTTTCTGCCTGAAATCAGGCAATTTTTGACATTCTTAACCGGGGCGAACCATGCCCACCCCGCTCATCAAGCTTTACACCACCATCAGCAGTGCCAGCACGACCACAGCACCGACACTCATGGACGCCACATACCAGCGCAGATAACCGTTTTCACTGACCACCAGGCCCTTGTTGCCAATGCGCGAAATCAGCGCGGGCAGATTCATCAGCGAGTTCAGTGGGTCACGATGCAGCAGCCAGGCAATGCCGAGGAATGGTTTGACGAACACTTTGTCGTACAGCCAGTCGAAGCCCCAGGCCGCAAACCACCAGGTGCCGAAGAAACGACCCGGCGCACTGTTGGCAACGCTGGTCACCAGCTGGCGTTTGCCCAGCCACAGCGCCGCAGCGATCAGGATACCGACGATAGCCACTACGCCAGAGGCGATTTCCAGCCCCACTTTGCCACCTTCGCCAAACTCGTTCTGCGGCAGGACGCCAGCCAGCGGCGGGGTAATCATCGCACCAATAAAGGTCGACAGTACCAGCAGCACCATCAGCGGCAGATGATGAGTAATGCCTTTACCGGCATGCGCATGGATTTTCTCTTCGCCGTGGAAGACGATGAAAATCATGCGGAAGGTATAGATAGACGTCAGGAACGCCCCGACCAGACCGGCAACCATCAGATTGATATGACCATTCGCCAGCGCACCAAACAGGATTTCATCTTTACTGTAGAAACCTGCGGTAATCAGCGGCAGCGCAGCCAGTGCGGCACCACCCACCAGGAAACAGACATACACCAGCGGGATGCTCTTACGCAGGCCACCCATCTTGAAGATGTTCTGCTCGTGGTGGCAGGCCAGAATCACCGAACCTGAAGAGAGGAACAGCAGCGCTTTAAAGAACGCATGGGTCATCAGGTGGAAAATCGCCGCGTCCCACGCCTGCACGCCAAGTGCCAGGAACATGTAGCCAATCTGGCTCATGGTGGAGTAAGCCAGCACGCGTTTGATATCGGTCTGCACCAGCGCGGCAAAACCGGCCAGCACCAGGGTAATGGCACCCACGATACCGACCAGATGCAGCACTTCCGGCGTCAGCAGGAACAAGCCGTGGGTACGGGCGATCAGATAGACACCGGCGGTCACCATGGTTGCGGCGTGGATCAACGCAGAAACCGGTGTCGGACCGGCCATCGCATCGGCCAGCCACGTCTGCAACGGCAGCTGCGCGGATTTACCCACTGCACCACCCAGCAACAGCAGGGTAGCCCACTGCAACATATGGTTATCAGCCGCAAAGTGTGCCGGAGCCAGCTCCACCAATTCGCGGAAGTTCAGCGTGCCCAGTTCGTTGTAGAGGATGAACAAAGCCAAAGCCAGGAACACATCACCCACACGGGTAATGATGAAGGCTTTCATCGCGGCTTTGCCATTTTCCGGGTTGCTGTAGTAGAAACCGATCAGCAGATAGGAACACAGCCCCACCCCTTCCCAGCCGAGATACATCAGCATCAGGTTATCGGCCAGTACCAGGACCACCATGCTGGCGATAAACAGGTTGGTGTAAGCGAAGAAGCGTGAGTATCCCTCTTCACCGCGCATGTACCAGGAAGCGAACATGTGGATGAAGAAGCCGACACCGGTCACCACTGACAACATGGTCAGCGACAGGCCATCCAGCACCAGGTTGACTTTGATATCAAAGTGCCCGACGTTCATCCAGGTCCAGAGTGCCTGAGTAAACGGCTGTTGCCCCTGGCTGAAGAAATCCATGCCGACATAAATTGTGGTCAGGGCAGCCAGACCGACTGACCCCATCCCCACAGCGGCAGACAGGTTCTCCGACCAGCGACCACGGGAAAATGCCAACAGCACGAAGCCAATTAGCGGAAATAAAACGGTTAAGTAGAGAAGATTCATCCGCGCATCTCGCTCACAGTATCAATGTTCAGCGTCTGACGACGACGATAGAGCTGGAGCAGCAGCGCCAGACCAATACTGGCTTCCGCCGCTGCGAGGCTGATGGCCAGGATATACATCACCTGGCCGTCTGCTTGTCCCCAGTAGCTGCCTGCCACCACCAGCGCCAGTGCGGAGGCGTTGATCATGATTTCCAGACCAATCAGCATAAACAGCAGGTTACGGCGCAGCACCAGTGAGGTCAGGCCGAGAACAAACAGCACAGCAGCCAGAATCAGGCCGTGTTGTAACGGGATCATGCGTGCTCCTCTTTTTTCGCTTGCGCCTCTGCCGGACGGTTGCTTAACACTTCGCCCTGACGCTCTTCACGTCCGATATGGAAGGCGACAACCAGGCCGGCCAGCAGCAGCATCGACGCCAGCTCCACAGCCAGAACATAAGGACCGAACAGGCTGATACCCACCGCTTTGGCGTCAATAACGGTGCCATCAATACCCTGATCGTGCGCAGTGCTGATGGCATAAATCATCACCACCAGCAGCAGCAAGGACACGATGCCCGGACCAATCCACAATGACGGCTTCAGCCACTCACGCTCCTGATCCTGCTGGGTTTTGCCGAGGTTCAGCATCATCACCACGAACACGAACAGCACCATAATGGCACCGGCGTAGACGATGATTTCCAGCGCACCGGCAAAGTAAGCGCCCATCGAGAAGAACACACCCGCAATCGACAGCAGCGAAACAATCAGGTACAGCAGCGCATGTACCGGGTTGGTGTGAGTGATGACGCGTAGCGTCGTCAACACCGCCACCAGTCCACAAAGATAAAACGCAAATTCCATACCTGGCTCCTTAAGGTAACAAGCCTTTGACGTCGATCGGTTTGGCTTCGTTTTCCGCGTCGCCTTTGCCTTTCCCGTCAATCGCCATACCTGCCATGCGGTAGAAGTTGTACTCCGGATATTTACCCGGTCCGGAGATCAACAGATCCTGTTTTTCGTACACCAAATCCTGACGCTTAAACTCACCCAGTTCGAAATCCGGGGTCAGCTGGATGGCCGTAGTCGGACAGGCTTCTTCGCACAGGCCACAGAAAATGCAGCGTGAAAAGTTGATGCGGAAGAATTCCGGATACCAGCGGCCATCCTGCATTTCAGCTTTTTGCAGCGAAATACAACCTACCGGGCAGGCTACTGCACACAGGTTACAGGCAACGCAACGCTCTTGACCGTCCGGATCGCGCGTCAGCACGATACGGCCACGGTAGCGTGGCGGCAGGTACACCGGCTCTTCCGGGTACATCTGGGTTTCGCGTTTGGCGAAGGCATGCATGCCTATCATCCAGATACTGCGCACTGTCGTGCCGAAGCCAACGACAATATCTTTTAAAGTCATCTCAAAACCCCTTACTGCGCAGACAGAATCACTGCGGCGGTCGCCAGCAGGTTCAACAGCGTCAACGGCAGACACACTTTCCAGCCGAACGACAGCACCTGGTCATAGCGTGGACGCGGAAGCGCAGCACGAATCAGGATAAACATCACCATAAAGAACGCGGTCTTAACGGCGAACCAGATGATCGGCGGCAGGAACGGTCCCTGCCAGCCACCGAAGAACAGCGTCACAATTAGCGCTGATACGGTGGTGATGGCGACATATTCACCGACAAAGAACAGACCGAACTTCATCCCGGCATATTCGATGTGATAACCATCGGCCAGTTCCTGCTCGGCTTCCGGCTGGTCAAACGGATGACGGTGACACACGGCAACGCCTGCGATACAGAAAGTCAGGAAGCCGAAGAATTGCGGAATGATGTTCCACAGATGCGCCTGGCTTTCCACAATGGCGTTCAGATTGAACGAACCCGCCTGCGCCACCACGCCCATCAGCGACAGACCGAGGAACACTTCGTAGCTCAGGGTCTGCGCGGAAGCACGCATCGCCCCCAGTAACGAGTATTTGTTGTTACTCGACCAACCCGCAAACAGCACCGCGTACACCGCGAGACCCGCCATCATCAGGAAGAACAGCAGACCGATATTCAGGTCGGTCACCATCCAGGTCGGCGTGACCGGCACAATCGCGAAGGCCAGCAGCAGCGAAACAAAGGCAATTACCGGTGCGAGGGTAAAGATGAAGCGGTCGGTAAACGGCGGAACCCAGTCCTCTTTAAAGAACATTTTGATCATGTCCGCTGCCAATTGCAGCGAGCCGCCCCAACCTACACGGTTCGGTCCGTAACGGTTCTGCCATAAGCCGAGCAGACGACGCTCGGCGAAGCTCATGAAGGCACCACAGCCCACCACCACCAGCAGGATGACGATGGCTTTGACGATGCTAATCAGGATGTCAATAACGTCCGGTGTCAGCCAGCTCATTGCGCTGCCTCCTGCAATTTGTCAATGTGCGCACCCGAGAGGAACGGCGGTACACCCGGCATACCGAGTGGCAGCCCCACCAGGCCGGCCTGCAACGAAGCGGAGAAACGTACCGGCAGACGCAGCGTTTCACCGGCACACACCAGCTCCACCGCCGCACCGTTGTTCACACCGAGTTTTTCAGCATCGGCTGGATTGATCACCAGCGTGGCGGGAGACATACGTTTCTGGAACACCGGTGAACGCTGGGTCATCTCTTCGCTACCAAACAGCTGATAGTAAGGGGCCACACGCCACTGGCTGCCACCGACAAAACTTTCCGGCACGGCACTGAACCACGGCAGTGAACCTTCTGCCGCCTCGAACAGACGCACACCCGGGTCGCCATTACGCAGCTTACCGCCCACCTCGGCCTGGAATTTGTTCCATGCCTGTGGGGAGTTCCAGCCTGGAGCCCAGGCAAACGGAATCTGCGAACGCGCCGCGCCTGGCTGGTTGTTCCCTTCCATCGAGAAGGCAAACATGGTGTCTTTATCCTGCGGCTGACGCGGTTCGTGCACGCTGATATTGGCACGCGCCGCCGTACGGCCACTGGAGCGATGCGGTGAACGCGCCAGTTTCTGACCACGAATACGGAAGCTGGCATCCGGTGCCGCGTCCTTGATGCCTTTCAACTGCGGCAATGCCGCGATGGTGGCATCAATCACATGATCAAGCAGCGTCCAGTCAATCTGGCGGCTTTCCACGGTGCTGTGCAGCGAATGCAGCCAGCGCCAGCTTTCCAGCATCACCACGCTGTTGTCGTAGTAAGAAGGATCGTAAACCTGGAAGAAACGCTGCGCGCGGCCTTCATGGTTGATTGAGGTGCCGTCGCTTTCAGCAAAGCTGGCTGTCGAGAACACCAGATTGGCTTTTTCCAGCGTGGCGGTGCGTTGGTGATCGACCACAATCACGTTAGCAGCCTGCGCCAGTGCCGCGTCCACCGTCGCCTTCGGCGCGTGACGATACAGATCGTTTTCCAGCACCACCAGCGTATCGGCTTCGCCGTTACTGAGTTGCGCCAGGGCGCTATCCAGCGATGCACCGCCCATCAGGCCAAGGCCGATGCTGTTAGCAGCTGACGCCAGCAGGGTGATACCGACATCCGCACCGCGCGCTTTCAGCGCTTTGGCCACGTTGGCGGCCGCTTCAATCATTGCGGTGCTGCCCGAGTGCGTACCGGAGATGATCAGCGGTTTTTTCGCCCCTGCCAGGGCCTGTACCACCACATCCAGCTTGCCGTTCAATGTCTTATCGAAATCGCCGACGGCGGGTGCGCTTTCATCCAGCGCATGCGCGATGGCAAAACCGAGACGCGCCTGATCTTCCACCGGAGCGCGATAGCTCCACGCCGCGATGTCATCCAGACGGGTTTCATCGACGTTGGTCACGAACAGCGGATGTTTGGCGTGCTGGCCAATGTTGAGGATCGCCGCGATTTGCCAGTCAGCCACTTTCTGTGCTGCGGCCATTTCGCGTGCTTTACCCTTCACCGCCTGACGCACAGAAAGTGCCACACGCGCACCCACCTGAGTCAGGTCTTCGCCCAGCACCAGCACCGCATCGTAGCTTTCAATCTCACGCAGTGACGGGGTATAGATACCGCCTTCGCGCAGCACTTTGAGCATCAGTTCCAGACGCGTCTGTTCGCCTGCTGGCATCCCGGTGGAGAAGTTTTCTGCTCCCACCAGCTCGCGCAGCGCAAAGTTGCTTTCGATGCTGGCACGCGGAGAACCAATCCCGATGACTTTTTTCGCCTGACGCAGTACATCCGCCGCCGCATTCACGGCCTGCTCGGCATTCAGGGTGACCCAGTCATTACCACGCAGCTGTACCGGATGGCGTGGACGGTCCTTCAGGTTGACGTAACCGTAACCAAAGCGACCACGGTCACACAGGAAGTAGTGGTTGACCGTACCGTTATAGCGGTTTTCGATACGGCGTAGTTCACCGTAACGCTCACCGGGGCTGGTGTTACAGCCGACGCTGCATTGCTGGCAGATGCTCGGCGCAAACTGCATATCCCACTTACGGTTATAACGTTCGGAGTGGGTTTTATCGGTGAAGACCCCGGTCGGACAGATTTCTACCAGGTTACCGGAGAATTCGCTTTCCAGCGTGCCATCTTCCGGACGACCAAAGTAGACGTTGTCATGCGCGCCATAGACGCCGAGATCTGTGCCATCGGCATAATCTTTGTAGTAACGCACACAGCGATAACAGGCGATACAGCGGTTCATTTCATGAGAAATGAAGGGGCCGAGATCCTGATTCTGGTGAGTACGTTTGGTGAAGCGATAGCGACGGAAGCTGTGGCCCGTCATTACCGTCATATCCTGCAAGTGGCAGTTACCGCCCTCTTCGCACACCGGACAGTCATGCGGGTGGTTGGTCATCAGCCATTCCACCACGCTTTCACGAAACTCTTTCGCTTCGCCATCGTCGATGGAAATAAAGGTGCCGTCCATTGCGGGCGTCATGCATGACATGACAAGGCGACCGCGGGTATCTTCGGCATTCTGGAATTGCTTAACCGCGCACTGGCGACAGGCACCTACGCTTCCCAGCGCCGGATGCCAGCAAAAATAAGGAATATCAAGGCCCAGAGACAGACAAGCCTGTAGCAGGTTGTCTGACCCGTTCACTTCATACTCTTTACCGTCTACATGGATAGTAGCCATAGTGAATATGCTTCCGTAAGGCCCGTCCGGGGACGAGCGTTAAACATCTATTTCTTTCCCCGCGCGAGGCTGTCGCGCCGGGTAATCCGTGTACGGCGGCTGATTACCAGCGCGCTTTCAGCAGGTTCGGCTGGATACCGCCGATGGCACGGGTATTGCCAAACACCTGCGGCGCAATGCCAGCTTCAAACTCTTCACGGAAATATTTAATGGCACTTTGCAACGGCTCTACCGCGCCAGGCGCATGGGCACAGAAGGTTTTACCTGGGCCAAGCTGGCGACAAAGCTGTTGCAGGGTTTCGATATCACCCGGCTGACCTTGTTTCTGCTCCAGCGCACGCAGGATCTTCACGCTCCACGGCAGACCATCACGGCATGGCGTACACCAGCCGCAGGATTCGCGGGCAAAGAACTCTTCCAGATTACGCACCAGCGACACCATGTTGATCTCATGGTCAACTGCCATCGCCAGCGCGGTCCCCAGACGGCTACCGGCTTTACCAATGCTGGCAAATTCCATCGGCAGGTCGAGGTGTTGATCGGTGAGGAAGTCAGTGCCTGCGCCGCCTGGTTGCCAGGCTTTGAACTTCAGGCCATCACGCATGCCACCGGCATAATCTTCCAGGATCTCGCGCGCAGTGATACCGAACGGCAGTTCCCAGACGCCCGGGTTTTTCACGCGCCCCGAGAAGCCCATCATTTTGGTGCCGGTATCGTCACTTTTAGAGATGTTCTTGTACCACTCCACCCCATTGAGGAAGATGGCCGGTACATTCGACAGGGTCTCGACGTTGTTTACACAGGTCGGTTTGCCCCAGACGCCAGCACTGGCCGGGAACGGGGGTTTGGAACGCGGGTTAGCGCGACGCCCTTCCAGTGAGTTAA